>NZ_KV819873.1:116124-133784 GCF_001815235.1 Pseudomonas sp. HMSC065H01 | reverse complement strand
CCCAGCCCGACGGCGGCGGCCAGCGTGCCGTTGGCGATCGCCACGGTGCGCGGTGCGCCGCCCAGCAAGATCGGCTCGGTGAGCGAGCGATGCAACGGCACCTCGAACCCGGCCGCGAAGCTGTCCGGGCCGCTCATACGACGGCCCCGCCAGAGAACGAGAAGAACGACAGGAAGAACGAGGACGCGGCGAAGGCGATGCTCAGGCCGAACACGATCTGAATCAGCTTTCGAAAGCCCCCCGACGTGTCGCCGAAGGCCAGCGCGAGGCCCGTGGCGATGATGATGATGACCGCGACGATGCGCGCCACCGGCCCCTGGATGGATTCGAGGATGGATTGCAGCGGGCCTTCCCAGGGCATCGAGGAACCGGCGGCCTGCGCAGTTCCGGCCAGGAACAGCAGCAGCGCGGCCAGCAGCAGCCCTTGCGCCGCAGGGCGGGCCAGGCTGCGCAGCCGCGCGAGGATGAACAGGTGCGAAGGCGGATTTACGGAAACACGGAAAGCATGGGCGTGCGTCATGGCAGTTCTCCAGAGGGATTGAGGGACGGGGATGAGGAAGTCGCCGCAGGGGATGCGGCATCGGGAACTGGCGACAGCTCGGGAAACGGCGTGTCCATCGCATCCGCCAGTTGGTAGCCAACGCCGTCGAAGCCGACGACGCGGGCGATGCTCTCGATGCGGCGCTTGCGTCCGCGTCCGGCGATGTGGATCACCACATTGACCGCCTCTGCGATCAGCGCACGCGGCGGGTTCACTGCCACTTCGAGAATCAGTTGCTCCAGGCGCAGCAGCGCGCCGAGCGCGGAGCCGGCGTGGATGGTGGCGATGCCGCCGGGGTGACCTGTGCCCCACACCTTGATGAGATCCAGCGCCTCGGCGCCGCGCACTTCACCGACGACGACGCGATCCGGCCGCAGGCGCATGGACGAGCGCACCAGCTCCGTCATGGACACCACGCCTGCGCGCGTGCGCAGAGGAACGTGGTCGCGGGCTGCGCATTGCAGCTCTACCGTGTCTTCGAGCACCAGCACGCGGTCGCCGGTGGCGGCTATCTCGGCCAGCAGCGCGTTTGCCAAGGTCGTCTTGCCGCTGCTGGTGGCCCCAGCGATCAGGACGTTCTGGCGCTCGCGCACGGCGCGAACGAGAAAGCCCGCCTGGGCGGCGGTCATCATTCTGTCCACGACGTACCGCTCCAGCGGGATCACGCCGATGGCGCGCTTGCGCAGCGCGAAGGCCGGCCCCGGCGCGGCGGGCGGCAGGATGCCCTCGAAGCGTTCGCCGGTTTCGGGCAGCTCGGCCGACAGCAGCGGCTGGCCCCGGTGGACTTCGGCGCCGACGTGCGCCGCGACGAGGCGGATGATTCGCTCGCCATCGGCCTCGGGCATTTCCACGCCCATAGGCGCGCGACCCGATGACAGGCGATCCACCCAAAGGGTGCGATCGGGGTTGAGCATGATTTCCACCACATCCGGGTCTTCGAGCGCGGTGGCGATCAGCGGCCCCATTGCTGTCCGCAGCATCTGGATGCGCCGGTCAAGCGAAGCCGCAGCGGATGAGCGTGGCTCGGGCGGAAGTTGCGGAGCGGCGCTCATGACGCACGCTCCTGCGCTTGCGCGGCTGCCGCCGCGTCCTCCATCCGCATCGGGTCGGGGTGCAGTTCTTCCACCACGTCGCGCACCAGGCTTCGCCCGCGCAGCAAGTGGCGGCCCAACTGTTCAACGAACTGCTCGAAGCGCGCTTTGCCCTGGGCGCGGGCGGCCTCTTGGTGCGCCTCGGGGACTGGCGTGCTGACCGTGAGGTAGTAGCGAATGAACAGCGCCAGCGTCTCGATCTGGATGTTCTGGTCACGCTCCATGCGCTCGGCTTGGCGCGACAGGCGATCAAGGCGCTTGGCGACTGCTGCCTCGCGCTGATCGGCGGCATCGGGCGACAGCCACGATGCGAGCGCCGCCGCGACGATGGACGACTTGGACACGCCTTTCTTGGCGGCCAACTCGTCCAGGCGCTTGGCGTGCTCGGGCTGGATGAACAGGTTGAGGCGGTAGTGGCTCATAGCTCGATTCCGTCGTTGGGGTCGAGGGAAGCCAGCCGGGCCGTGCGCTGCATGGCTGGATCAAGCTGGCGAGGAAGGGGAAGCGGCAGGTCGTCGTCGTCGTCGAGCAGCGCGAGGTCGGCCACAGGCGCGGCCAGCTCGGGGGCATAGGCCACGGCTTCGGAAAGCTCGGGCTGACGGCGCGGGCCACCGTCGTCGGCGGCCAAGCTGCCCAGACCATCGGCGGATGCCGTGGCCGGTACGGCAGGCGTTGGCGGAATCGCCAGTCCGCTCCAGTCGTCCGGGCGCAGCGGCGGCGCGTCGGCATACTGCGCACCCGCGAGCGCAGGCGGCGGCAGCACGCGGCGCTTGAAATTGGCGTCCGCGTAGTAGCGCAGCTTCTTCGCCTTGATCGGCGCGACGCTGGACACCATCACCACGGCTTCGTCAGGCGGAAGCTGCATCACCTCGCCCGGCGTCAGCAGTGGACGCGCCGTCTCCTGGCGCGACACCATCAGGTGGCCGAGCCACGGCGCGAGCCGATGGCCCGCGTAGTTGCGCTGCGCGCGCAGCTCGGTCGCGGTGCCGAGCGTTTCGGAAATGCGTTTGGCCGTGCGTTCATCGTTCGTCGCAAACGTCACGCGAACGTGGCAGTTATCGAGGATGGAATGGTTCTGCCCATACGCCTTGTCGATCTGGTTCAGGCTTTGGGCGATGAGGAAGCTGCGGATGCCGTAGCCAGCCATGAAGGCCAGAGCCGTCTCGAAGAAGTCCAGGCGCCCCAGCGCCGGGAACTCGTCGAGCATCAACAGCAGCTTGTGGCGGCGCTCGATGCCGTCGGAGCCATCGAGCGATTCGGTGAGACGCCGGCCGATCTGGTTGAGGATCAGGCGGATGAGCGGCTTCGTCCGCGAAATGTCCGAAGGCGGCACCACCAGATACAGCGACACCGGATGCTCGGCCGCGATCAGGTCGGCGATGCGCCAATCGCAGCGCGACGTGACTTCAGCCACCGTGGGATCGCGGTACAGGCCGAGGAACGACATGGCCGTGCTCAACACGCCGGAACGCTCGTTGTCCGACTTGTTGAGCACTTCGCGCGCAGCGGACGCCACCACCGGATGCGGGCCATCGCCGAGGTGCGGCGTGGTCATCATCCGGTGCAAGGTCAGCTCGAAGGGACTGGCCGGATCGGACAGGAAATTGGCGACGCCGCGCAGCGTCTTGTCCTCGCCTGCGTAGAGCACATGCAAGATGGCCCCGACCAGCAGCGCGTGCGAGGTCTTCTCCCAATGGTTGCGCTTCTCCAGCGCGCCTTCGGGATCGACCAGAATGTCCGCGATGTTCTGCACGTCGCGCACTTCATGCGCGCCACGCCGAACCTCAAGCAGCGGGTTGTAGGCCGCCGACTTCGTATCCGTGGGGTTGAACAGCAGGCAATGCGAGAAGCGCGAACGCCAGCCGGCGGTGATCTGCCAGTTCTCGCCCTTGATGTCGTGGATGACGGCGGACGCGGGCCAGGAAAGCAGCGTCGGCACCACCAGGCCAACGCCTTTACCTGAGCGCGTGGGTGCGAAGGTCAGGACGTGTTCCGGGCCTTCATGCCGCAGGTACTGGCGGTCGTGCTGGCCGAGGAACACGCCGGCCGGCTGTGTGATGCCGGCATTGCGAATGTCATCCGCGTTCGCCCAACGGGCCGAGCCGTAGGTCGTGACCAGGCGCGATTGCCGCGAGCGCCAGATCGACATGCCAATCGCCACCAGCACGGCGACAAGACCGCTGCCGCCCGCGATGGCGCCGCCGGTATCGAACACGCGCGGCGCATAGGCATCGAAGAAGAACCACCACTCGAACAGCCGCCACGGGTGATAGACCGGCGTGCCGAAGAAATCAAACCAGGGCGAGCCAAGGCGTAGTTGGTAGCCAAGGGCTGCTGCTGTCCATTGTGTGGCGCCCCACACTCCGGCGATCACGATGCCGAATACCACGGCAATCTGACCGAACAGCACGTTCGTCCCTTGCATGACCTGGCCTCCGATTTCTCCTGCGCTTTTTCCTCATGGAAAGCGCGGCACAAGGACGTGCCGCAAGCGTCAGGATCGGTGCCGGGTCAGTGCCGGTCAAAGACCGTTTTAAGCAGAAAAGTCGCGGAAAAAGAAAGAATGAGCGCGGTGGCGAGCCAAAGAAAAACGCCGCAAGCGAGGGCGCGCTGCGGCGTGTGGAGCAAAAAAGATGGTGATGCGGCGGACTGCCGGCCATCAGAACTTGGGCGACTCTTTCGGCGGTGTGTAGGGGGTTTCGCCGTCGCCATAGAACCGCTTGCGCGTGGCTTCGGCTACACGGTTGCACAGCACGTCGCCGAGTTTGGGGCGATCGGTCTTGCACTGCTGGCGCAGCTCTTTGAGCCGCTCGGGGTTGGCCGCGAGTTCTTCCACCGTCGGGACGTTGACTGCGGAATCAGCGGGCTTCTGTGGCGTCTCGGACTGGCCGCAGGCAGCTAATGCAGCCATCAGCAAGAGCGGGATGATTTTCCTCATGACATCATTCCTCCGAAGGATCGGGATTTCGAC
Organism: Pseudomonas sp. HMSC065H01; assembly: GCF_001815235.1. Classification (NCBI taxonomy): domain Bacteria; kingdom Pseudomonadati; phylum Pseudomonadota; class Gammaproteobacteria; order Pseudomonadales; family Pseudomonadaceae; genus Pseudomonas; species Pseudomonas sp. HMSC065H01. The sequence goes on along the minus strand of NZ_KV819873.1, from coordinate 129,181 downwards.
CTCGTATCGGCCTTGGGGGTTCCAGAGATTCGATGGTCTGTACTCGCTCAATGAACCTTGCCAGTTCGTCGGATAGATCATCGTCAAGATGAAGCAAGTACGTCGTCAAGGGTGGCACGCGCTGCGCCAGCGGACGGGCCACGACACCCGGCTCACGGCTGGCGGCAATGTGTGCGGCGCCGGCCAGCCCGAGCGCGAAACCAGCCGATACCAGCGCCATCATCAGGTCGCAAGAAGCAACGCGCTCTGCGATCAAAGGCTCCATCTCAGTATGGCGAAGCACTCGTTCGACATGCTTGGCATGGCCTTCGCAAACTTGCGGATCGCACAAGACCAATGGATAGCGCAGCAACTCATCTAAGGGAATGCGCTTGTGGGCGAGTAACGGATGCCGGCCAGGAACCGCGACCATCAGCGTATCGCTCCAGGCAGGTACGGTGACGATGCCATCACCAACCTCGTTGGACTGGGCGAATCCCACGTCGTACAGATCGCTATGAAGCCCCTTGATCTGCTGCGACAGGGGCACCTCGAAGAATCGGATTTCTACCTCAGGTTCTTCCTGGCGACAAAGTACGAGCAAGGCAGACAGGCGCGACGGCGTGATGCCATCGGACAATGCCACGCGCAACTGCCCGTGAAAGCCGTTGGCCGCAGCCTTTACGCTCTCGCGAGCCTGCTCCACAGCAGCGAGCACGCGACGAACGTGCTCCAAGAACAACTTGCCAGCGCGGGTCAGCCTGGTGCTGCGGGTGGTGCGGGCAAACAGCACAACACCCAGTTCTTCTTCCAGTTCCTTGATGGCTCGGGACAAGGGCGATTGCTCAATGTGCAGCTTCTCTGCGGCACGGGCGAAGCGAAGCTCCTCAGCTACGGCGAGAAAATACTTCAGGTGTCTCAACTCCATAGAATATTCACTCCCTCCGAGCCGACATAGCACTTGCTCCTCGGTTAATGCTAGAACCATGATTCGTCACCCAGGCCAGTGCGGAGTATTGGCAGTTCTGAGCAGCCGAGCGAGGGCCAAGGCGGAGCTTGCCAACTCAATCAGGCGGTGGCCGTGACCTTGTGAGTCACGGCCACAATCTGAAAAATCAGTTCTTGCCGCCGGACGATTGACGGGTTGCCGGAGCCGGCGTTGCAGCCGGCTTCCTCTTTGCGGCGGCATCGCATTGCTCTTTCAGCTTCTTTACTTCGGGATAAGCCACGTCGCTGATGTACCGCTTCGTATCTGCCAACTGCTCGCAGGTCTTCGGCATGGCCTTCTCATCGTCGTCATGCGCGCCGGGGTGAGCCATCGCAAGCGGCGAAGCGAGCGATGCGCTGGCCAGGGCGGCAATCAAGAACGGACGAATATTCATTTTCACTATCTCCTTGGGTTAAGCCCAGCCTTCGCGGCTGGGCGGGAAACTACGGCCTCCTGTTGCGCGTCTGCCATATCAGCAGGATGGCCGGAGTACATGGGGCATTCACCCCTGTCTTTCTGGCGAACTACAAGACGCGCTTCATTTCCGCGTATTGACCGCGAGTACGGACAACCACAGTCACATCGGCGTCCCCACGGTTTCGCCAGAACCAGCCGTGATTGCCATTAAAGGCAGCCTGGATCGAACCATCGTCTGCGGGCACGGCACGGCCTTTCTCGTAGCTAATCGACTGTCCACCGCCATCGCCGTGGGTATCGAAGTTCACTACGCCGCCTTCGGCGATCCAACTGAACTCGGCTTTCTCACCGGCCTTCATGCTTAGCTTCACTTCGGCCCCTTGACCGGGCTTGAGTACGACGCGCATTTCATCGCGCCAAGCAGAATCGTTCGCCACCTGGGCGGCATCTTGCTGCCGTTCTGACTCGGTTGTGCTTGCGTTTCCTTTAGTCGGGGCAACGGCCTTGGCTGCATCCATTGCGGCGTCTGCCGCAGCTTCTTCGGCCAACTGTTTCTTGATTTCTCCCATTTCCGTCAGCCCGAGCGCACGGCCAATTCCTGTCGGGTCGATTGCGTATTCGGAGGGGAGGACGATGGCTACCAAAATTGCAATGGCGGCCACGAGCGCAATAAACGTCGAGCGCAGCAGTTGCTTTGATGTGGGCAGGTCGTCAATGGTTGGCTTGGATACGTTGTACATAAGGATTGCTCCGTGTGAGGTTCAGGAAACGAAGTAGCCGGTGATCTGGTAGCCGATCAAAATGAATCCGGCACACATCATTGCCACGTTTGCGGTGTACGCATGACGCCAGAAGCTCGCCGTCCGACGCCAGTAACTCATTGCGATCAGAATGGTGCCGAGCGCAAGCAGTTGCCCGATTTCCACGCCGACATTGAATGCCAGCAGGTTTGGAATCAGGCCGTCGGGTGAAATGTTGTATTCAATGATCTTGGTGGACAGGCCGAAGCCGTGGAACAGCCCGAATACAACCGTTGCGATTTTCGTGTTGGGCTGGAAGCCGAGCCACCGTTGAAAGGCACCTATGTTGTCGAGCGCCTTGTAAACAACCGAAAGACCAATGATCGCGTCGATGATGTAGCTGTTGATTCCGACGTTGAAATACACACCGAGCAGCATCGTGGTCGAGTGGCCGATGGCAAACAGCGTCACGTACAGGGCGATGTGCTTCATCCGGTATAGGAAGAAGATCACGCCAAGCAGGAACAGGATATGGTCGTATCCCGTTGCCATATGCTTCGCCCCTAAATACATGAACGGGATCAGATTGACGCCGGAGATCTCCTGGATATAGCCCTTGTCGCCTTCTGCAACGGCATGGGCCAGTGCCTGATTCGCGCACGCGAACAATAGGAGAAGCCCCGCTCCGAGAAATAGAGAAATCCGTTGCCAGGTTGGTCGGTAGCGCCCTGGCGTTACTTCAAATGGTCTTTCACGCATGAATGTCATACCTCAATCAATCTCCTAAAGGGCCTGTTGCTTGCGTGCGGCGAATGCCTTTTCCGCATCCGCCGCTCCCTGCAAACTTGTTGATAAATTGGTGCCTTGCTTACGCTTGTGCCGTGTTCTGCTGGTCGGTACGCCGATGAATGAGGCGATACAAGGCCGGTAGAACCAGCAGCGTCAGCAGCGTCGAGGAAACGATGCCGCCGATGACGACAGTGGCGAGTGGTCTTTGCACTTCCGCGCCTGTTCCGACATTGATAGCCATCGGTACGAAACCAAGGCTTGCAACCAGCGCAGTCATTAGCACTGGGCGCAGTCGCGTCATCGCGCCATTCACGATGGCGTCCTGAATTGGTGCGCCGTCGTGATGCAGCTTGCGAATGAAGCTCACCATCACCAGTCCGTTGAGCACAGCCACGCCGGACAGCGCAATGAAGCCGACACCTGCTGAAATCGAGAGCGGAATATCGCGTAGCCACAATGCGGCTACACCACCCGTCAGCGCCAGCGGTACGCCGCTAAAGACGACCATTGCATCCCGGCCCGAGCCGAAGGCCATGAACAGTAGGCCGAAAATCAGAACCAGCACGGCAGGCACGACGACGGACAGGCGTTGGCTGGCCGAGATGAGCTGCTCGAACGTGCCGCCGTAGCTGACCCAATAGCCTTCGGGCAGCGTAATTTCACGGCTCACCCGCTCACGTAGTTCTTCCACGAACGAACCTAGATCGCGCCCGCGCACGTTGCTGGTGATAACGATCCGGCGTTTGCCGTTCTCGCGGCTGATCTGATTGGGGCCGGGCGCTACTTCGATGGACGCAAGCTGGCCGAGCGGCACATAGGCTGCTTGGCCTAGCCCGGCAACCGTTCCGGCTTGAATCGGAATGGGTAGTGTCGCCAGTGCCTTCGGGTCCTGGCGTTGCGCTTCGGGTAGCCGAACCACAATATCGAATCGGCGATCCCCCTCAAACACCTGGCCAGCGACGGCACCGCCTAGCGCGATCGCCACCGTCTGCTGTATGTCGTCGATCGCCAGGCCGTACCGGGCCAGTGCATCCACGTTCGGCGTGATCGTCATCAGCGGTAGGCCCGTAATCTGCTCAAGCGCCACATCGGCAGACCCGTCGATACTCTCGGCCACGGCTTCGATCTTCGAGCCAATTTCGGCCAGTTGCTCCATGTCGTCGCCATACACCTTGATTGCCACCTCGGCACGAACACCTGCGATCAACTCATTCATGCGCATCTGCACGGGTTGCGTGAATTCGTAGTTGTTGCCGGGGATGGTGTTAACCGCCTTCTCCAGTTCGGCAAGCAGGACAGCCCTCGGCTTACGTGGGTCAGGCCATTCGCTGCGATCCTTGAGCATGATGAAGGTGTCAGCTACCGAAGGCGGCATGGGGTCTGTCGCAACCTCGGCAGTGCCGATCTTGGCGACGACTTCCTCGACCTCCGGAAACTCCTTGATCCGGGCTTCCAGTTGGCGTTGCATGCCAATCGCCTGCGTCAGACTCGTCCCGGGGATGCGCATTGCGTGCAGGGCGATGTCACCTTCGTCCAGGTTCGGGATGAACTCGGTTCCCAAGCGCGCTGCGAGCATGCCCGAGAGCACTACCAGCACTGCCGCTGCCGCGACGACGGCAAGTCGCAACTTGATCGCCTGCTTGAGAAGCGGTGCATAGAGGCGGCTGATGCCGCGCATCACCTTGGTTTCCTTCTCGGAAACCTTGCCGGTGACAAACAGGGCGACCGCGGCGGGTACGAAGGTCAGCGACAACACCATCGCGCCGGTCAAGGCGATGACGACAGTGAGGGCCATCGGGTGGAACATCTTTCCTTCGACGCCCGACAACGCGAAGATCGGAAGGTAAACGGCCGTGATGATGAACAGTCCGAACAGCGCGGGTTTGATGACCTCCGCACTGGCACTCGAAACCAGCGAGAAACGCTCGTCGCGGGTCAGCAGGCGACCGAGCTGGTGCTGTCGCTCGCTGAACCTGCGCAAGCAGTTCTCCACGATGATGACCGCGCCATCGACGATCAGGCCGAAGTCCAGCGCGCCCAAGCTCATCAGATTGGCCGAGATACGGTTTTGTACCATGCCGGTAATCGTCAGCAGCATGGCAAGCGGAATCACGGCAGCAGTTATCAGAGCTGCCCGCATGTTGCCCAGCAGCAGGAAAAGCACTGCGATCACCAGCAATGCGCCTTCCAGAAGATTCTTCTGCACGGTGGCGATGGTGCGATCAACGAGCTGCGTGCGGTCGTAAACCGCATGCGCGCGGACTCCCTCGGGAAGTGTCGCGTCGATTTCAGCGAGCTTTTCCACCGTGCGTTGCGCAACCGCTCGGCTGTTCTCGCCAATCAGCATGAAGGCCGTACCCAACACGACTTCCTTGCCGTCTTTCGTTGCAGCGCCGGTTCGCAATTCGCTGCCTTCTAGCACTTCCGCCACATCGCCCATTCGGAGCGGAAGGCCATCGCGCGTTGCCACGACAATCTTCCGCAGCCGCTCTATGTCGCCCACTTGGCCGGGAATGCGAATCAGATACTGTTCGCCATGACGCTCGATGTACCCGGCACCGACGTTCGCGTTGTTGCGCGCGACGGCGTTCAGCACGTCGTTCATCGTCAACCCGTAGGCCAGCAGCTTGACCGGATCGGGCGTGATGTGGAATTGGCGCACGTAGCCACCGATGGTGTTGACCTCGGTGACGCCTTTCAGGTTGCGAAGCTGCGGACGCACTGACCAGTCCTGCAACGTGCGCAGCGCCGTTGGCGTCCATACTTCCTCGTAGCCCTTCTCGGGTTCCAAGGTGTACATGAATATCTCGCCGAGGCCTGTTGCTACCGGCCCGAGGGAAGGGTTCAAGCCCGTCGGAAGCTGCGAGGATGCCTGCTGCAAGCGTTCGGCGACCTGCTGGCGAGCAAAGTAGATGTCAGTGCCGTCCTCAAAGACCGCCGTGACCTGCGACAGACCGTAGCGGGAAATCGAACGTGTGTAGTCCAGCCGAGCAAGGCCAGCCAATGCCGTCTCAACCGGGAAGGTGACGCGCTGCTCTGCCTCCATTGGCGAGTAGCCCGGTGCTTCGGTATTGATCTGCACTTGGACATTGGTGATGTCCGGGATCGCGTCGATCGGCAAGCGGCTGTAGTTCCAGATCCCCAGCCCGGACAGGGCGAGCACCAGTAGAAGCACCAGCCAGCGATGCGCAATGGACGCGCGAATGATACGTTCGAGCATATCCGCGTCCTCAGTGATCGTGGCTGGCGCCAGACTTTTCGATGTCTTGGCGTATCAGGAAACTTTGCTCGGCTACGTAGTTCGTGCCGGGCTTGAGTCCGCCGGTCACTTCAACGTATTCGCCATCGCGCTCCCCAAGCTCAAGCATTCGCACTTCATAGGTTTCGCCGACCTGTGCGAATACCACGGTGAAGTCGCGGAATCGCTGCAATCCCGACTCCTTCACCGCAAGCGATACGTTGCGCGTGCCTACTGTGACCTCGGCGGCCACGGTCATGCCGGGGCGCCAGCGCCCCTCCGGGTTCGGGATGCTGACGCGGGCAATGACGCTCTGGCCGCTGCCGGCCACCGGCAACAGCCGTTGAATCTTTCCACTGGCTTCGGTCTTTCCGGTCGCTGACCGGATTCGCACGGCTTGGCCTGGCTGTAGAACTTCGGCGTCTGTGCCGATGGCACGCAGGTCGATCCATACATTGGACGGGTCGGCCAGCTCGAACAGCGCACCAGCTTCGGCCACGTCGCCCACATTCGTATTGCGCGCGAGCACGACGCCATCAAACGGCGCCGTGATCGGGTAGGTACGCATACTGTCGTTGCCCTCGACGACGGCCAGTGTCTGGCCCCGGCGGACGCGCTCTCCTTGCTGCACGTTCACAGAGCGCACGATGCCGGGGAAGCGCGCACGAATCGCTGCGTGCCTGTCGGCATCCAGAACAACTGTTCCCATTAGTCGCACAACGTCTCGAATGACTGCCGGCCCCGCCGATTCGGTCTTGACGCCGGCATCCTTGGCGATATTGGCCGGAATGGTTACACGGCCCTCGTAGGACTCGTAAGACCATGTGGACTTCTTTCCGGCGTGTTCGGCGGATACGGCCACGTCGAACGAATGCGGCTCGGTCACTTCGCCACTGCCGACTAGATAGTTGTTCTCCGGCGTGAACTTGAATTGGTTGACCTCGCCATCCAGGCGGGAGAGCTTGATGGTCGCAACAACATCGGCGGGGGCGACAAGCTTGCCGTCGCGGTAGGCAAATAGCCTGTAATGCGGGGGCGCATTGGTTTCGTAGATGGTGACTTCTAGGGCGAAATCTCCATCACGGAGTAGCCGACCATTGTTTGGCCCACGCTCATAGCTTCCGCTTGCTTGGGCGCTGGCCTCCTCTTTGGGCTTGTCGCCACCAGGGCTGCACGCAGCGACGAACACGCAAAGGAGCAGCAGGGAAAGAATGCGAATCATGGTGCGTTTTCCTCAACGGTGGCGGTGAGGCGTTCCACCTCGACCAGCAGAAGGTGATAGCGAGCGGCGGCTTCGACAGCACGCGAGCGAAGATCGAAAAGCGTCCGCTGTGCTTGGGCCAGCGACAAATAGGAGAAGCGGCCTTGCTCAAAGCCACGACGAGTCGTTGCCAAGGCACTTTCGGCCATAGGCAGCATCCGTTCGCGCAACGACCCCAGTTCGTGACGTGCGTGCGTGAGTTCCTGATACTTGTCGAACAGCGCCTGGTGGCGCTCGAAGCGTTCGGCATCGCGCCGTGCCTCCAGCGCAGCCAGTTCGGCGTTGGCCTGTGACACCGCGTATCCAGAGCGTGTCGGCCCACCTAGCGGGATCGAGATTGACGCCACCACGGCGTGATCCCTGGTGGCCTCAAAACGACGTACACCCAAGCTAACGTCCAGATTGGGTTTGGCCTCGGCCTCCGCGAGCCGACGACGGGCGCCGATGGTGTCGGCCCGCAAACGTGATGCCCATAGCTCGGGGGTCATGGGCAAACGAGCGGCCAACGTCTCGAATGACGCCACGGTCGGCAAGGTTTGCAGGTCGCCGACGACTTCACCGAAGTCCGGCGTCAACGCGCCCCAACTCGCTGCCAAGGTCATCTTGGCGCTTGCCAATTCGTGTTCTGCACTCTCGCGGTTAAGCTGCGCCTCCGCGACTGCAATATTGGCGGCCTGTAAATCAGAATCGGGATTGCGAGCGGCTTTCACCCAGGCTGCAACCTCCTGTCGGGTGCGTTCTGCCTGCTCGACGCGCTCCTCGGCATAGACCAATCGCTGTTGCCTAGCGAGCACTTCAATGAATCGAGCCGCGGTCGTGCTGGCCAAGTCGATCCGCGCTTTGGTGGCCTGATGCTCTTGTTCCCTCAGTTCGGCTTGCCCTAATGTTTGGCGAGCCTCGCGCTTGCCGCCGAGTTCGATAACTCGGCCGATGCGCAATGTCGTTTCAGCCGAACGAATACCCCGCAGATTGCCGTTCCCGGCGACGTTTTCCATCTCACCGCCAATCGTGTAAGGCGGTGGCAGGGCTTCGCGCTGGGTGCGGGCACGAACAGCCTGGAGCTGCGCCGTTTCGGCTGTGATGGAGGGATGGGCAGCGAGCGCGCGGGAGACTGCCTCCTCCAGCCGCAGGGGTTCGGCGGCTAGGGCTGCGGATGTGCCGCAGGCCCCGACGAACACCAAGGCCACTAAGCGGATCAATTTCATGAAAACCCTCACGACGACAACAGATGGCGATCAAACGATTCCGCGCAGCGACCTCCCACGCACGCTGGAGCGGAATCACGATAAAACCGATCATCAATCGGTTTTTTAAGCAAAAAAACACGGCACGCGCGCATATGAACTTACCTCGTCATCACGGTGATGAGAGATTCGGTCACAGAGTGCAGCCAGCCGGTAGATAGGCTGCAAAACGCCAGAACAAAGATGCCGAGCATTGGTCCCAAATACGAGATCGACGTGTGCCTGGATGACAGCAATGCTTCAACGCGCTCAGGGACAAAATCGGAAAAGAACGCCATCGTCAACGGCACCTGCTCCCTCGCGTGTTGCCGAAATATCTTCTCCACCGTAACGATGGTTTCGGCCACGGCGATAGGGCATCCCACTTCTTTGGCGGCAGCAAAATCACAACGCTGCTCCAAAGCGAGTTCCAGATCGCGCAACAACCGACGACGGACGCCGGGCAACTGGATGCTGGACAGTACGGCAGCGGTCAAGCGATTCAGAACATCACGATTGGCGATGTGAGCCTGTTCGTGCGCGAGCACCACGCGCAACTGCATCGGATTGAGTCGTCGCATCAACGACGTTGAAAGCAGAATGTGACCACGCCCGACGCCGCAGGCCAACGCCATAGGCTGTTCAACATCGAGCACGCGCAGTTTGTCGGGATACCCTGGACGACCACTCAGCCGCACCAGCGAGGCAAGGGTTCGACGAGCGCGCCAAAGACCTGCTGCGGCTCGCGCCGCCAGCCAAGCCGCATATCCTGCCAGCAACGCCAATGCACCCCATAGCCAAGCACTTTGCCCGGTACTGCTCGGGTGCCAAACGCACAGGTGCAGAAGCGTGTCGGCATGCGCAGAACAGGCAGCGGCAAATCGGGCTGAGTCGTCAAACATCGACGGCATTGCAATGGTCATCACCGCGTAGGTGATGCCCGCCAATGCAGGCGTTACCAGCATCCACCAAGATACCCGCGCCCGCTGAGAAGCGGTCTTACCTGACAGCGCACGACGCAATGGATGCTCGCAAGCACCGATCAGCAGAGTAAGCGTCACTGCCAGCACGAAGCCGGACAGCAATGCAAACTGAAGTAGTGGGCCATAGCTCGTCATCACGGCTGATCCAATTCAGCCCGACGACGTGCGATCAATTCCTCCAACCTCTTGAGCTGGTCGTCATCCGCCCTTGCAGCAAGATCGACAAATGCGCTCAGCAACGCATCGGGCTGCGGCCCTGCGACACGACGCACCGTGGATTCCACCAGTTTCTGGATCAATTCGCGGCGGGAAACTCGCGCTGAGTATTCATAGGCATGGCTGATCTTTTCGCGCTGAAGCATGGCTTTGCGAAATAGACGTTCCAGCGTAGATTGCACGGTGTTCAAAGAAATCGAGCGCGACTGTCCAATGCGGGAATAAACCGCCTTGGTGTCGGACGGGCCGAAGCGCCAGATGTCTTCAAGCACGGCGATTTCCAGATCGCCAAGTGTTGGTACGCTGTGGTTGGTCAAGGTTGTCAGCTCCGAGCTTTGACTCGAATCAATGAGTATCGTCCAGAAAAAACCGACCGTCAATCGGTTTATTGTGCCATGCCGGTACTCCGCCTCGCTCTTGCGGGCGATCAAGCGACAGTAGGCCCGCGTTGCCGCCCAATCTCCCAGGACACCCCGCCACCGCGCACCGTCGCAGCAAGCTGCTGCCCCAGTCGCTGCTCGACCACCGGCTTCCACGGCACCAGCGAGAAGCCCATGCCGTCATCGAGCATCGCGTAGCGCCCGCTGGCGAGCATGACGGAACGCCGGTAGATGCCGGCCACGCGCTGCCCATCGGCCACCGGGCGATGCTCCAGGCCGGTTTCGGCGGCAATGTCCTTGGCCGCCTGCGCCAGTTCCCGGTTGCGCAACGTGCCCAGCAGGTTGCGCGCCAGGATCACGCGCTGTCCGCGCCGCTCGGCCAGCCCCTGCTCGGCCAGGAAGTCGGCCCGCTGCTGCATTGCCTGCTTGGCCTCGCCGCCAAAGCCCAGGTCGCCCAGGCCCGAGCCACCGCCGATCAACTGCTGGTCGAGCCAGGTGGCCCCGATCACGCGCGCCTGCCGCTCGATGGGCAGGTGCGATTTCAGCTCCACGGCCACGCCGCCCAGGCGCTGCGCGTCGTAACGGCGGCCCTGCTCGGGCAGGTCGCCCGGCACCTTCCATAGCCCCTCGGCCATGCGCTCCACGATGCCCGCCCGGCGCAGGGCTTCCAGCCTGCGGACGTGGGCCGCCACAACCTCCTGCGGGTCGCGGCCGGGCACGGCCTGGCCCTGCGCCACGGCCAGGTGGTGATCTGTGCGGTACAGGCCGTCGCTGGCCAGCGCGGCGATGTTCCTGTCGGCCGCGCGCACGTCGGCCGATCCCTTCACCTCCACCACGGCGCCGGTCGGATAGTTCGCCAGCTCGTCGCGGGCATTGAGTGCGACGTAGTGGGCCTTGCCGTCCACGCCGTCGATGACCAGATAGCCCCGGTCGCGCAGCTCGTCGGCCAGTCCTTTCGCCGCCACGCGCCCGAGGATGGTTCGGCCCTCGTTTCCCGGCTCGAATACCGCCAGCTCGCGCGGCTCGCCGCGCATGGCCCGCTGCATGGTGCGGATGATGTCGCCACGCTCGCCCAGGACGCGCAGGGTCTTCTCCGCATCGGCATGGACGGCCCAGGTGCCGGGCTGCGTCTCGTCGACCAGGCCCAGGCGCTGCAAGCGTTGCAGGCGGCCGATCAGCAGCAGGCGCTGGCGTTGCAGTCGGGGTTCGTTGAGCCGTTCGACATGCACCAGGCCATCGTCGCCGGCCTCGCGCTTCAAGGTGCGATCCAGGCTCGTCCACCGCTCTTGCTCCACCTCGCGCTGCAAGGTCTGCTGGATCTCCAGTTCGGTGCGCGGCCCCAGCCATTCGGTCGCCAGTTCGGCGGCGCGGTGGCGGAAGCCATCGGCGATGTAGTCGCCCGCGATGATGAGGTCTTTGCCGGTGTCGTCGCGCCCGCGCACGACGATGTGCGTGTGCGGGTTGTCGGTGTTCCAGTGGTTCACGGCCACCCAATCGAGGCCCGTGCCCAAGTCGGCCTCCATGCGGCCCATGAGGTGCCGCGTGTAGGTGCGCAAGTCTTCCAGCTCCGCGCCATCCTCGGGCGAGAGGATGAAGCGGAAATGGTGCCGGTCGTCGGCGCAGCGTTCCTTGAAGGCATCGAGGTCGGCGGCATCGGTCTGCGGCCCGTAGGCTTGGCCCGGCTCGCCATCGCGGCCCACGCCGTCGCGCTCGATGTAGCGCAGGTGCTTGGCGAGCGACTGCGGGCTGGCCCGCTGGTGATTGACCAGCAGCGTCTTGATGGTCACGCGCCGCGACATGGGCGTCAGCTTCGCCCCGGCGAAGCGCGCCGCCGTGTGGCCGCGCCCCAGGCGCGAGCCGGGCCGCTGGCCGGTGCCGCGCGCCGATGCCGGACGGCGCATGGTAGACTTGCCGCTGCTGGCCTTGCCCGCCTGCTTGAGCACCTTGGAAACGAAGCTCTGCCCCTGGCCCTTGCCCCGGTTCTTCGGCGCGCTGGGGCGCACGCGGAAATCGTCGTCGCGGCGGTCGCTCATGGCTGCGCTCCCTGCAAGCTCTGGCGTGTCCTGTCGTGTGAAGCACGCGGACATGCCCGCATTGGCGCGGGCCTCCCGCCATGCGCGGCACGGCGGCGAAGCCGCTCCGTGCCGCGCCAACCCCACGTGCAGACTGGCTTTCGACGCGGCCCGGTGCCGCGTCCTTTTGTCTTGCCTTCCGCCTTTGCCCCTCGCTGGCGCTCCGGGCAGCGGCGGCACGGCGGCGCTGCTGCGCGAGCAGCAAGCGCGCCGGCGAATGCGGCGACGGCCATAGGCCAGCAGCGTTCGAGGCAAGACGCCTGCACATGGGAAGGCAGCGCGAAGTGCAGCGCGGATGCGCTCGCACTGCACGCGCGACGACATGCGGAAAGCCACTGGATCGGCACGCCCGATGGCACGACAAGATGCACGGCAACGTGCAGCGAGTCGGCGGCTATCATGGGCGGACCTCCAGCCAGATCGGGCGCGCGACGCCGATCACGGCGGACGTGCTGACCGGCCCGAAATACCGGCTGTCGAATGACGCCGGGTTGGTCACACTGAGCAGGAACAGTTCGCCGGCTTCAAGGCGACGGCATTGCTGCCAGGATGGCAGCGGGCGGCCCCAGCGATCAGCGGGCAGCACGGCGGCCGAACGCACGCCGTCGATGCGGACGATGCCGCCAGCGATGCACACCTCCTGCGGCGCGATGGCGCCCACGCGCTTGAGCAGCGGCACGCGCGCTGGCAGGTAGCCGCGCTGCGCGGCCAGTGCGGCGGCATCTGGCGGCAGCGTGCTCAGGACGATGCTGTCCACGGACAACGGACGTG
>NZ_KV819873.1:109541-116024 GCF_001815235.1 Pseudomonas sp. HMSC065H01 | reverse complement strand
GTCCACGGACAACGGACGTGGCAGCGAGCCGGGCCGATGGTGCAGCGGATCGACGCGATACCAGCCCACGGGAACGCTGTCGGACGGGTTGTAGATCAGGCGCGGCAGCGGATGCACGAAAGACGCCCAGGCCAGCGCAGCGAGGCCGCAGGCGGCGAGGCCCGCGAGCACGATGCGAGCGCGCAAGCGTGAGCGGGCGTGCGAGCGAGGACGCGGCGCGGTGCCAGGGGTGGAAACGGCGGTCATGGCAGCGCCCTCCCGGTCAGCCAGGCGGCGTGCCGCTCGGCGGTGTATTCGGGCAGCGGCAGGCGCGCGGCGAGCCGGTTGGCGAGCGTGCGCCAGTACGCGGGCGAAACGGCGACAGGCGCGATGCCCAGCGCCTCGATGGCGTCGATGCACTCCAGCACGGCGCGCACTTGCCCGTCGCCCTCGGCGTGCAACAGCAGGCGCGCGCCCGGCTGCACGCCGGGGATGCGCTGCGCGTCGTCCAGCGGTGTGCAGGCTTGCATCACCATGAGCTGCCAGCGCACGGTACCGTAGTCGTTGGCCTGCCAGCGGATGCGGCAGAACAACGCGCCCGGCAGGAACACGGCGCAGCGTCGCCAGCGGTCGAGCTGGTGCGTGCGCGCGGGTTCGCCAAAGCGCAGGTAGAGCTTGAAACGGGCCTCGATGTAGGCCAGCGCCACGCGCGTCAGCGGCGCGCTGGCCGGCAGGCTGGAAGGCGCGGCGGCAGGTGCAGTGGATACGGTCATGGTGTGTTCTCCCTGCGTTGCTCGGGAAACTCCCGCTCTAGCATGCCGCGCAGCAGGTCGGCCACGGTCACGCCTTGCGTGAAGGCCGAGACCTTGATGCGCGCCCGCATGGCGGGCGTGATGTCGAGGGTGAGGCGGGCCGTGTAGAGGTCGCCCTTGCCCAGCGCATCGGCGTCGCCTTGCCGAATCCACGCTTCAGCGTGCGGATTCGCAGGCGGACGCGCGCCGATGCCGACGCGCTTCGCTGCGCGCTTGCTGTTCGGTGGTGGCTTCGCTGTCATGTCGTCCACCGCAGCAGTTCGTCCACCAGCGCGGTGATCTCGCGCGCGGCGGCGCTGTCCGGCGCCGTCTCGCGTGCAAGCCGGCCAGCGGCCACGCTGTCGGCGAACACGATGCGCTGATGCACTTCCGCGCGCAGCGCAGGAAGCGGCTGGTCGGCAAGTGCTTGGCGTGCTTCGCGCCCGATCACGGTGGTACTGACGCGCCGGTTGATGACGAAGGCCGCGCGCAGCGCAGGCCGGAACACCTGCGCCTCGCGGATCAGCGCGACCATCTCCGCGCTGGCCCACAGGTCATACGGGCTGGGTTGCACCGGGATCAGCACGCGCTCGGCCGCCAGCAACGCGGAGCGCGCCAAGGCGGCGATGCGCGGCGGCCCGTCGATGACGACGTGATCGGCCCGCCTGGCAAGCTCTGGCGCTTCCTGATGCAGCGTTTCGCGTGCGAGGCCCACGGCGCTGAACAGCCGTGGCAAGCCTTGCTGGCTTCTGCGCTGCGTCCAGTCCAGCGATGAACCCTGCGGGTCGGCGTCCAGCAGCACGACGTGCTGGCCGCGCATCGCCAGCTCGCCGGCGATGTGGGTGGCGAGCGTGGTCTTGCCCACGCCGCCTTTCTGGTTGAGCAGCGCGACGATCATGGCCTGGCCCTCCGTGTTGGAAAGCCCGGCTGTTGCTGCGTTGGTGGCCGCGTGGCGGTTATCCACCGCAGCGGCGTTTCCCTACTAAAAGTTAGAGAAATTAAGTTAGGGAAGTTAGAGGGCGCGAAAACCCAGTGCTGGCGCGGGTTTGCGGCCGATTTTGTTGCCTGATAGCACGATAGTTCGTTGCCTGATAGCACGATACTTCTGTTGCCTGATAGCACGAGTCCGTCCACAGGCTGTCCCGCACTTATCTCCGTGCCGTGGACGGCACGGGCCGGAACGTGAGCAGCGGCGAGGAAAGCCCGGAGACGTGCTCGATGCCCAAGTGGTAGCCGGGCAACGACTGCCGCGCGACCAATGCCCGCAAGTCGGCGGCGAAGTCGTAGTAGCGCGCCACGCTGCCCGATTTGCGGTACAGGTGCTGAAAGTCGAACTGCCAGCCGTGTTCCTGCCTGCCGCCGTGCTTGCGCACCAGGCGGTACAGCCACCGCTCGATGCCGCCGGTCAGCCGGAAATACGCCGGGTCGATGGTCAGTACCAGGGCAGCGTCGATCACGCCCGCATAGAACCAGTCCGGCAGGATCAACTCGATGCCCAGCGGCGTGCCGCCGGCATCGGCCAGTTCCTTCCATTCGTTGATCCATGAGAAGCGATGCAGGCGCCGGCCTGTCGTCTCGCGGATGGACGTGGCCACCGTGGTCGATTGCAGGCGATCCAGGGCCGCCTTGAGGCGCTGGTAGTCGCGCAGCGACGTGCCGCGCCCGATGAAGCGCAGGATCTCGTAGGGCGTGGCCTGCATCAGCCGCGACGGGCGCAGGCCCGCGTCGCGGGCTTCCACGATCTGGCTGGCGGCCCAGATCAGAATGTCGGCATCCCAAATGGTGGCAATGCCGTGCTCGGCCGTGCCCTCCACGCGGATCGTGACGTTGCCGGCCCGGAAGTCGATCGGCGCCGTGCGCCGCGACTTCGCCAGCGAGAAGAACGGAAAGGCCATCAAGTCCTGGCTGTCGCGCGGCGCCATGTCGCCGGGCAAGGCGCGGAACAGGTCGAGCTGTTCGCGCTCTTGCATCGGCCGCTGCCGCACGGGCAGCGCGGGGCTGGACATGGCGATGGCCTGACGCGCGCCAGCGATCAGCGCGCACGGCTGTCGGCCGAGTGGTGCTCGGCGTACTCGGGATCGGAAGTCGTCTCGAAACTGCGATCAGCCGCCCAGGCGTCGAGGTCGGCCACGGCGTACATGACGCGCCGGCCGAACTTGCGAAAGCGCGGGCCACCGCCGATCACGCGCTGCTTTTCCAGCGTGCGTGGCGACAGGCGCAGGTACTCGGCGGCTTCGTCGTTGGTGAGATAACGCTGCGGCTGCGCGGCAGCGGTCGAGACAGTGGCGGCAGGCCGCAAGGGAGCGGGACGCATGGTGTGAACCTCCATCGTTTGAAGACGCCCGACCACACAGCGCGACCGGATAGAGGCAGTCTCAAGAAACGAGGGGTTTTCGATCAGGGACGTTTTGCGTCGGCTGCAAAACGTCCCTTCTCAAGCGGCGCAAGCTGTGCTAGGCGGCGATAGCCGCCGCGCATCAGCGCATCGCCGCGCCGTACCAGACGGCGCACGCGGGCGCGCAGATCGCCGTCGGCGTGCCAGTCGGCCGCCACGGCATCGGCGCCGAACAGCCCTTCGGCGACTTCGCGCAAGGACGCGCCCGCCAGGGTCGCGTCGAGCGCCTGCAAGGTATGCAGTTCCAGCAGTACGGCGAGTGTCGGGCGGGGCTTGGCATCGGCCAGGTCAGAACTGGGCACATGCCCGCGCGCAGGCGCGGCAGCGCCGCCGCGGTGGGCATAAGCGACAGCCATGCCATCCTCCAGGCCGGGCGCCAGCGCGAAGCGCGCGCATCGACCGGGGCTGCGCGCGATCAGCGCCAGCCCTTTGCCGTCATGCAGCAGTTGCTTGTGCCCAAGGATGCGCCAGAACGCAAAGGCGACCGCATCGGGCGGCGGGTCAGCATCGGCATAGAGCTGCACCACGGCAGCGTGGCCGGGCAGCCAGGCCGGATGCGCGTCGCGCGCATCCAGAGCCGGATCTTCCAGCATGCGCAAGCCCCAGCGATGCGCCGCGTCCTGTGCCGCCTGCGGCCGGCGATGACGGCGCAGCCAGTCGAGCCGGTAGTCGGGATGCCTGCGCAGGTATTCCCAGGCGAGCGCAAGGTCGTCCAGATGCAGCGCGTACAAGTACGCAGCAGTCGGATACCAAGGCTCGGCGCTGCGATCGACCATGACGCAAGCTCCCTGCAAGCAGGACTGGCCGCCACGGGAGAACTACGCGCTACATCGGCATCGTCAGAACGTCATGGGTTAAGAATAAGGATAGGGCTGTCAAGACCGATTGGCTCCGATGCGTTGCGGTAGGCGTCTCAATGGCGGGGCAGCGGCGTCCCGGTTGTGGAACACCGTACAGCCCAGCCTGCCGCAGTTCGCACAGGGCATCATGTCTATTTGGATCAGACTGGCGTGGGTATGCCGCAAGAATCCCGATTGAGACTTTCCCGGTATGACACCAGACTGAAAAAGTCACAGTGCGCGGGGGGTCAGTCCGGGATGGCCCCGTCCTGCTCGGCCAAGCGGGTGTATTCCGACAGCGTGCGCGTGGGCCGGAAATAGAGGTCGCGCAGTACGGGCCGCTTGAGCGGCCCGACGATGCCGGCCAGGTCAGACAGCTTGACGGTGCCTTGTGCCGGCATCCCGATACCCAGGTCGATGAGGCCCCAGGCAGTGTCGCCGTCGGCGGGGTCGAGCGCGGCCAGCAGCCAGGTCACATGTGCGTCCGGCGTGAACAGCCGCACCACGGGCACCGGGTCGAAGGCCCGGCCAGCGGCGCGGACCTCCCCGTGGGCCAGTAGCCGCGTCCGGTCGTCCTCGGTGATGAGCAGGTTCATGGCGATGCTCTCTGGCTACACGAATCCGCCAAAGCGTGAAGGCGTACAGCCGTATCGGCGGATTTGTGCAGAAACACGCTTGCGGTTCCGTTACTTCGCGCCTTTGTTGAAACCCGTAAGTGCGGATTTCTGTAGAAGCGGATTTCTGTAGAAGCGCAAAACAGTGGGATTTCTATGAATGAGTTAAAGATAACGTGGTTTTAATTGTGGTGCGAATCGACGCTTCTGTCTATGCAGAAGCGTTCCGTTCAGCCCGGCCGACCGGCTGGCACCGCCACCTATGACGCCGAGTTGGCCCGTGCCTTCGGTGCAGCAGTGCGTGCTCTGCGTAAGGAGCGCGGCATCGCGCAGGAATCGCTTGGGCACATGGCCGGCGTGGAGCGTTCGCACATTGGCAAGATCGAGCGCGGCGAGCACATGCCCACGCTCGCGCTCATTTTCAAGATCGCCGGCGCGCTCGAATGCAGCACGGCGGTACTGATGAGCGAGGCTGAAAGCCAGCTCGCAGCAGCGGCCCAGCCGTAGGTGCAGGCCGGGCCGATCCGGCGAAGTCCGGTTCGGCGGTGTTCAAGGGGTGCCAAGCATCGCGCGGCGGGGATAGCCCGCCGGGCTTTCCCCTAGAGGCAAGCGGAGCGCGCAGCGCCGCAGGCGCGAAGGCGTGAGGGATTGAAGCCGAATGGCCGTGACGACAAAGACGGCACGGGGCGCAGCCCGAAAGCCCGGTGGCGTATCGCGCCGACACGCCATGCCCTGACTGCAACGGCAAACATCGCTGCACCCAATGGAAACGCAACCCCATACGGGCAACTGCCTGCCGCCAAGTTCGGAACGAACTAACAGCGCAGCGCCCCGCCGCGTGGCGGGGCGCTGCGGCGGCGGTCACGCCGCCTGGGGCTTGCTGCGCGACCAGATAAGGTCGTGTGTGCCGTCCTCGCCTTCGATCAGGCGAGCATAGACCGGAGCCGGGAACGAAGGATCGTCGAGGGTCACGGACTTGTAATCCCGTCCGGCCTCGCTGGTCTTGTTCCATGCCGCGCCGATGTCGTGGCCGGCGACCTGGACGCGGAAGTCCGGGGCTTTCTCGTTGTCTCCCTTGTCGTTGGGAACCAGCTTGACCCTGACGTTGAGCGTCAGGGTGCGAAGCGTGCCGGTGAAGCCGTCCTTGTCTGCGGTGAAGGTGCCGATGTTGGCCATGATGTTTTCTCCGTTCGGTTGAACAAGGTTCGCGCCCATCGCGTCCTTGTTGTGATCCGGCCGGCGGGGGACGGGCTGGCTGCACCGCTTGCGGTTGAAACGCAGTGGAGAACCGGAAGGCGAAAAGAATTTGCTGCGCGAGGAAGCCGCGCAGCGGCGGGGAAATTGTTTTCGCCGGACGGTTGCAGCCATGAAGCCCGAGGCGCAGCCGCGCCACCGCCAGGATTCACAACGAGACAAGGACGCCTTGGGCCGAACCGCTCCGAAAGGAGATTTGGCCGGCTCGGCATCCCCGCATGAAGGCTGCGCCGGCTCGTCCGCTGACGCGGGCCAGGTCAACGACCCGACGACAGGCGAGAACGCCCCTGCCGCACCTTGCGGCGCTGGTCTTGAGGCGTGACGTGGAAGCTCCATAGCGATGCCGGGCGGGTTGTCCGTGAACCGTCCTTCGTGACGCGACAGGCAGGAACCGCCAGCGTTGAGGGCGGCACGCATTTGCACAACCTGCCGCAGCAAGCGTCAGCGTGTTCGCCAGCGCCCCGTCTATCGCGGCGGGGCACTGGCCGGGCCAATCCGCGCAGCCGGTTCGGCCGCATCGAGGGACGCCAAGCATCGCGCGACGGGGATAGCCCGCAGGGCTTTCCCCGAGGCAAGCGCAGCGCGCAGCGCCGCAGGCGCGAAGGCGTGAG
>NZ_KV819873.1:104258-109441 GCF_001815235.1 Pseudomonas sp. HMSC065H01 | reverse complement strand
AAGACGGCACGGGGCGCAGCCCGAAAGCCCGGCGGCGCATCGCGCCGACACGCCCCGGCCGCTCAGGGCATCATGTAGAAAGACTTGCCTAACGCCTCAACGCAGCACAGGCGTTCATGCCGCCGCCCCGCGTTCCACTTCAACAGTGACGTGCGCCAGTTCGTGGATGTGGGTAAGCAGCGCCTTGTAATGTGCGGGTTCACGAGGTTCCCTCGCCATCAGCGAAACGATAGCCGCGAAATGGCCGGGGCCGACCTGCCACACGTGAAGATCCGTGACCTCGCTGCCCGTGGGCGCGATCGCTTCGCGGATTTCTTCCCGGACTTCCTCGCCTTCGGCTGCGGCATCAAGTAGCACGCTGCCTGTGTCCCGGATCAGACCCCACGACCATCGCGCGATCACCAGAGCGCCGACCACGCCCATGACTGGATCGGCCCACGTCCACCCATAGCTGCGTCCCAGCAGCAGCGCGACGATGGCGAGCACGGAAGTCAGGGCATCGGCCATCACATGCAGATATGCAGCGCGCAGGTTGTTGTCGCGGGCCTTGCCCGGTTCGTGGTGCGCGTCGTGATGGCTGTCGTCGTGGTCGTGGTCGTGATGGTCGTGACCGTGATGGTGGTGGCCATGATGGGAATGGTCGTCCTTCAACAGCCATGCGCAGACCAGATTGACGATCAATCCCACGATTGCCACGGCAATCGCCTGCTCGAAGTCGATATGGATGGGCTGAGTCAAACGTACCAGACTCTCCCAGCCGATCAGCAAGGCGATCAGCGCCAGCAGCACCGCGCTGGCGAAACCGGCGAGGTCGCCGAGCTTGCCGGTGCCAAAGGTGAAACGCGGATTGCCGACATGGCGGCGCGCGAAACGGTAGGCCAGTGCAGCGATCAGCATGGCACCGGCATGGGTGGACATATGCCAGCCATCGGCTACCAGCGCCATTGAGCCATAGACGGTGCCGGCGACGATTTCCACCACCATCATGCTGGCGGTCAGTACAATTACCAGCCACACCTTGCGCTCATTGCGTTGGTGGTCGCCGCCGAGGAAGACGTGATCGTGGCCCGGTGTGTGGGGGCTGTTCGTGGTCATCGGTAAATCCCTGTTGTTATGTGTTCTGCGAGGCTGCCGGAACGCAGCAGGCTTATTTCATGTAAGCGCGGATGACCTCGATCATTTCCTCGCCGCCCTGTTGCCGCTCCTTGTCGGTGGGAACGGCCAGGACGTGTTCGCGCAAATGGTCTTCCATCACCTCGGCGGTCAAGCCGCTGACCGCGCCACGCACGGATGCAATCTGGCGCAGCACTTCGACGCAGGCGGCTTCGGCCTCCAAGGCACGTTCGATGCCTTCCATTTGTCCTTTGATGCGGCGCACGCGAGCGATCAGCTTGTCTTTTTGTCGGGTGGTATGGGACATGAGAGAGCGTCCAATATAGTCTAGGGGGGTATATTACATGAGACTGCGCATTGTGTGTCCGTGCCGAGCGTTGAGACGCAACGGCGCAGATGTGTCTAAGCAGGAAAGTGGAGTGATTGGCTAAGACGGCAACGCGCGCAAGATGCGCGGCTGCTTCAACACCGCCGCCTGAGCCACCGCGAAGGCGGCGGTGTTCTGATTCGGCTGTTGGCCTTGAACGCCGGGCGCGGCCACCGCCGCGCCCGGATTTGCATTTCACCGCGCCCAGAACGGAACGGCCTGGGCGCGGTGCTGCTCGGGTTATTCCTTCGTCTCGATGAGCCACCACACGGCACGCGGCAAGGCGCGGCCCGTGATGGGGTGAATGTCGGTGAGGTCGGCACAGGCCGTCCAGCCCGAGGGCGGACGATAGCCGCGCACGTCGCCTTCGCCGTGCCAGTGGCGGGCGCGTACCGTGCCGGGGGCATAGGTCGCCGCCATGCGTGGGCGGCTGGTGGTGGTGCGGGTCATGGGCGGTTCTCCTTCCAGCGAAGCGCCCCGGTCGAGGCCGGAGCGTTTGCCTTCGGCGCGGGTCAAGCGGCCAGCGCCTCGGCGGGTTCATCCGCCATTGCTTCGGCATCCTCCGGGGCGTCCTGCTCCGGGCCTTCTTCCTGCGCGGCCTCCTGCGGGCCTGCGGCCTTGAAGATGGCGGGCATCCAGCCCGTACCATCGGCCAGCCGCTCGGCCTCGCTGGCAATGTCGGCCTTCTTCAACTTCGCCAGCCGGGAAACCTGCTCGGGCGCGTACTCGCCCACGGCATCCAGAATCACGGCCTTGGAAACGTGCTTGAAGTAGCCTTCTGCGGTCGGCTTCCACCATGCGGCCATATCGAGGCCCACGGCCTGCGCCAGTTCCTCACCGGGCTGGTGCGGCGTGGCGCGAGGTGTCACCACGTCCACGGTGGAAGCTACGCATACGGCCAGCAGCCGCACCAGTTCATCTTGCGGCTTCGCCAGCAGCACGGCGAACAGTTCGGCGCTGTCCTGCGGCAAGGCAACACCTGCCACCTGTTGCAGTTCGCGCAGCGCCACGGCGGCGGGCGATTCCGGCCAGTCCGGGGCCATGCCTTCCAGCCGGTCTTGCACGTTGAGGCGCACGCCGAGCGGCAGGCCGTCGCCGTAGGCGTCAGGCTGCAAAACCTCCTGCACCATGCCATGCACCAGCGCGGCCAGCGCCACTTGCGGATGCCTTGCCACTTCGATTTGCAGCGCCGCCGTGCGGTGGGCGCTCAACCGCTGCGCCAGCCGGTCGGACAGGCTCGCGGCCTTGGGCGCGTCGTCGTCGTCCTCGTGCCCGTCGTTGGCGGCTTCGCCTTCGGTGCTGCCGAAACCGCGCCGCAGCTTGTCGAGCGTGCGCAGCGCCTTGGCTTCGGCTTCGCGCAGCAGGCCGCGATGAATGACGGCCTCGCCGTTGCGGTCGATGGTGACGATGGCGCCGGCCACGTCGCGCACCTCGGGCGCATAGCCTTGCAAGGCGTCCTCCGCGTCTTGCAGTTCCCCGACCACCTGATCGCGCCGCTGTTCCAGCTTCTCGGCCTTGGCCTCGTCCTCGGCGTCGCAGGCTTCTTCCAGTTCGGCGTCGATCCTTTCGAGGCGGGTTTCCAGCGAGGCGATGCGGCGGGCCTCGCGGGTGGTCGGCTCGCGGCGGTGGCGCGGGGCGTTCTGGAACGCCTGCCGTTCCTCGTAGGCAAGATGCGGCACGGCCTCCACCCATGCCCAGCCCTCGGCGCGCACGTCCTCGGCCAGCGTTTCCAGCTTGTCGCGCACCAGCGTTTCCAGCACTCCGGTATCGGTGAGGTAGGTTCCGGCATCGCCTTCTGCGAACAGGTCGCGGCGGATGCCGCCGTTCGCTGCCCTGTAGGCGTCCAGTCCGGCGAAGCGCACCAGCGCGTGCGTGGCGTCGATTTCGCGCTCGGTCAGGCGCTCGCGCAGCTTGGACGGGCTGCGCTGCCATTCCGGCGCACCGTAGAACGCGGCTTCCTGTGCGGCGTGCTCGTCGGTGATGGTCAAGGCCATCAACTGTTCCAGCGTCACGCCACCGGCCCGGTAATCGGTCATCAGGCGCGGCGAGACGTTCGCCAGCTTCAAGCGGCGCTGCACCACCAGCGGGGACACGCCGAAGTCGGCGGCAATGTCCTCGATGGGCCGGCCTTCCTTGACCAGCGCGGCGAAGGCCGCGAACTGGTCGGCGGGGTGCATGTTCTCGCGCTGCACGTTCTCGGCGAGGCTGACGGTGCGGGCGGAAGCATCGGCCACCAGCAGGCACGGCACTTCGTAGTCGGCGGGGATGCGCTTCTTCTTCCCCAGCAGCTTCAAGGCGGTCAGGCGGCGGTCGCCTGCGACGACTTCGTATTGCTCACCATCGGCGGCAAGGATGACGATCAGGTTTTGCAGCAGGCCGATGCGGGCGATGCTCGCGGCCAGTTCGGGGATGGACTGGCGCGGGGTCGTCCGCACGTTGCGCTTGGAGCGGCGCGGCAACAACTGCGAGAGGGAAACCAAGATCAGGTTCTTGGTCGGGTCGGCCACTTCCAGCGGTGCGGCGGCTTCGATGGCGACGGCTTCGGTTTTGGGTACGGCGTTCATGGTGATTTCTCCTAGCGGTTTGGGATGCAGCAGCGAGAGAAGCGGCAAGGGCTGCTGCCTGCCCCTGCCGCGTGGGGATTCAGGCTTTCAACTGGCGCAGGCCGTCAGCCAGCAGCCACAGGGCGCGATTCAGGCGCACGCTTTGGTCGATGCCCTGCACGGGTCGGGTGGTCTGGCGGCGGCCATTCGCGGCGCGGGCGGACAGGCCGCCTTTGGTCAAGTTCTCCTGCGTGCGGTTGAACACGCTCCACAGGTCGCGGCGGTCGTCGTCGTGGCGGCGCGGCATCAGGATTTGCGATTCCGTGATGGGCGCGGGCTTGTCCTCGTCGTACTTCAATGCCAGCGCAGCGCGGGCGAACACTTCCGATTCCCCGGCATCCAGCGTGATAGCGCGCATGGCATCGCGCGATTCCTGCGCCCGGTCGAAGCCGTGCAGGACTTCGTAAGCGCCTTCGATGACGTGGGCGGCTACGTCGCCCTTGTGGGGCACGCGCACGTCCGCCACGGTGTCGCCGCAGACAAGGCCATTGCTGCAAACGAAGCGGAACATTCCGGCCAGCATCTGATAGCTGCTGGTGCCGTCATGGGAGTTCAGCAGGATGATTTCGTTGGCCTCGCGGCCGTTGATCTGGCTGGCATGGCGCAGCCGAATCATGTGCTTGGTGTAGTCGCGGCGGTCGTCGTGGCGCACGCGGGTTTGCGTCACCATGAAAGGCTCGAAGCCTTCCCCGCGCAGTTCTTGCAGCACGGTCGCGGTGGGGATGTAGCTGTACCGCTGCGAGCGGCTTTCGTGCGGGGCTTCCGCGAAGATGGACGGGGCTATGGCCCGGATTTGGTCATCCGACAAGGGACGTTCCGAACGCAGCACCGGGGAACGGGAAGCGAAGCGGGATGCGAGTTGCATGGCATTTCTCCTGACATAGAAAGAAGGGTCTGCTGTTCACCGCACACCGGATTCCAAGATTCGGAGCCCAGCCTTTCGGCTGTTTGGTGCGGTCGGCACGAGGAACCCGGTTGGCCCTGTTGCCACCGTCTTTCCTGAGTTCATCGCCCGCGACGGTCAGGAGCGCGCGGACGGGGGCTGTCAAGGAAACAAGCGCAGGGGGTGGTGCGGCCCGCAGGCGCAGCCGAGGACACGG
>NZ_KV819873.1:100415-104158 GCF_001815235.1 Pseudomonas sp. HMSC065H01 | reverse complement strand
GCGGCCCGCAGGCGCAGCCGAGGACACGGCCCTGCGCGCCTTGACTGCACACGGACGCGGGCTACAGTCGCGGACAAGGTGATGGAGTCAGGGAAGACGGCTGGACATGGCAACGGCCTTCCCTTTGCGCTGACCGCACGGCAAGCGAAGCGCGCAGGCCCGGATCTGGAAGCCGGGCCGGAGGCGTCAGCCGAGCGGAGCGAGGGAACGATGGAAGCCCGTCAGGGGCGAGACGCCGCAGGCGGCTCGATGCGCTACGCGCACGACAGCGCGACCGGCCATCTCCCAGGTGGCCGGGGACGCCCAGCCTTCAAGGCTCGATGAGCACCATGCGCAAGGGATGCACTACACCCCAGGCATCGGAAAGCCGGGTCTGCTGTGGCTGCGGATTTCTGGCCGAGCCGGCGCAGCCGGTTCGGCGGTCTTTAGGGGTGCCAAGCATCGCGCGGCGGGGATAGCCCGCAGGGCTTTCCCCTGGAGGCAAGCGAAGCGCGCAGCGCCCCGTGAGGGGCGCGTAGGCATCACGCCGAGTCGTCAAGACGCAGGCTGGATTCCGCAACGGGCATCCACGGCGATGACGAGTCCAGCAGGTAGCGCGCACCGCGGGCGTACATGCCCGAAAGCCCGGTGGGCCGGTAGAACCCGGTGACGCGGCGCCGGAACTGTGCGCCGAACTCGTTGGTGAAGATCACCGCGTCGCCGATCTTGAAGCGCAAGGGCTTGCCGTTCTCCGGTGCGAACGGCTGGAGTGCATCGTGCTGCGCGGTGATTTCGATGATGTAGTCGTGATGGCTGCTCATGGCATTGATCTCCTTCGATGATTGAGAAAGCGCAAGGAGCGCCTTGCGGCGCTCCAAGGGCGAAGTCAGACGACGATCCGCCCGGCCAGCCGCGCATCGCGCGCATAGGCGCTCAATTGCTTCTCGGCACGGAAAGACAGGTCGCGCTCGATCGGCAGGCCCAGCCCGCCGCGCACCGTCGCCAACTCGCCCAGGCTGACCCAGCCGATTTCCGGCTCCCCCAGGCCCAGGTCGCAAAGACCAAAGGCGTGGTCGTGGTCGTCGGGATCAATCTCGGTCAGCAGCCAGGTCGCGCCGGCGTCCGGCGTGAACAGCTTGACCACGGGGGCCGGATCGAAGTCCGCGCTCTCCAAGGATTCGTGGCCGTTGGCCAGCAGCACGATGCGCTGCTCGTCGGTGATGAGTGCGTTGTTCACGGTGAACTCCTGAAAGGTTGCCGGGCGGAATTGCCCGACCCTTCCGGGGCACGGCGCAGCGCAAGCAGTCAGGGGTCGCAGACGGCCGCCAGGACGCAAGCGCCATCGGCGCGCAGCCCTTGACGGCGAGAACGCCGTGGCACGATGAGGGGAACAGCAAGACCGCCTCCCTCGCACCTCCACGCACCCCGGCTTTGGGGAAAGTGCGTAGCACGCGCAGGCCCGTGAGGGCCGGAGTTGCGCCAACGGACGCAGCAAAAAGGGGCCGAAGCCCCCCCTTGGTCAAGTTAGATCGCGTTTGGCGAAGGACACAACGCTACATGCGTGGCCACCCTTGATGTAGGTCGTCCACGATCAGAAGGTGGTGGTGTCGGCCCTGGCCTGAATGTTCGCGCATATGCGGATGATCCGGCGGTAGATCCGGGTGGTCATGGGCGATATCCGATGGATCGCCGGCAGGCCAAAGCATTAGCGCAAGCACTACACCGGCGAGGCCAATCAACGACATAACGATGAAGGTTGATTGCAGTCCGAAGGCAGCACCGAAGCGTCCCGCCAGCGGGTAGCAGATCAGCCAGCAGGCATGTGACAGCGCAAACTGTGCAGCGAATAGCGCAGGCCGATCCTCGGCATGGGCGGAACGGCGCAGCAGCCGACCAGAAGGCGTTTGTGCCACGCTGTAGCCGAAACCGATCACCAGCCAAAGTGGAAGCAATAGAACATAAGACGGAATCAGCGCCCCGATGGCCGTACCGATAACCAGCACCGCCGCTCCCGTGACCATGACAGGTCGATCCGCTAATTTGTTGAGCAGCCCAGGCAGTGCAAATGCAGCGATCATCGAACCGCCCCCAAACGCCGCCAAAGCCCAAGCTACTTCTGCTTCGCCCAGGCCGAAGCGTGCCTTCACGATGACCACCGTATTCACTATCACCATCGCACCTGCTGCTGACACGGCGAGGCTAACTGCTAGAAGTCCCCGCAGCCGCGGCGTTGCAAGGTAGAGGCGAACGCCCCGCGTGGTGCGCTCCCAGATGCCGCGACGTGGGCCAGGTGTCGAGGCGGGCAACACCACGCTGACCACCAGCGCGGCCGAGACAAGGAAGCCAAGCACTGTCCCGGCAAACAGGTTGTGGAAGCTGATGATGGTCAGCAGCGCAGCCGCCAGCATCGGGGAAACAAGGCTTTCAAGGTCGTATGCCAGCCGCGAAAGCGACAGCGCCTTCGTATACTCATCTTCGTCCGGCAGGATGTCCGGGATCGTCGCCTGAAAGGTCGGCGTGAATCCGGCAGAGGCTGCCTGCAAGGCAAAGATCAAGAGATAGATTTGCCAGACCTCGGTGACGAATGGCAGACAGAGAGCCACGGCTGCCCGAACTAGGTCAAGGGCGACCAGCAGCGACCTACGCGGCAGACGGTCAGCGAACGCCTGAGCGATTGGGGCGATGCCAACATAAGCAAGCATCTTGATAGCCAGCGCCGTACCAAGCACCGCTCCGGCGTCCGCGCCCGCCAGTTCGTAGGCGAGCAGGCCCAGCGCCACTGTCATCAGGCCGGTGCCGACTAGCGCGATCACCTGCGCGGCGAACAGGTGGCGATAGGTTCGGTTTTTAAGGACAGCGAGCATCGGACGGCCTTAAAGAAGTTTGGCGAGTGCCTTCATTTCGCTCATGACGGAAGCGGCGTCATGGTCAAGGCAATGGTCGATGTGGTCGTGGATCAGAGCACGCTTTGCCGCAGTCACGGCGCTTTCCACCGCCGATAGCTGGCGGGCGATGTCAAGGCAGGGCTTCCCCATCTCGATCATGCCGACGACGTGCCGAAGGTGGCCTTCGGCACGCTTGAGACGCTTTATCAAATCGGGATGACTTGAGTGCTTGTGTGCTTCCGTCATGCAAGAACTATATCCCCCCAGGGGGGATATGTCGAGGCAAGGATGCTTGTTCACAAACCGAGTTACGCGCCGGACGTAGCAAAAAGGGGGCCGAAGCCCCCTTGGTCAGATCAGGCCGCGTTCGGCGAAGGACGTGGTGCTACTGCCTGCGACGATCACGTGATCCAGCGTGCGAACGTCCACCAGTGCCAGCGCCTGCCGAAGCTGCGAGGTCAGCGCCTTGTCGGCCGCGCTCGGCTCGGGGTTGCCGCTTGGATGATTGTGCGAAACGATGACCGCCGCCGCATTGAGCCGCAGTGCCTGCTTCACCACTTCGCGCGGATGCACCTCGGCCGCGTCGATCGTGCCGTGGAACATCTCCACGTAGTCGATCAGCCGATGGCGCGTATCGAGAAACAGGACGGCAAAGACTTCGTGCTCGAAGCCGGCCAGCTTGGCGCGCAGATAATCCTTGACTGCCGCCGGCGAACTGAACGATGCACCGCGCTGCATCTTCTGTTCGATGACCTGGCGCGCGGCTTCCAGAATCTGGTCAGCGTCCGCCGGCCGATAGCGCCCTCGGCCATCGCGCACCATCAGCGGGGTATCGAGAGAGAGTGTGAGTTGCGACATGATCGTGCTCCGGTTGCTCGG
>NZ_KV819873.1:43621-100315 GCF_001815235.1 Pseudomonas sp. HMSC065H01 | reverse complement strand
GTGATACGGTGAAGGGAACAGCAAGACCGCCCACACCCGCCCACTGCACACCCTCGGCTTTCGGGGCAAGCGGAGCGCGCAGGCCCGATAGGGCCGGAGGCGTCAGGGGTCAAAGCCGAATGGCCGTGACTCGGAACGAGGCGCGGGGCGCAGCCCGCGAACCCGACGGCGGAACGCCGGGACGCCCGGTTACTGCTGGAGTTTCTTGGGCTGCTTCGACGTGCGCGATTCCAGCAAGCGCCGCGTAGTCTCCAATTCCTTCTGCAACAGCTCGGCATCCGGCAGCACGGTACGGTAGTTCGCCGCCATCACCTTCGACGGCAAGCCTTCCAGCGCATACCGCGCCAGCGCATGGCCCTTGTCGGCGCAGAGGATCAAACCCACGGGCGGGTTTTCATCGGGATAGGCCCAATGCTCCTTGGCGTAGTTGCAATACATGAGCATCTGGCCCACGTCGGCATGGGACAGGCTGCCCAGCTTCAAGTCGATGATGACCAGGCAGCGCAGTCGTCGGTGGAAAAACAGAAGATCCACCCGATACCAGGTCTGGTCGATGCGCAAGCGTCGCTGCCGCCCGACGAAGGTGAACCCTTCGCCCAGCTCCAGCAGAAAATCCTCCAGCCGCTGGATCAGCGCGGCCTCCAGATCGGATTCGGAATACTCGTCCTTGAGGTTCAGGAACTCCAGCACATAGGGGTCTTTGATCGCATCGTCCGGCCTGACGGCATCCTCGGGCCTCGGCGCTGCGCCCTTGACCAGCATTGCCGCTTTGTCCTTGGACAAGGCCGTGCGCTCGTAGAACTGGCTGCCGATCTGCCGGTCAAGCTGGCGCACGCTCCAGCCGCCGCGTAGCGCTTCGGCTTCGTAGAAGCGGCGGGCATGGTCGTCCTTGACCGACAGCAGGCGCACATAAGCCGACCACGGCAGCGGGAACACCTGCGCCAGCTCGGTCAGGGTGAATTTCCGAGACACTGTCTCGGAAATCTCGGCAGGTAGCTCGTCACCCGATTTCCGAGACAGTGCCTCGGAAATCACGGGCCGAGGGTATGCGGCGAAGAACCGCCGCATGTTCTCCAAATTGTCCGGGCTGAAACCGCGCCCGAAGCGCGCGGTCAGGTCAGCGGACAGCCGGGCAATCAACTGCTCGCCATATCCCGCACGCCGCTTGCCCTGTTGTTCGGCCTCCACGATACGGCGGCCAATCTCCCAATAGCTGGCCGTCATCAGCGCATTGACGCTGCGCGCCGCCGCCTGGCGCGCAGCGTCCAGCAGTTCCACGATGCCGCCGTGGATGCCGGCGTAGCCGGCAGGCAGGGCGGCGTCTTTGGATGCCTTGGGCGTCCGGGCGCTCATGCCGTGGCCTCCTGCGGCTGCTGCTGCCGCGCCCCGGTGATGGTCTGCCGCCGGGTCGCCACCAGTTCGGCGGCCTGGCGCACCGGATCGTCCTCGGTATGGACATAGCGCATGAACATCGCCACGGTCTTGTGCGCCGTCAGCGCCATGCCGACCTTGACCGGAATACCCGAATTGGCAATGTCGGTCGCGGAGCGGTGGCGAATGCCGTGGGTGCCGACCTTCGGCACGCCGGCATTGCGAAGGATGCGCCGCCACCCCTGATAGTAGGTGTGGGTGCTGAGGGGCTTGCGGTGGTCGATGATCGCCGGGCAGACATAGGGCGAATCGCCATAGCGGGGGGCGCTCGTCAGCCGCCGCTTGGCTTCCTCGCTCAAGGGCTTGGACATATCGCCAGTCTTGCTGTCCGGCCAGACCACCCGGCCATTGGGCAGGTCGAGCCAATCCCACTGCAACAGCAGGATTTCCGACATGCGCGCCGCGAACTCAAATTGCAGCCGGACGGCCAGCAAGAGGATGGGATGCTCCAAGTTCTCGGCCTCGGCCTTGTCCAGATAGGCGAACAGCTTGACCATCTGGTCATCGGTAATGAGCCGGGTCGAGCCTTTCTCCGGGTACTTGGGCACATGGCGGCACGGGTTGGAGCCGTCTAGCCGGTAGCCCCATAGCTCGGCCAGATTGAACATTTTGCGCACGAGCGACAGCACCCGGTTGGCCTGGGTGGGCGACTTCTCCATGCGCTTCATCAGCGCGGTAATGTCGTTGCGCGTGACTTCGTGGACCTTCTTGGTTCCAAAGGCCGGAATGACGAAGGTGTCGATCTGGTACTGGTAGCCGGCCTGGGTGCTCGGCTTGTTGTGCGGCTTGGAGTGGTCATCCATGAACCGGCCGCACAGTTCCTTGACCGTCGGGGCCTTGCGGGCATCCGCCTTGTCCAGTCCGGGGTCGCCGCCGCGCCGGACTTCGGCCAGCCAGTCTTGCGCCAGCGATCGGGCCTGTTCGACCGTCAGCTCCCCGAACTGGCCGAGCGACGGTTTGCGCCGCACGCCGGAGTTCGTGCGGTACTGAAGCATGAATACCTTGCGCCCGGTTGGTGTAACCTTGCACAAGAAACCCGGAACGAGCGTATCCCGGAGTTCCACGTCGCAGGTTTGCGCCTGTGCCGTGTCAACGACGGACTTGGTGAGTTTGATTTTCGCCATGAGGGTGCTCCTTAAAGGCCCCGATTCCAGGGGCCGGCTAGGAGCCAAGCGAAAGGGAACCGGGGCGGTTTGCATCGCGCACCGGGATATGATGGAAGGCATTGGTTAGCTGGAAAACCTGCTACAGCAAGCCCCATCCAACCCTATCGTTGCCCCGGTGCGGAAGCCATGCTCTGGCTTAAAATCCCTCGGGGGTAACCCCGTGCCGGTTCGACCCCGGCTCCGGGCACCATTGTGTTTCCTGGCGTTCAGCCGACTTCTGCGTTCCTTCCCCGATTTTCTTCCGGCCCGCCATCGCGCGGCAATCAACGAGTCGACGTTGCCTTCTTTCCCTCCTCGGCCTTGGAGGCGTTTCATTCTAGTACGGCTCCGTATAGGGTTCGCCCTGGCTGGTGTGCGGGAGTGTTTGTGCAGCTTGAAGTAGTTGTCTTTGGAAGTTTGATTTTTTGTCGTTATCTTCTGCTCCTGCTTTTTAATTTCCTTTCCGAATATATTCAATTCACTGGCGGAATTATCCTCTTTTCTCCTGCATGAATTGGTAGGCGGTACTTCCTCGTTGCTGTGCTTTGCTGACAGGGAAGGATCGCGAATCAGGGTTTTTCGCCTCTTTCGTTTATGAACAGGAATTCATATATCGGAGATCAATCATGGCTTGGAAAGGTGAGGTTCTGGCTAATAACGAAGCAGGGCAGGTAACGTCGCTTATCTACAATCCGGGCGATGTCATTACCATCGTCGCCGCCGGTTGGGCCAGTTACGGACCTACCCAGAAATGGGGGCCGCAGGGCGATCGGGAGCATCCGGACCAAGGGCTGATCTGCCACGATGCGTTTTGTGGTGCGCTGGTCATGAAGATTGGCAACAGCGGAACCATTCCGGTCAATACCGGGTTGTTCCGTTGGGTTGCACCCAATAATGTCCAGGGTGCAATCACTCTTATCTACAACGACGTGCCCGGAACCTATGGCAATAACTCCGGCTCGTTCAGTGTCAATATTGGAAAGGATCAGTCCTGATAACTTGTCTCGGAAAAAAAGGGCCCGAATGGGCTCTTTTTTTAAATGCAAATAAAGTGAAGTTGCCCGTGTGGCCGTTATGAACGGACAGGCAGCGCTTCGCAGTTGCGACTACCAATGACAAGAGTATCGAACTCCTGGAGCTGCCGCGGTCGTGGGAAACCGAGCGAGTGGGGGCGGGGAACTGCTTCAACACGCTTCGGTCTGAACGGGAATATCGATTCCTGACCCGATTCAGAATTCCGTCCACATAGTAGACAGTACCGAAGCCGATGCCCTGCCGACTTTCCCTGGTTGTATTTCCCGCTCTCTTCTCCATTGCCGCTGGCGCCGCGGAGGAACTCAAGGACATGGCAGGTTCGACCATCGTCGTTGCCGGAAGACTCGAGGCCGTCGAATGCCCTGGCGCAGGCCTGTACGATTGCACGGGGTGGCCTGCCAACCTGTACCGTTTCGAGGGACAGGACGTGTGCCTCAGCATCGAGGCTGGCTGCGATTACAGTTGCGATGGCATTCTCAGCGAGAAGGGCGGCACGCAATCGATCCTGGTTTCCGGCTCCTATCGCGATCACATCCGCAAGGTGGAAGGCACGCAGGTCTCCTGCCCGCGCTAGAGACGCTCGGCCGAGCGCTGGAAACATCGCGAGGTGCAACGGACGGTCTGCCGCCCGCTGAAGAAGGCGAGCGGCGTGGGATGTGCTAGGGTGCCCGTTGTTTGCAGGGAGGACCCAGGGCATGGAGCACCCATACAAGACCCCAGAGGCGGACCTGGCCGAGGAGAAGCTGACTGCGAGAGGTTTCCTTTCCGGCGGGCAGCCGCTGTGGAAGGCATTCTGGCTGTTCTTCGCTGCGGGTTTCTTATTGCTCAGCGTCGCCGCCAGGCAGGCGATGGTGGCCATTGTCGATCCGCTGATGCAGGAAGCTCCCGGCGAACATGCGGTGGCCCTGACCTTGTGGGGAATGGTCGGTGTCGAGCTAGTTAGGCTGGCCTACCTGTGCCTCAGCCTCGTCGTGGTCTGGCGCTGCGGGCGCAATTCCCGCTGGGTGGCTGCGCGCCATGCCAGCAGGGCGGTGCTGTTGGCACTGATACTCCTGACCCTTTACTCGATCTATCTGGTCTGGGCCTTGCTCGCCAGTCCCTGAGCGACGCGCCGAGGCTGGCGAGCATGCTGGTACGGCCCATTCCACGTGCCTGCGTTGGCTAACGCCGCAGCCAGTCCTCCAGTTGCTCCGGCAGCATCGGCTGGGCGATCAGATAGCCCTGGCCCTCGTGGCAGCCCCAGGCCTGCAGCAGGTGGAAGGTGTCGTGGGTCTCGATGCCTTCCGCGACCACCCGATAACCCAACTGGCTGGCCAGGCCGATCACCGCCTGGGTGACGCTCTGCGCCTTCGGCGAGCCGGCGAGGTCGCGGGTGAACGATTGGTCGAGCTTGATGGCGGTGATTGGCAGATCGCGCAGGTAGGTCCAGTTGCTGTAGCCGGTGCCGAAGTCGTCCACCGCGATGCCCATGCCAAGCTCCCGGGCACGCAGCAGCACCGAGCCGACCGCCGAGGCGTCGCGGATGAGTACGCTTTCGGTGAATTCCAGCTCGAGGGCGGAAAGGTCGATGTCGTAGGTTTTGGCGAGTCTGACGGCCTCTTCCAGGAAGCTGCTGTCTTCCATGTCCGATGCCGATACGTTGATCGCCAGCCTGAGCGGGATGTTCCGTGCGTTCCATTGCGCCAGCTGGGCCATGGCATGGCGCAGCACCCAGTCGCTGAGGGGGCGCATCAGTGCGGTTTTCTCCGCCAGGGGCACGAATTCGGCGGGGCTGACGAAGCCGAGTTGCGGGTGCCGCCAGCGCAGCAGCGCTTCCACGCCTGTGCACCTGCCTGTCGGCAGGTCGATTTTCGGCTGATACACCAGATGGAAGCCTTCTTCGGTTCCGATCGCCTGGGACAGCGAGGTCAGCAATGTGAAGGCACGCTGCTGGGCCTGGTCCAGCGGCGGGTTGTAGCGGGCCCAGCCGACACCGCGGTCGCGGGCGTCGTCGGCCGCGCTGACCACCAGGCGCAGCCAGTCCTGATCGCCGTCGAGGGGATCGTCGGCAAGCGGTAGTACGCCGAGGCCCACGTTGGCCTTGATCGGGATCCCGCGACATACGACGGGGCTTTCGAAGGCCCGCAGCAGGCGGAGGCAGACCGACTCGGTTTCTTCCTGTTGCTGCCGTGGCAGCAGCAGTCCGAAGCGCGTCGGGCTGATCTTGTAGAGAGTGAAATCCGGCAGTTCCGCGCGGATGCGGTCGCGCGCCTCGAGCATGAGGTCGTTGGAAAAGGGATAGCCCAGCGTACGGATGATGGTATTCAGCAGGGCGAGGGGCAGGAGGTCGGCGGCGATCACGGTGAGGGCGCCGTCGCGCTGCAGGCGCAGGGAAACGTCCTCCTGCAGGCGGAGACGGTTGTACAGGCCGGTTGGCTCGTCGATGTAGTTGGTCGAGCGGAGCGTATGGATACGGGCCATCACCAGCCGGGCGAAGTGCTCGAGCATGGCGACGTCCCGCTCGGCCAGCGGCCCGCGTGGTTCCCGGTCGATGACGCAGAGGCTGCCGAGGTTGAGACCTTCCGCGGTGGCCAGCGGAGCCCCGGCGTAGAAGCGGATGCGCGGTTCGCCTTGCACATAGGGGTTGTCCCGGAAGCGCGGGTCGAGGGTGGCGTCGGCCACCTCGAATACTCCCTTGCCCAGGATCGCATAGGCGCAGAACGAATCCCGTCGCGGCGTCTGCCGGATATCGAGGCCGATGCTCGCGCGAAACCACTGGCGCTGATGGTCGAGGATGGAAATGAGCGCGATGGGCGTCTGGAAGTAGGACGTAGCGGCGGCGAGGATTTCCTCGAATACCTCGTCCGCACCTTCTTCCAGCAGACCGAGTTGGTCGACGTAGGCCTGTCTCGAATGCTCGTCCTCGGGATAGGGTGGGGTTGCCATGCTGGACTCCTGGGCTACTGCGATGTCGGGCATCGGCAATCAATGATGTCATTGTGCCTTTATTTCGTGGAGCGCGGGCTCTTTTCCCAGATTGCAGCGATGAAAGGGCGTGGAGGTTGATCGCGGTCATGCCGGTACGGCCTTCGACGCCGACGCCAGCTCTGCGAAATCGATTACCTGGTAAACGGACTCTTCCTATATCGGCCAGCATCACCGCTCGCTAAAACGGTCGCACATGCTTCCACCGAGAAAAGACATGTCCGACACGCTCTCCTTCGCCTCGCGCCTCTGCAAGTTCGTCATCCTTCTCGTCATCCTGCTGATCGGCGGCGCCAGCCTCTTCCTGTGGTGGCTGGGGCGGCCTTACCAGGACGCCATGTCCGCCTTCGTCCCGTTGCTCATGCCGATGCTGTTTCTGGTGCTGGCGTTCGACACCTTTCGCGCCTTCTTCCGCCCCGGGCGCTAGGCCTCCGGGCGCGCAGGCACCGATGCAGCGCTGTATCCCCGTGCTGCCCCCTGTCAGCACTGATACGTGGAGAGTCTTCGCAGGCCAGCCACTGACCCGGAGGAAGCTTCCGAATCGCCGGATCGCTACAACGCGCCAGCCTGCATGTCGTCATCTTCGAACAGTTCTTCCGCGATTTACTGAAGGAGCGGCGGGCTCTTCGCCACAGCGGAAGGGCCAGCCCATGCCTGCCCGCCGAGTGGCGCTTCGCTCAATGGCCGGGGAGAATGTCCACGGCGCCCGGCTTGTCGTAGGCGCCGAAGCGATCGACCAGGGTCGCGCTGGCGGCGTTCAGGCCCAGCACGTCGACCTGCACGCCGCGCTGGCGAAAGCCCAGGACCACCTTGTCCAGTGCCGCGACGGCGGTGACGTCCCACAGGTGGGCGTGGCGCAGGTCGATGAGCACATGCTCCAGTGTCTCTTTCAGGTCGAAGGCAGCGACGAACCTGCCGGACGACGCGAAGAACACCTGCCCGCTCACCTGGTAGTGGCGGCGGGTGCCGTCGGCGGAGCGTTCGCTGTCGATATCGAGGTAGTGCCCGATCTTGTTGGCGAAGAACAGCGAGGCCAGGAGAACGCCGGCGACCACGCCGAAGGCCAGGTTGTGGGTGGCGAGGACCACGCCGACCGTCACCAGCATGACCAGGTTGGTCGATAGCGGGTAGCGCTTCAGGTTGCGGATCGACTCCCAGCGGAAGGTGCCGATGGATACCATGATCATCACCGCCACCAGGGCCGCCATGGGAATCCGCCCGACCCAGTCGCTGAGGAACACCACCATCAGCAGCAGCGCGACGCCGGCCACCAGGGTCGAGAGCCGGCTGCGCCCGCCGGATTTAACATTGATCACCGACTGGCCGATCATCGCGCAGCCAGCCATGCCGCCGAGCAGGCCGGTGGCTATGTTCGCCAGGCCCTGGCCCTTGCATTCGCGGTTCTTGTCGCTGCCGGTGTCGGTCATCTCGTCGACGATGGTGGCGGTCATCAGCGACTCCAGAAGGCCGACCACCGCCAGGGCGGCGGAGTAGGGCAGGACGATCAGCAGGGTGTCGAGGTTCAGCGGCACGTCCGGCCAGAGGAACAGCGGCAGGCTGTCGGGCAACTGACCCATGTCGCCGACGGTGCGGATGTCCAGGCCCAGGTAGATGGATATGCCGGTGAGGACCAGGATGCATACCAGCGGAGAGGGCAGCAGCCGGCCGATCCGTGGCAGGTGCGGGAAGCCGTAGACGATCGCCAGGCCCGCGGCGGTCATCGCGTAGACCGGCCAGCCGACATCGGTGAGTTCGGGTAGCTGGGCCATGAAGATGAGGATCGCCAGGGCATTGACGAAACCGGTCACCACCGAGTGCGAGACGAAGCGCATCAGCGAACCCAGGCGCAGGTAGCCGGCGAGTATCTGCAGCACGCCGCAGAGCAGGGTCGCTGCCAGCAGGTATTGCAGGCCGTGGTCCTTCACCAGGTTGACCATCAGCAGCGCCATGGCGCCAGTCGCGGCGGAGATCATTCCCGGACGGCCGCCGGCGAAGGCGATCACCACCGCCATGCTGAAGGAGGCGTACAGGCCGATCTTCGGGTCGACCCCGGCGATGATGGAGAAGGCGATGGCCTCGGGGATCAGCGCCAGGGCGACGACCAGGCCGGCGAGCAGGTCGCCGCGGAGGTTGGAGAACCAGTTCTGTTTCAGCGTCTGTAGCATCGGGATACCCAGGGGCGAGGCACGGCCCGTGCAGTCGGTCGACAGCGCGGGCCGCGGGATGGCATTGGAAAAAACAAGGGATGACGACAGGCGTTCAGGCGAACGAACGCTGGCCACGGTCGTTCGGACCGTGGCCGGAAGGGGCAGGCATGGCTATGGCGGAGTGGGCAGCCAGGTCATCGGGGAGTAGCGGGTAGTCGCTTGCAGGGAGCGGCAGCATAGCCGATTCGACAGGTTCGACCAAGCCGGCAGCTCGGGCTTTCCCTGGGGTGCGTCGCGATCGACGGCATGGAACCAAACAAGCGAAACGGTTCTAAGCTATCGAGGGATCGTCCTCGCATGGAGAGAACATCATCATGTTCAACACTCGTTCTGTGCTCGCGCTGGTCGTGAGCCTGTCCCTGATCGGCGGTACGCCTGCCGTCCTGGCCGACCCGGGCAATGGCAAGGGCAACCCGCACGGTAACCAGATGGACGGCGGAAAGGGTAACAAGGGCAACAAAGGCAACCAGGGTGGCCACGACAACCATGGCGGCCCCGGCAACAAGGGCGGCGGCGCCGGCCAGAAGGGCAACGGCGGCGGCAACTGGGACTCGGGACCGCGTATCGACGTCGGCGGGGTACGGGTGATCCTCGGCGACAACCGCGGCTACTGGAACCCGGGGCCGGCCCTGCCGCCCGGCATCCAGAAGAACCTGGCGCGCGGCAAGCCGCTGCCGCCCGGCATCGCCAAGAAACTCGACGGCCGCCTGCTAGGCCGGCTGCCGCACTACGACGGCTACGAGTGGATGCAGGCCGGCACCGACCTGCTGCTGGTGGCGGTGGCGACCGGGCTGATCTACGAGGTGCTGGACAACGTCCTCGACTGATCGAACCCTGGCTGTGCATGGCGGATAGCGCCACAACGCTATCCGCCATGACCCCCCGTTGGAGCGGCGGATAATCGCGTTGCGGTTGTCCGCCTTACCTCATGGAAGTCGTTTCCTTACCCCAGGTCAGGCCCGCAGGCGTTGCAGGGCATCGCCCAGTTGCGCGGAGAGGCCGTGGAGATCGCGGCTGGCGGCTTCGGTCTGCTCCACCTGTTCCTGGTTGCTGGAGGCGATCGAGGCGATTTCCGTGAGGTTGCGGGAAATGTCCTCGGCCACGGCGGTCTGTTCCTCGGCGGCGGTAGCGATCTGGCGGTTCATGTCGCGGATCGATTCGACCGAGGCGGTGATCTGGCGCAGCATGGCGCCGGCGTTGGCAACCTGCTCGGCACCGGCCTCGCTGCGCGACTGCCCGCTTTCGATGGCGCGCGCGGCATTCACCGCGCCGTTCTGCACGGTATCGATGATCTGGTGGATCTCGGCGATGGACTCGGCGGTGCGCTGCGCCAGGGTGCGGACCTCGTCGGCGACCACCGCGAAGCCACGGCCGGCATCGCCGGCGCGGGCGGCTTCGATGGCCGCGTTGAGGGCGAGCAGGTTGGTCTGCTCGGCGATGCCACGGATCACGTCGAGGACCTTGCCGATCCTGCCGCTATCGCTTTCCAATTGGCGGATGACCTCCACCGTATGGTCGATCTCCTTGCGCATCTCGCCGATGCTGCGAATCGTTTCTTCCATCACGTCTTCGCCGCGCTGGGCGGAATCGTCCGCCTCGTCGGCGGCCCTGGCCGCGTCGCCGGCGTAGCGCGCCACTTCCTGGGCGGTGGCGGACATTTCCTGCATCGCCGTGGCGACCTGGTCGGTGCGGCTGAACTGCTCGCGGGTACCGGCCGCCATCAGGCTGGCGATCGCGTTCAGCGAGCCGCTGGCGCTGTCCAGGTCGCGGGTACTGCGCCGCAGCCGGTCGAAGATGTCCACCAGGAAGTCGCGCAGGGTGTTGGCGGCCAGGGCCAGCTTGCCGAGTTCGTCCTTGCGCCGGATCTCGATGCGCTCGCCGAAGTCGCCATGGCTGAGCTGGGCGATGTGCTCGATCAGGCGTTGCACCGGACGGACCAGGTTGCGGTTGACCAGCCACAGGCTGAGCAGGGCGACGGCCAGGCTGGCGCCGATCAGCACCAGGCTGCCGAGCAGCATGGTGCGCCGGGCCTCCGCGCTGATGGAGGAGGAATGGAGATCACTGGCCTGGTGCAGTTCGTCGCGCAGGGCCTGCATCTGCGCGGTGGTGGCGCGGTCGATGCCGGCCACCGCCTGGTCGCCGGCGATGGGGTCGGCGCCCGCCTCGAGGAACCGTTGCCTGCCTTGTCGGTAAGCCGTACCGAGTCGCCGGTGCTCTTCGCGCAGGCGTTCGACACGATCCTTCAACTCGCCTTCGGCCACGCTGCCCAGGCGCCCGAGGATGTCCTGCACCGCTCGCTCCTGGGCTTCGAACTGGCTCCAGTATTTCGTCTGGGCCTCTGCCTGGCGTCCGCGCAGCAGGACGTTCTTCCATTCCTGGACCTGGCCGCGGAATTGCAGGTTGGCCTCGTCGATCAGTTGCGCCGCCCGCACGGGGCCGCCGAGCAGCTCGCGGTAGGCGCGTACGTCGCCGGTCAGCGAGCCGAAGCAGGCCAGGGCTATGAGTAGCAGCGCAGCCAGGCTGCCGCCGAGCAGGACAAGGATTTGCGCACGTAGGGATTGTTGCAGCATGGAACGCCTCGATGGATTGCCAGGTTGGACCGGCACGCAGGCTGCGACGAGGCAGCCGAGGACGTCCCTGTGGCCCGGCGAGGCGGGCATGGCGCGTGTTCCGGCTCGCAGAGTATCGACAGCGGATCTGACAACTTGAGGACGACGCAGGGGCCGGGCCAGAGCCGACGAAGGGAAATAGCTGGCATGGATGTTCTGCGGGGCTTCGGTTAATCTCTGTGACGAATGTCACATTGTGCCAGTCGAAGGATCTGATTCATGGATGTCCCTCCCACCGTTCAGGATGAACAGGCCGTTTCCCGCCAGTTGCACTCGTTGAGTGTGCGCAATCTCGCTCACCTGGCCGCTGCCCTGACCCAGCTCGGCTTCGAGCTGTCGCGCAGCTCCGACCCTGGCACCCGCCAGGCGGCCAATGCCTTCATCGGCCAGTTGGCCAATATCAACCAGGACATCGATCGACAGATCGAGCTGCTCAGCGCGCTGGACGCCGACAACGTGGGGTTTCGCCTGCTGGACGAGGTGCAATACCCGGATGCGCCCGAATGAGCCGACGCCAGGAGCACGCAAAGAGTGGAGGGGGTGTGCGGGCCGAGAGCGGCAGTCTCCCGGCGTGGCGCTGATCAGTCTTCCTGGCGCAGGTCGCTGAGCATCTGCTCCCAGTACTGGTTGGCCTTGCGGTTGAGATCGAAGGCGGCTTGACGCAACTGGTCATACTCGGCGCCGCTGTAGCCGCTTTCGCGCAGCTTCTGGCGAGCGGCGTCGGCTTCTTCGCGCAGACGGTTGTAGGTCGCCTGGTCGTCCGCCCAGGTCCTGCCTGTGCGCCGGGTGTACTTGTCCTGGGGTTCAGCCATGGGTTCTCCTTGCGGGCCGGATGGGACTTGGAAAAACGCTGCGCTGAACAGACTTTTTCCAATGGCAAAAATTCAAAAAAAACTGACGGATTGCGCGACTTCGCTATTGGTACCGATGTCCCATACCTGTACGCCAGCCGATGAAATTTGTGCGTTCCTCGCCAAGTCGGCTAGCTTGTTCAGGCTTGCGCCTTGGCGCTCGCCGTCTCTCCGGTAAGCTGGGAACGTTGTCGCCATGGGCTCGGAGACTGCGCGGACGGCGCCATGGCGACAGGTCCGACCTTTCCCTCCGATGGGTTTTGCGAGTAAGGAAATGCTATGAGAAGCAAGGCGTCCGGCTTGGCGCTGGTGGTAGTGGCGGGGCTTGTGGCGGGTTGCGCCAGCAGTGGCTATCAGCCCGAGGTCGACTGGCCGGCCGGCTGGCAGGTGATCACCGAGAGCATCCCACCCGAGGCCAGCGACGTGGAGCAACTGGGCTCCCGGCAACTGGCGACCAAGCTCGGGCCGGGAGGCGAGAAGGAAGCCAGCATCGAGTTGCTCAGCCTGAAGATGATGGAAGAGGAGTCGGTGGAGATCGACGGCCAGTTCCAGAGTGTCTTCGATGTCGTCCAATCGGGCTACCGCAAGGCCGGGCTGGGCTCGCGCTGCACCACACCGATCCGCTCGAACCTCGGCGGCCTGGCATCGCTGGAGACCCACTGCCGGATCAGCCAGGGCAACGAGGTGCTGCTGACCCAGATCGTGGCGATGGCCCTGGGACAGCGCGCGATGTACTCCCTGGTATATACCGCCAGTCCGGCCAACAGCGTGGTCTACCGGCAGAGCTACCTGCGCACCCGGGCCAGCCTGGTCCTGCGCTGAAGGGCCAGCCGCTCGACGCCTGGACGCGACCGGCGTCGCTCAGGCTTCCTCGGGCGGCGCCTCGACGCTGAGATAGCGATGGGCGCCGCAACGCCGGCAACGTTGGCGCAGCATCAGGTCGGGGCCTACCGTGACCAGGCTACCTTCGTCCCAGCGGCAACCTCGCAAGAAACAACGCAAGCGCATGACTCCTCCCCGCGGGGCGGCTCGCCCCGTCCACGAAACAGGCAGTGGTGGTGTGGTTCACTCCGGCTTGTTCTTGTCTGGAGGTGGGAAAAGCCTGCGGCGAAGCGTCTAGAATGGGCAACCTAAATTCGCCGGATCATTCCGCGGCGGGATTCATCACCCAACTGGCGGCGGTGACCTGCGGTGCCAGGCACAGCTCGCCGACCATCTGTTCCACC
The DNA here is from genome assembly GCF_001815235.1 of Pseudomonas sp. HMSC065H01. NCBI lineage: Bacteria > Pseudomonadati > Pseudomonadota > Gammaproteobacteria > Pseudomonadales > Pseudomonadaceae > Pseudomonas > Pseudomonas sp. HMSC065H01. The sequence continues at coordinate 86,847 of NZ_KV819873.1, read as the reverse complement.
AGCGAATCCTCCTTGTGCAGGGTGAACACCACGGCGTTCACTTCCACGTTGCCGCTGCCTTTCAGCGCGTGGCTTTCCAGGCTCTGCAGGTTCAGGCGGTTGTCGCCCATGCGTTGCAGCAACTGCATGCGCACCAGCGCTTCGTTGCGCGCCTCGCAGGACACGCTGATCTGGTAGAAGCGCTCCTGCTCGGCCTCGCCCGAGGTGTGGCGGTCCACCACCCGGCCGAGAGCGGGCAGGAACAGGTTGGCGATGACGATCAGCGCGGTCGTCATGCAGGCCGCCAGGATGAAACCGCTGCCGGCCAGTACGCCGATCGCGCCGGTGCTCCAGATGCTCGCCGCAGTGCTCAGGCCGCGTACGCTGAGGCCGTCGCGCATGATCACGCCGGCGCCGAGAAAACCGATGCCGCTGACTACCTGGGCCGCCATGCGGGTCACGCTGACCTCGTTGTCGAGCAACAGCGGCAGGATCGAGAAGCTGGCCGCACCGAGTGCGACCATCGCGTGGGTGGCCATGCCGGAAGAGCGCTGTCGCCATTGTCGCTCGAGACCGACCAGCGCACCGAGGCCGAGGGCCGTCACCAGGCCGATGGCGATTTCCGGGGTCATGCTGTGCTCCTGTGAAAAACCGCCCATTCTACGCCGTTCCGTTGGGCCGCGCCGGAGCCGACGGCCCTGGGCGGACAAGCCTCTTGCGTTTACCTTTACGTTAACGTAAACATGCTCTTCGACTTCACCGACACCGCTCGCCGGTGTCCGTCGTAGCGCCCTGGCGGCGCAGGACGACGGTTCAGCGACATTCCCAGAACAACCACAACAAGGGAAAGCCATGAATCAGCCGAGCTATACCTCGGGTCGCCAGGATGTCGCCTTGCTGGCGACCACCGTCGGCGACGCCTTCGATGCCACCGTCGCGCATCATGCCGAGCGCGAGGCGCTGGTGGTGCGGCATCAACGCCTGCGCTACAGCTGGCGGCAACTGGCGGAGCGGGTCGATACCTACGCCCGCGCCTTCATCGCCCTGGGCCTGCGCCCCGGCGAGCGCCTGGGGATCTGGGCGCCGAACTGCGCCGAATGGTGCATTACCCAGTTTGCCAGCGCCAAGGTCGGCGCGGTCCTGGTGAACATCAACCCGGCATACCGCAGCAGCGAGCTGGAATACGCTCTCAAGCAGTCCGGTTGCAGCTGGCTGATCTGCGCCGACGCCTTCAAGACCAGCGACTACCACGCGATGCTCGGCGACCTGCTGCCGGAGCTGGCGCGGGCGCGTCCGGGCGAACTGGCTAGCGAGCGCCTGCCGGAACTGCGCGGCGTGATCAGCCTGGCCGAGCGGGCGCCGGCGGGCTTCCTGCACTGGCAGGGCCTGCCGGGGCTGGCCGCCGCGGTAGGCGCCGAGGAACTGCGCCAGCGCCAGGCCTCGCTGCAGTTCGACGAGCCGATCAACATCCAGTACACCTCCGGTACCACCGGCTTCCCCAAGGGCGCCACCCTCAGCCACTACAACATCCTCAACAACGGCTACATGGTCGGCGAAAGCCTCGGACTCGGCGCGGAAGACCGCCTGGTGATCCCGGTGCCGCTGTATCACTGCTTCGGCATGGTGATGGGCAACCTCGGCTGCGTCACCCACGGCTCGACCATGATCTACCCGGCGCCCAGCTTCGACGCCGAGGCGACCCTGCTGGCCGTGGCCGAGGAGCGCGCCACCGCGCTGTACGGGGTACCGACCATGTTCATCGCCGAGCTGGATCATCCGCGCCGCCGCGAATTCGACCTTTCCAGCCTGCGCACCGGAATCATGGCCGGCGCCACCTGCCCGATCGAGGTGATGCGGCGGGTCATTGGCGACATGCACATGGCCGAGGTGCAGATCGCCTACGGCATGACCGAGACCAGTCCGGTGTCGCTGCAGACCGGTCCGGACGATGGCCTGGAGCTGCGCGTGACCACTGTCGGACGCACCCAGCCGAGGCTGGAGAGCAAGATCGTCGACCAGACGGGCAGGGTGGTGCCGCGCGGCGAGATCGGCGAGCTGTGCACCCGCGGCTACAGCGTGATGCTCGGCTACTGGAACGACCCCCAGGCCACCGCCGAGGCCATCGACCCGGCGCGCTGGATGCACACCGGCGACCTGGCGGTGATGGACGACGACGGCTACGTGCGGATCGTCGGGCGCAGCAAGGACATGATCATCCGCGGCGGCGAGAACATCTATCCGCGCGAACTGGAGGAGTTCTTCTTCACTCACCCGGCGGTGGCCGACGTGCAGGTGATCGGCATCCCCGACGAGCGCTATGGCGAGGAAATCGTCGCCTGGATCAAGCTGCATCCGGGCCACCACGCCGATGACGAACAGTTGCGGGCGTTCTGCAAGGCGCGTATCGCTCACTTCAAGATCCCGCGCCACTTCAAGTTCGTCGACGAGTTCCCGATGACCGTTACCGGCAAGATCCAGAAGTTCCGCATGCGCGAGGTCAGCATCGAAGAGATTCGCCTACTCGCGCTGCGCCAGGGGCGCGATTGAGAGGATGGAGCCGCGCCCCGCTCCTGCGCTAAGGTGGCGGGCGGCGCGCAGCGAGGCGAGAGGGGCGGGTGAAGAACGACGGCGAGACTCAGGCGAGCACCAAGGGCACCATCTCGGTGCGCCTGGTCGGCGAGGCGCTGGTGGAGTGGCGCCGGCAGGGCGGCGAGGAGGGGGAGGTCCTCCAGGCCGCCGGTATCGATCCGCAGCTGCTCGGCAAACCCTACGCGCGGGTCACCTCGCACGCCTATTCGCGGCTCTGGCTGGATCTCGCTCGGCGCATGGACGACGAGTTCTTCGGCATGGACTCGCGGCGCCTGAAGAGTGGCAGCTTCGCTTTCATGAGCCGCTGCGCGATCCACGAGCAGACCCTGGAGCCGGCGCTGACCGGCATCCTGCGATTCCTCTGCCTGCAGTTCGACGACTTCCAGCCGCGCCTGCAGCGCCGCGGCGGCCTGGCGGAAATCGTCCTCGACGAGGCGCCGGGCCGGTACGGGCGAGCGCTGTCCTACTTCACCCTATGGATGATCACCCATGGCCTGGCCTGCTGGCTGGTCGGCCGGCGCATCCCGATCCTGGCCATCGACCTGCGCTGTCCGCAGCCGGACTACATCGAGGACTACCGGGTGATGTTCAGCGACAACCTGCGTTTCTCCCGTCCCCTCAGCCGCCTGCTGTTCAATGCCGACTGCCTGGCCTTGCCGGTCCGCCGCGACAAGCGGGAGCTGCGGCGCTTCCTGCTCGGCGCGCCGGCCAACATCCTGGTCCGCTATCGCGATCCGCAGAGCCTGGCGGCGCGGATCAAGGCCTACCTGCGCAGCCTGCGGCCGGGACGCTGGCCGGACGCGGACGCGCTCGCCGGGCATTTCTTCATGGCGCCCTCGACCCTGCGCCGCAAGCTGTCCCTGGAAGGGCAGAGCTACCAGGCGCTGAAGGACCAGGTCCGCCGCGACCTGGCCATCGCGCGGCTGGACGCCGGCGCGGCGAATTTCGCCGAACTGGCGCTGGAGCTGGGCTTCGCCGATGGCAGCGCGTTCCACAAGGCGTTCAAGAAGTGGACCGGCTCGACCCCCGGGCAGTACCGGACGCAGGTCGCGGCGGAAACCGCGTCGGCCGAGTCGTCAGGCGTCTTGTCCGAAACGCTCGGCCATCGATAGGGTGAATGCCCGCGCAGCGTCATCCGCCGTATGTCGCGAACGGTTCGGCGGGGCAGGCGGCCAGCACGGATTGTCCAAACCGCTCAGGCAGATTGAAGCCTTTCGACATTGCCCCGCGTCGGCCACGGCGTGAAGATTCCGGCTACTCCATACAAAAACAAGCCGAGGAGTCCTGCAATGCGCGACTACGCCACCACTGCCGCCGGGTTCGACTTGCAGCGGACCGCCGCCGCCACGCTTTCCGGTACGCTCCAGGCGCTCAACGCCTGCGTCGAATGCTGCGACCGGCATGCCCTGCCGGGTCGGATCGCGTTGTTCTGGGAGGGCAAGGATGGCAGTCGCGCCAGCTATACCTTCAGCGAGCTGAAAGCGCTCTCCGGACGTTTCGCCAATTTCCTCCAGGCCCAGGGCGTACGCCCGGGCGACTGCGTCGCCGGCCTGTTGCCGCGCACGCCCGAGCTGCTGGTCACCATCCTCGGCGCCTGGCGCCTGGGCGCGGTGTACCAGCCGCTGTTCACCGCCTTCGGCCCGAAGGCCATCGAACACCGCGTGGCGACCGCCGGCAGCAAGGTGCTGGTCACCGATGCGGCCAACCGCGACAAGCTCGACGAACTCGCCGATCCGCCTCTGGCCGTCACCGTCGGCGGACCGAAGGGGCAGGGCATCCGTCGCGGCGATTTCAGCTTCTGGGCCGAGCTGGAGCGCTATCCGGCCGAATTCGAACCGGTTCCGCGCAGCGGCGAGGATCCGTTCCTGATGATGTTCACCTCCGGCACCACCGGCCTGGCCAAACCGGTGCCGGTGCCGCTCAAGGCGATCCTCGCCTTCGTCGGCTACCTGCGCGAGGCGGTGGACCTGCGCCCCGAGGACGCCTTCTGGAACCTCGCCGATCCGGGCTGGGCCTACGGCCTCTACTACGCTGTCGCCGGTCCCCTCGCCATGGGCCATCCGACCACCTTCTACGAAGGGCCGTTCAGCGTGGAAAGCACCTGCCGGATCATCCGTGACTACGGCATCACCAACCTCGCCGGATCGCCCACCGCCTATCGCCTGCTGATGGCCGCCGGCGCGGCCGCGGAAACTGCGCTGAAGGGGCGCCTGCGCGCGGTCAGCAGCGCCGGCGAGCCGTTGACCCCGGAGGTGATCCGCTGGTTCGCCGACAGGCTCGGCACCACCATCCACGATCATTACGGGCAGACCGAGCTGGGCATGGTGCTGTGCAACCACCATGCCCTGGCGCATCCGGTGCGGGTCGGCGCCGCCGGGTTCGCCTGTCCCGGGCACCGGGTAGTAGTGCTGGACGACGATCTCAACGAACTGCCGCCCGGCCAGCCAGGCATCCTCGCCCTCGACCGGCGGCGTTCGCCGCTGATGTGGTTTCCCGGCTACCAGGGCCTGGAAACCGCAGCCTTCGTCGGCGACTACTACCTGAGCGGCGATACCGTCGAACTCAACGAAGACGGCAGCATCAGCTTCGTCGGCCGCGCCGACGACGTCATTACCACCTCTGGCTACCGGGTCGGCCCGTTCGATGTGGAGAGCGCGCTGATCGAACACCCGGCAGTGATGGAGGCGGCGGTGATCGGCAAGCCCGACCCGGAGCGCACCGAACTGGTCAAGGCCTTCGTCGTGCTCTGCGCCGGCCACCGGCCGACGCCGGAACTGGCGGACGCATTGCAGCGATACGTGCGCCAGCGCCTGTCGGCGCACGCCTACCCGCGGGAGATCGAGTTCCTCGAGGAACTGCCGAAGACTCCCAGCGGCAAGATCCAGCGCTTTCTCCTGCGCAACCAGGAGATCGCCCGGCAACGCGAGGCGGCCCCACGGGCGGCCGCCGCGAACTGATTCAGCAGGAGAAAACGACGTGCGTATCGAAAATCGAGTGTTCCTGGTTACCGGCGGCAGCTCCGGCCTCGGCGCCGCCACCGCGAAGATGCTGGTGGAGCAGGGTGGCAAGGTGGTGCTGGCCGACATCAACGCCGAGGCCGGCGCGGCCAAGGCCGCCGAGCTTGGCGCCCAGGCGCGCTTCGTCAGGGCCGACATCGCCAGCGAGGCCGACGGCCGCCAGGCCGTGGCCGCTGCACTGGAGGCCTTCGGCGGCCTCCATGGCCTGGCCAATTGCGCGGGCGTGGCGCCGGCCGAGAAGGTCCTCGGACGCAATGGCATCCATGCCCTGGAGAGTTTCCGCCGGGTCATCGACATCAACCTGGTGGGCAGTTTCAACATGCTGCGCCTGGCCGCCGAGGCCATGTCCCAGGGCCAGCCGGACGAGGGCGGCGAGCGCGGGGTGATCGTCAATACCGCCTCGGTGGCGGCGTTCGACGGGCAGATCGGCCAGGCCGCCTATTCCGCCTCGAAGAGCGGGGTGGTCGGCATGACCCTGCCCATCGCCCGCGAGCTGGCGCGCTTCGGCATCCGCGTGATGACCATCGCCCCGGGCATCTTCGAGACACCGATGATGGCCGGCATGCCCCAGGAGGTGCGCGACTCCCTCGGCGCCAGCGTGCCGTTCCCGCCGCGCCTGGGGCGTCCGGACGAATACGCCGCGCTGGTCCGGCAGATCATCGAGAACAGCATGCTCAACGGCGAAGTGATTCGCCTCGACGGCGCCATCCGCATGGCCGCCCGCTAATACAGGAGGAAGATCCCATGACCCGCGAAGATCCGATCGTCATCGTCAGCGCCGTCCGCACCCCGATGGGCGGCTTCCTCGGCGACTTCAAGGACGTCAACGCCGCTACCCTCGGTGCCGCGGCGGTGCGCGCCGCGGTGGAGCGGGCGCGCCTGCAAGCCGACGAAGTGGACGAGGCCGTGCTCGGCTGCGTGCTCGCCGCCGGCCAGGGCCAGGCGCCGGCGCGCCAGGCGGTGCTTGGCGCCGGACTGGCGCGCGGCACGCCGTGCTCGACGCTGAACAAGATGTGCGGCTCGGGCATGAAGGCGCTGATGCTCGCCCATGACACGTTGCTCGCCGGCAGCGCCGGGGTCGCGCTGGCCGGGGGCATGGAAAGCATGTCCAACGCGCCCTACCTGCTGGAGCGCGCCCGTAGCGGCTACCGCATGGGCCACGGCAAGGTGCTCGACCACATGTTCCTCGACGGCCTCGAAGACGCCTACGACAAGGGCCGCCTGATGGGCACCTTCGCCGAGGACTGTGCCGAGGCCTACGGCTTCACCCGCGAAGCACAGGACGAGTTCGCCGTGGCCTCGCTGACCCGCGCGCAGCAAGCCATGCGCGACGGGCGCTTCCAGGCCGAGATCGTGCCGCTGACGGTCACCGCCGGCAAGACCGAGCGCCTGGTGGATAGCGACGAGCAGCCGCCGAAGGCCCGGCTGGACAAGATCCCGACCCTGAAGCCGGCGTTCCGCGAAGGCGGCACGGTGACCGCGGCCAACTCCAGTTCGATTTCCGACGGCGCCGCCGCGCTGGTCCTGATGCGCCTTTCCGAGGCCGAGCGACGCGGGCTCGCGCCGTTGGCGGCGATTCGTGGGCATGCTTCGTTCGCCGACGCGCCGAACCTGTTCCCCACCGCGCCGGTCGGTGCGGTGAAGCGCCTGATGCAGCGTACCGGCTGGTCGCTGGGCGAGGTCGACCTGTTCGAGGTCAACGAAGCCTTCGCCGTGGTCGGCATGGCGGCAATGCGCGACCTCGACCTGTCCCACGAGCGCCTCAACGTCCACGGCGGCGCCTGTGCGCTGGGCCATCCGATCGGCGCGTCCGGCGCGCGGATCGTCGTGACCCTGCTCAACGCCCTGCAGCAGTACGACCTGGAACGCGGCGTGGCGGCGGTCTGCATCGGCGGCGGCGAGGCGACCGCGATCGCCGTCGAGCGCTTGCGCTGATGCAGGCAGTGAAGAAGAGGAACCCGCGATGATTCCCTGCGAAGAAGAGATCCAGATCCGTGACATGGCGCGGCAGTTCGCCCAGGAACGGCTGAAACCGTTCGCCGCCGACTGGGACCGCGAGCACCGTTTCCCGGCCGAGGCGATCCGCGAGATGGCCGACCTCGGCTTCCTCGGCATGCTGGTGCCCGAGGAGTGGGGCGGCGCGCAGACCGGGCACCTGGCCTACGCCATGGCCCTCGAGGAGATCGCCGCTGGCGACGGCGCCTGCTCGACCATCATGAGCGTGCACAACTCGGTGGGCTGCATGCCGATCCACAAGTTCGGCAGCGCCGAGCAGAAGGAGCGCTTCCTCCGTCCGCTGGCCCAGGGTTCGATGCTCGGCGCCTTCGCCCTGACCGAGCCGCAGGCCGGTTCCGACGCGAGCTTCCTGAAGACCCGCGCCCGCCGCGACGGTGACCACTACGTGCTGAACGGTGCCAAGCAGTTCATCACTTCGGGCAGCCACGCGGGGATGGTGATCGTCTTCGCGGTCACCGATCCGGATGCCGGAAAGCGCGGCATCAGCGCGTTCATCGTGCCCACCGACACGCCCGGCTACGAGGTGGTGCGGATCGAGGACAAGCTCGGCCAGCACGCCTCGGACACCTGCCAGCTGGCCTTCAACGACCTGCGTATCCCGGCCACGCTGCGCCTGGGCGAGGAGGGCGAGGGCTACCGCATCGCCCTGGCCAACCTCGAAGGCGGCCGCATCGGCATCGCCGCCCAGGCGGTCGGCATGGCGCGCGCGGCGTTCGAGGCGGCGCGCGACTACGCCCATGAGCGGGAAACCTTCGGCAAGCCGATCATCGAGCACCAGGCGGTGGCCTTCCGCCTGGCCGACATGGCCACCCGCATCGCCGTGGCGCGGCAGATGGTCCACCACGCCGCCAGCCTGCGCGAAGCCGGCCTGCCGTGCCTGACCGAAGCCTCGATGGCCAAGCTGTTCGCCTCGGAGATGGCCGAGGAAGTCTGCTCCGCGGCGATCCAGACCCTCGGTGGCTATGGCTACCTCAAGGACTTCCCGGTGGAACGCATCTATCGGGACGTGCGGGTCTGCCAGATCTACGAGGGCACCAGCGACGTGCAGCGCCTGGTGATCGCGCGCAGCCTGTAGCGGCGACTATCCGTCGTTTCCGCAACGGCGCCTTCTCCCTTCAGGGAGAGGGCGCACTGAGGCACCTCGGAAGCAAATGCCCGAGCCTCGTTCGCCCTACGCCCCTTGGCAGGCGCTCACGCCGGCTGCGCCGCCTTGTTCTCGCGCGCGGTGACCTGCTGGCACAGCTCGATGATCTGCTCGCGCATCCAGCGGTTGGCCGGGTCCTGATCGGTGCTCTCGTGCCAGTACAGGTGGGTTTCCAGCTTCGGCACGTCGCTCACCGGCAGCACCGCGTAGTGCAGGTCGTGGTGACGGGCGAAGCGTTCCGGCACGGTCATCGCCATGTCGGTCTGCTGGACCACCGTGGAGGCCATCAGGTAGTGCTGCGAGCGCAGCGCGATCTTGCGCTGGATGCCCATCTTGCCCAGCGCCAGGTCGATGTAGCCGAGGCCGCTGCGGCGGCTGGAAATATGGATGTGGGTCAGGCCCAGGTAATCGTCCAGGGCCAGCTTCGGCTTGCCCGCCAGTGGGTGGCCGCGGCGCATGGCGCAGACGTAGCGGTCCTCCATCAGCTTGACGTGGCGCACCTGGGGATCGGTGTTCAGCGGCGCGTCGACGGCGAAGTCGAGGCGGCCGGCGGCGAGTTCCTTGGTGGTCTCGCGGCGCTTGGCGAGGAAGCTCTCGATATGCACGTTCGGCGCCAGGCGGCGCAAGCGCTGGAACAGCGGGGGGAGGATGACCGCTTCGGTGAGGTCGGTCATGCTGATGCGGTAGGTCTTGTTCGCCTGCTGCGGATCGAAGCTGCGGCTCTCCTGCACCGAAACCCGCAGCAACTGCAGCGCGTTGCGCACCGGGCCGATGATGTTCTGCGCCATAGGGGTCGGCACCATGCCTTGGGCGGTGCGCACGAACAGCGGGTCGTTGAAGGTCTCGCGCAGCCGGGAAAGGGCGTTGGATACGGCTGGCTGGGTGATGCCGACGATCTGCCCGGCGCGGGTCAGGTTGGCTTCGGTATAGATCGCATCGAACACGATGAACAGGTTCAGGTCGACTTTGTTCAGGTTCATGGCACTGGCTCCGCGACTTTTCTTGTTATTGGGGGCTTGGATGACCCCCATATGGATCATGAATGTTCATGGACGGAAAAAATAGACTGGGCAAATCTTAAGCCCTGTTCCGGCATCGTTACCAGCGCCTTTGTCCGATGCCTCGCCTGCCAACCCGTCAGAAGGTATCCCCCATGGATTTCGCCTATTCCCCCAAGGTCCAGGAGCTGCGTGAACGCGTCAGCGCGTTCATGGAAGCGCATGTCTATCCCGCCGAAGCCGTGTTCGAGCGCCAGGTCGCCGAGGGCGACCGCTGGCAGCCGACGGCGATCATGGAAGAGCTGAAGGCCAAGGCCAAGGCCGAAGGGCTGTGGAACCTGTTCCTGCCCGAGTCCGAGTACGGTGCCGGGCTGGCCAACCACGAATATGCGCCGCTGGCGGAAATCATGGGCCGTTCGCTGATCGGGCCGGAACCCTTCAACTGCGCCGCGCCGGATACCGGCAACATGGAGGTGCTGGTGCGCTACGGCAGCGAGGAGCAGAAGCGCACCTGGCTGGAACCGCTGCTGAGCGGCGAGATCCGCTCGGCCTTCGCCATGACCGAACCGGGCGTTGCCTCGTCCGACGCCACCAATATGGAGGCGCGCGCCGAGCGCCAGGGCGACGACTGGGTGATCAACGGGCGCAAGTGGTGGACTTCCGGCGCCTGCGATCCGCGCTGCAAGATCCTGATCTTCATGGGCCTGACCAACCCGGACGCGCCGCGCCACCAGCAGCACTCGATGATCCTGGTACCGGTCGACACCCCCGGGGTGAAGATCCTCCGCCCGCTGCCGGTGTTCGGCTACGACGACGCGCCGCATGGCCATGCCGAAGTGCTGTTCGAGAACGTGCGGGTGCCCTACGAGAACGTCATCCTCGGCGAGGGCCGCGGTTTCGAGATCGCCCAGGGGCGCCTCGGCCCGGGCCGCATCCACCACTGCATGCGCTCCATCGGCATGGCCGAACGCGCCCTCGAACTGATGTGCAAGCGCGCGGTCAGCCGTACCGCGTTCGGCAAGCCGCTGGCGCGCCTGGGCGGCAACATCGACCACATCGCCGACTCGCGGATGGAGATCAACATGGCGCGCCTGCTGACCCTGCAGGCCGCCTACATGATGGATACCGTGGGCAACAAGATCGCCCAGAGCGAAATCGCCCAGATCAAGGTGGTGGCGCCCAACGTGGCGTTGAAGGTGATCGACCGGGCGATCCAGATGCATGGTGGCGCCGGGGTTTCCAACGACTTCCCGCTGGCCTACTGGTACGCCATGCAGCGCACCCTGCGCCTGGCCGACGGTCCGGACGAGGTGCACCGCGCGGCGATCGGCAAGTTCGAGCTGGGCAAGTACGTGCCCAGGGAGATGCTGCGCAGCAGCCGCTGACGGCTGTGGTATACGGGAAAGGCCCGCGGATGCGGGCCTTTTTCATTCCGGGGACTCCGCCCCTTTTTCCTCGGCGTTGCGTTCCAGCTGCCACGCGCGACGGCTGTGCAGCAGGGCGGCGAACTCGCGGGCCGCCCGCTCGTTGCGGAAGCAGATCCCGCGCGTGCCGAGGCGGACCCGCCAGAAAGGTTCAGCGTGGGTGTCCAGACGTTCGATCCAGAGCGTGTTCGGCATTCGGTTCGGCCTTGTCCTCGACGGTGGCTTTCGGCGTGCGGGTCTTCAGCAGGGAGAGCAGGATGCCGCCCGCCAGCAGGCCGAAGGTTACGCCAAGCGAGAGGCCGGCGGGAATCTTGCCGATCACACCGTGGAGCATGATCTTCGTACCGATGAACACCAGCACCAGGGCCAGGGCGTATTTCAGGTAGACGAAGCGGTGGATCATCGCCGCCAGCGAGAAGTACAGGGCGCGCAGGCCGAGGATGGCGAAGATGTTCGAGGTGTAGACGATGAACGGGTCCTGGGTGATGGCGAAGATCGCCGGCACGCTGTCCACCGCGAACACCAGGTCGGCCAGCTCGATCAGCACCAGGGCGAAGAACAGCGGGGTGGCGTAGCGCACCAGCTTGCCGCTGGCGTCCGGCAGGCGGACGAAGAAGTGATGCTCGTGCAGTTCCTTGGTCACCCGCATGTGCTTGCGCAGGAAGCGCAGCACCGGGTTGTGCTCGAGGTCGGGTTCTTCCTCGTGCTTGTTGAACAGCATCTTCACGCCGCTGAACAGCAGGAAGGCGCCGAACACGTACATGATCCAGTCGAATTCCTTCACCAGCGCGGCGCCCAGGCCGATCATGATCGCCCGCAGGACGATGGCGCCGAGGATGCCCCAGAACAGCACCTGGTGCTGGTAGCGGCGGGGGATGCCGAAGAAACTGAAGATCATCGCCATGACGAACACGTTGTCCATCGATAGCGACTGTTCGACCAGGAAGCCGGTGTAGTACTCCACCGCGCTGGTGGGGCCGAAGGCGTACCAGACCCAGCCGCCGAAGGCCAGGCCGCAGGCGAAGTAGCCGGCGGACAGCAGCAGGCTTTCGCGCACGCCGATTTCGTGGTGGTCGCGTTGCAGCACGCCGAGGTCGAGGACCAGGAGAACGATGACGATGGCCAGGAAGGCCAGCCAGAACCAGGTAGCCGTACCGAGGAACGGTTCGGTGAGAAATGCATGCAGAGCTGCCATTGGGCCCCCTCGCTTCGAATTGTCGGATGGTCATGTGACTCCGACATGGCGGCAATTGCTTACCGTCAGAGGGGCCCGCAGTCACTCGGAAAAAATAAACCAGGCTCCGGGCGCCGGCAAAACGGCGAGGTTACAAAGTGCTACAGCGTTCAGTAGACCCAGACTTCCACCCGCCGGTTCTTCTGTCGGCCCAGTTCCTGGTCGTTGCTGGCGACCGGCAACTCGTCGCCGAAGCCGGCGATCTCGCGGAAACTCACGCCGCCGCGGGCCAGTTCGCGGCGCACGGCCATGGCGCGCAGGCGCGAAAGCAGGACCGAGCGCTCGGCGTCGGACTTGGGATCGCCGAAGCCCACCAGCACGGTGCGCTCCTGCAACTTCCGATTTTGCCGCAGGTAGTCCAGCAAACGCTGTACGTCGAGCAGTGCCTTGTTGTCGAGCAGCGCGCTGCCTTCCTGGAAGCGGAAGTTCACCGTCAGGCGCCGCGCCTGTTCCGCGAGCTTGCGGTATTCGGCGGGCATCTGCGGGCGCGGTGCGATCTGCACCGCCTGGATCTTCTGCGCGACGAAGCCGCTGCGGGTGACGATCGCCTGGCCGCGCGGGCCCTGGGCGAAACGTACCAGGGCCTGGGCCCAGGGGTTCTTCTCGCCGGGCTTCAGGTAGAGGAACAGGCGGCGCGACAGCGGATAGTCCTCGGTGGCGATCAGGCTTTCCTGGGGCGCCATCGGCAGCGATTCGCCGTCGGCGATGGCCAAGGCGCGGGCCCGGCCCACCGACGCGATGCCGACGAAGCCGATGGCGTGCGGATCGGCGCTCACCGCGGCCGCCAGCCGATCGTTGGATTCGAAGCGGCGGGCGTCGCTGGCCAGGCTTTTGCCGTGACTGGCCAGCACCAGTTCCTTGAAGGTGTCGTAGGTGCCGGACTGCTCGTCGCGAGCGTACAGGCGGATGGCGCCGCCCTTGCCGCCCAGTTCTTCCCAGGTACGCACCTCGCCGGCGAACACCGCCGCCAGTTGCGCGGTGTCCAGCGAGGCCAGCGGGTTGTCCGGATGCAGGATGATCGCCAGTCCGTCGATGGCGATCACCTGCTCGGCATATGGGCTGCGCAGGTCGCCGAAGCCGGCCAGGGCGCGAACTTCGCTGTCCTTGACGGGACGCGAGGCCGCGGCGAGTTCGGCGTGGCGTTCGAGGAGGGCGGTGAAGCCGGTGCTCGAACCGTGGGCGGATAGCTCCACCCTCACCAGGCGGCCGTCGCGGCTCTTGCCGAGCAGATGGAGTTCGTTTTCCCGTTCTCCGGGGGTACGGCGGATATCCTCCAGGCCTTCCTCTTCCATCAGGCCCTCGACCAGGGCCGGCAGGAGCTTCGCGCCGATGGTGTTGGAACCCTGGATGCGCAGCGCCGGCGTGTCGTCCGTGGGGATCGGCAAGGGGGCGGCGAATACCGACCAGGGGAAGGCATAACAGAGGAATCCGAGGAAAACCAGGCTCAGGGTACGGCTCCAGAGGTCTTTGTCACTGGCGCGCTGGCGGTGTGGCATCGCGGGCATCGTCTTCTATGGGGGAAGGGATTTGCCGGCGAGATTAAGTCAGACGGGTGACGCTAAGGTTACAGCGTTGGGGAATCATGGCCCTGCGCCATTGTCTCGGTCAGGAAGTCGAGAAACACCCGGGTCTTGCCGGCCAGTTGGCGCGATGGATAGACCGCGTGGATCGCCGTCTCGTCGGCCTTCCAGTCAGCCAGCAATTCAACCAGGCGGCCTTCGGCCAGTTCCGCCTGTACGTACAGCCGTGGGATCAGGCTCAAGCCGAAGCCGGCGAGCAGGGCATCGCGCACCGCCAGGCTGGAGGACACCCGGTAACGGCCGGCGATAGGCACCGCTATGCACTCGCGGTCCTTGCGGAAGGTCCAGCGGTCGGCATGGCCAGAGAGGCTGAAGCGGATGCACTCGTGTTCGCGCAGGGCCTCCGGCCGCAGCGGCTGGCCATGCTGACTGAGGTAGGCCGGCGCCGCGCAGAGCACGTGCTCCAGGACCAGCAGCGGGCGGGCGACCAGGCCGGAGTCCGCAACCCGGTCGCTACCACGCAGGGCCAGGTCGATGCCTTCGGCGATCAGGTCCTGGCGGCCGTCCTGCAGGAGCAGTTCCAGGCGCAGCTCCGGATAACGCTGGAGAAAAGCCGGAATGGCCGGGGTCAGGCAGGTGAGGGCGAGGGTCAGCGGGGCGCTGACCCGCAGCAGGCCGCTGGGGCCCTGCTGCATCGAAGTGAGCGCGGCGTCGGCGGCCTCGAGGTCGTCGAGGATGCGCTCCAGGCGCTGCCGGTAGACTTCGCCGGCCTCGGTCAGGCTCATGCTGCGGGTGGTGCGATTGATCAGGCGCACCTTGAGGTGCGCTTCCAGCTCGGCGACGTTCTTGCTCACGGCGGCCGGCGAGAGATTCATCTGCCGGGCCGCGGCGGCGAAGCCGCCATTCGCGGCCACGGCGCGGAAGACCTTGAGAGCGGTGAGGTGATCCACGGGGATAATTCACTGTCAGTAATCAATGAATCAGGGATTAAACCATTATCAACCCGAGGTGTGCTGGCTAAAGTCTTGCCATAGTCCACGGTCCAAAAGGTGAATGACCATGCAACCCTTCGTCGTCGAACGTCTCGATCACATCGTCCTGCGGGTCCGCGACCTGGAACGCAGCATCGCGTTCTATCGCGATGTCCTCGGTTGCGTGGTGGTGAAGTGGCGCGACGACCTGGAGCTGGCCCATCTGCGCCTGGGCACGTCGATGCTCGATCTGGTCGCGGTGTCCGGGGCGCTCGGCCGGGAGGGCGGTGCGGCTCCGGGTGGGGAAGGGCGAAACGTCGACCATTTCTGCGTGCGCATCGAGCCGTTCGACGAGGCCGCGCTGGTCGCCCATCTCGAGGGGTTCGGCCTGGTCCCGCAGGTTCCCGCGGAAATCCGCTTCGGCGCCGAGGGCGACGGCTGGTCGCTGTACTTCTTCGACCCGGATGGCAATCGAGTGGAGCTGAAGGGGCCGCGGGTGGACAGTCCTGCCTGAGGGAAAGGTCGCGCGCCGGATAGGGGGGAGGCGTCGGCGAGATCGCCCGGACCAGGTAGCGATCGCCTGAAGGCTCATCCGGGGATGAGCCTTTTCCTTGGGCTGAGCCTCAGGCCAGTTCCAGCCAGATCGGGGCGTGATCGGAGGGTTTCTCCATGCTGCGCAGGTCGTAGTCGATGCCGGCGTCCTTGAAGCGCGACTGCAGCACCCGGCTGGCCAGGATCACATCGATGCGCAGGCCGCGCTTGGGGTTGTCCTCGAAGCCACGGCTGCGGTAGTCGAACCAGCTGAAGCGGTCGTTCACCTCCGGATTCAGGGCCCGGAAGCTGTCGACCAGGCCCCAGTTCTTCAAGGTAGCCAGCCATTCGCGCTCTTCCGGCAGGAAGCTGCACTTGCCGGTCTTCAGCCAGCGCTTGCGGTTTTCCTCGCCAATGCCGATGTCGCAGTCCTCCGGCGAGATATTGATGTCGCCCATCACCACCAGGGCCTGCTCGGGCTTGAAGCTGTTCTCCAGCAGCGACTGGAGATCGGCGTAGAAGCGCTGCTTGGCCGGGAACTTGGTCGGATGCTCGCGGTTCTCGCCTTGCGGGAAGTAACCGTTCATCACGGTGATCGGGTTGCCCTGGGCGTCGCTGAAGGTGCCCCAGATGAAGCGCCGCTGGGATTCCTCGCCGTCGCTCGGGAAGCCGCGATGCAGTTCCAGGGGCGCCTGGCGGGAGAGCAGGGCGACGCCGTAGTGGCCTTTCTGCCCGTGGTAGTGGACGTGGTAGCCGAGCGCCTCGATCTCGGCCTGGGGAAACTGGTCGTCGGCGACCTTGGTTTCCTGCAGCCCGATCACGTCGGGCTGGTGCCGCTCGATCAGCGCCGCCAACTGGTGCGGCCGGGCGCGCAGACCGTTGATATTGAAAGAGACGATTTTCATGGTGGGCGTCCTGGCAAAAACAGGAATGCTAGCCCAGCCGGGGGATGCCTGGCGACCCTGGAGGCGCTGTGCTAGTGTCCGCCGGGTACCCGATGGCTGTGTGGCTTGGCGCCTTGCCGGCCCTGTGGTCTGCCGCGGACGGGGATGGCCAGGCCATCCGCTCGACCAATCGCCGTGGCGAAGCGTGCGTGTCGCTGCGCCTGCGGCCGACAAGGAATGCGTTCCATGCCTGATCAGGTCTCCGATGTCCGTCTGCTCGACGACGGCTATAGCCGCGAAGTCCGCTCGCTTTTCTACCACGCCTACCGCCACGAACCGACCTTCGCCTACCTGATGGATGCGCAGCGCGCCGGCTACGACCAGCGCGTGCGTGCCTGCGTCCGGGAGATGGTCGAGCGCCATCTGGGCGAAGAGTTGCCGGCCATCGGCCTGTTCATCGACGATCGGCTGGTCGCGGCGGCCCTGATCACGCCGCCGCAGCGGCGCCTGGATATCACCGAGAGCTGGAGCTGGCGCCTGCGCATGCTGTTCAGCGTCGGCCTGGCCGCGACCCGGCGCTACCTGGATTACCAGCGGGCGGTGCAGGCCTGCCTGCCGGTCGGCCCCCACCACCAGTTGCCGATGCTCGGCGTGCATCCCGAGTACCAGGGCAGGCAGATCGGCGAGCAGTTGCTGGCCGCCGTGCAGCGCTGGTGCGCCGAGGACTCCGCTTCGCAGGGGCTGGTCCTGGATACCGGCAATGCGCGCTACCTGGACTTCTACCAGCGGCACGGCTACCGCGAGATCGGCGAGGTGACGCTGGGAGCGGTGCGCGAGCACGTCCTCCTGCATCCTGGCGAGACGCCGGCGGCGACCTGAGCGTTCCCCCGGACGCGCGAGAAAAGCCATGCCTGTCAGGCGCTTGGCGTCATAAAACCCGAATGTCAGGAGGTGGTCGGCGGCGTCCGCGCAAATCTGGACGCGCGCCACCCGCCTGCGTAGCATCCGCGCCATGAGACTGACTCAAGGATTGTTCCGGTTCCCGCTGGCCGGGCTGCTGTGCCTGAGTACGGCCGCCTTCGCGGAGAGCCAGCTTAGCGTGCGCGTCACCCCCGCCAATGCCGCCCTGAAGGCCAATATCGAGGCCTATGTGGGTAGCCTCGGCGAGCGGGACGAGGCGGCGTTGCAACGTTTCCGCCGCAATGCCGAGGCACAGGCGGAAAAGGCGGCCCAGGCGCTCGGCTACTTCCAGGCGCAGATCGACAGCGAGGTGAAGGACGGCAAGCCGCCGAAGCTCACGCTCAAGGTAGTGCCCGGCGAGCCCGTGCGCCTGCGCCAGGTGAATATCCAGGTGCTCGGCGAGGCCGCCAGCCTGGAGAGCTTCCGCTTGCCGTCGGGCAAGCAGCTGAAACCGGGCGCGAAGCTGAACCAGGGCGTCTACGAGGACGCCAAGCGGCTGATCCAGAACCAGGCCTCGCGCTACGGCTTCTTCCAGGGCCGCTTCAGCACCCAGCGCCTGAGCATCGATCCGCGCGCCGGCATCGCCGACATCGACTTGGTCTACGACAGCGGCCAGCGCTACACCTTCGGCAAGGTGAGCTTCGACGGCGACTCGATCATCGAGGAAGAACTGTTGCGCCGCATGGTGCCGTTCAAGGCCGGCCAACCCTATGACTCCGAACTGATCGCCGAACTCAACCAGAACCTGCAATCCAGCGGCTACTTCGAGGGCGTGCGGGTCGACGCCGCGCCGACCCAGGCGCAGGCCGACGGCGCGCGCCAGGCGATCCCGGTAGCGGTCCGGCTGGAGGCGCGCAAGCCCCGGACCATGGGCGTCGGCCTCGGTTTCTCGACCGACGTCGGGGCGCGCGCGAGGTTCAACTGGACCCGCCATTGGGTGAATGCCGAAGGACATAGCCTGGGATTCGAGTCGGAAATCTCCGCACCACGGCAGAACGTCGGCGCCTGGTACGAGATTCCCCTCGATCCGCCGCTCACCGACAAGCTGCGCTTCACCAGCGGCTACCAGTTCGAAGACCTGGTGGACACCGAGAGCAAGCTGCTGACCCTTGGCGGCGAATGGCACAGCAAGCGGCCCGATGGTTGGCAGCGGGTGGTTTCGCTGAACTGGATGCGCGAGGAGTACAAGCTGGGCGACGACTCCGGGCTGAGCAGCTTCCTGATGCCGGGGATCGGCTACTCGCTGCTGGAGACCGACAACAAGGTCGACCCCAGCCATGGCTACCGCCTGCAGTTCAACGTCAAGGGGGCAAAGGAAGGCCTGCTGGCCGACGCCGACGTCCTCCATGTCGACGCCATGGCCAAGGGCCTGACCAGCTTTGCCGGCGGCCATCGCCTGCTCGGCCGCCTGCAGGTAGGCGGAATCGCCACCAACGACTACAAGTCGATCCCGCCCTCGCTGCGCTTCTTCGCTGGCGGCGACCAGAGCGTGCGTGGCTACGACTACCGGACGCTGTCGCCGGAGAATTCCGATGGCGACAAGATCGGCGGCCGCTACATGATCGCCGGCAGCGTCGAGTATCAATATCCGCTGGCCGAGCGCTGGCGCCTGGCGACCTTCGTCGACCAGGGCAACGCCTTCAACTCGCTGGACTTCCCGTCGATCAAGACCGGGGTCGGCTTCGGCGTGCGCTGGGTCTCGCCGGTCGGCCCGTTGCGCCTCGACCTGGCCCATGCGCTCGACGACGACGGCGGTTTCCGCCTGCACTTCTCCATGGGGCCAGAACTGTGAAGGCGCTGAAGATCACCTTGCTGGCCATAGTCGGGCTGCTCCTCGCGCTGCTCCTGGGACTCGCTGCGCTGCTCGGCACCCAGACCGGCAGCGCCTGGCTGCTCGGCCGCGTGCCGGGCCTGCAGGTCAGCGGCTTCGAGGGTCGCCTCGGTGGCGCCTGGCAGGCACAGCGGCTGTCCTGGGCGCAGGACGGTACGCAACTGGTCGTCGAGCGGCCTGAACTGCGCTGGTCGCCGGCCTGCCTGGCGGGGCTGCGCCTGTGCCTGCAGCGGGTGGCCGCCGAACGGGTCGCGCTGGACCTGCCGCCGAGCGGCGACAGCGCCGGCAGCGGGCCGATCAGCCTGCCGACGCTGAAACTGCCGCTGAGCATCGAACTCGGCGAAGTGGCGGTCGGCAGCTTCCTGCTCGACGGCAACCAGCAGGTCGCCGAACTCAAGCTGGCGGCCCATTGGCTGGCCGATGGCCTGCACATCGACTCGCTGACGGCGCGGGGCTTCGGCCTGGACCTGGCGCTCCAGGGGCGCTTGCAGCCGAGCGGCGACTGGCCCTTGCAGGCCGAAGCCACGCTCGGCCTGCCCGCTCCCGAAGGCAAGCCGTGGAAGCTGGCCGTCCAGGTCGGCGGTGAACTGCAGAAGGCGCTGACCCTGAAAGGCCGCAGCAGCGGTTACCTGGACGGCAGCCTGGAAGGACAGTTGCAGGCGCTGGCGGAAAACCTGCCGGCACGATTGCTGATCCGCGCCGACGGTTTCAAGGGGGCGGCCGGACTACCGGACACCTTGACCCTGAACGCCATCCAGCTCGATGCCGGCGGCGATCTCAAGAACGGTTACCTTATCCGCGGCGGCGCCAGCCTGCCGGGCGAGGGTGGGGCGGTGGCGTTGAGCCTGGACGGGCGGGTCGACGCCCAGGGCGCGGATATCCGCCAACTGCGCCTGGACGCTGGCGGCGAGCAGCGCCTGGAGCTGGTCGGACGCCTGGACTGGCGCGAAAGCCTGGCCGCCGACGCGACCCTGGACTGGAAGGATTTCCCCTGGCTGCGCCTGTATCCGCTGGCGGAGCCGCCGCCGGTGACGCTGAAGACCTTCAAGGCGGAAGTGCATTACCAGGACCAGCGCTACCTGGGCAATTTCAGCGCGGCGGCGAGCGGTCCGGCGGGCGACTTCACGCTGGCCAGCCCGGTGTCCGGCGACCTCGTCCAGCTCAACCTGCCGTCGCTGCAGCTCCGCGCCGGGCAAGGCCAGGCCGAGGGGCGGGTGACGTTGCGTTTCGACAATGGCGTGGCTTGGGATACCGCCCTGCAGCTCAGCGAACTGAACCCGGCTTACTGGGTCGCCGAGCTGCCGGGTTCACTGGCCGGTCCCTTGCGTAGCCAGGGAAGTGTTCGCGACGAGCGGCTGGCGTTGGGCGTGGATCTCGACGTCAAGGGCCGCCTGCGCGGCCAGCCGGCGCTATTCCAGGCGCGCGCCGAAGGCGAGGGGCAGCGCTGGACGCTGGGCAACCTCGACCTGCGCCTGGGGGATAACAAGGTTCAGGGCAGCGGGGCGCTCGACCAGCGCCTGCAAGGCCGCCTGGACATCGCCCTGAACCGTCTCGGCCAGCTTTGGCCGCAACTCTTCGGTCGCCTCGACGGACGCCTCGACCTGGCTGGCAGCCTCGCGGCGCCGCAAGGCAGGCTGAACCTCAAGGGACAGCAGATCGCCTACGCCGAGCAGTGCATCGCCGGCCTCGACCTGCAGGCGAACCTCGATGCCCGGCAGAATGGCACCCTGGCGCTGGTCGCTTCCGGCCTGCGCAGCGGCGAAACCGATCTCGGCCTGTTCAAGGCCAATGCCCGCGGCGACCAACGCCGCCAGCAACTGGAACTGGACCTGCAAGGTGCCTTGCTCAAGCTCGGCCTGGCCTTCGACGGGCAACTGGAGCGCGGCAACTGGCGCGGTCGCCTGGCGCGCGGCGAGTTGAGCAGTGGCGGCCAGGACTGGAAGCTACAGCAGCCGGCGCGCCTGGAGCGGTTGGCCGACGGCAGGGTCAATTTCGGCGCACATTGCTGGGTATCCGGCGCCGCCAGCCTCTGCGGCGGCGAGCAGCGCCTGCTGCCCGAGCCGCGGCTGCGCTACACCCTGCGCGACTTCCCGCTGGACAGCCTGAAGCAATGGTTCCCCGAGGACTTCGCCTGGCAGGGCAAGCTGAACGGCGACCTGCAACTGGACGTTCCGGCCCGCGGCCCGAGCGGCGTGGTCAGCCTGGACGCCGGCAGCGGTACGCTGCGCCTGCGCGACCAGGGCCAGTGGGTCGACGTCGGCTACGACAGCCTGCGCCTGGAGAGCCGGTTGGCGCCCAACCGCGTCGATACCTCCCTCGACTTCCGCGGACCGAAGCTCGGCGAGTTGCGGGTGCAGGCGCAGATCGACCCGCGCCCGGCGAGCAAGCCGCTGAGCGGCGAGTTCAGCCTGGCCGGCCTCGACCTGTCGCTGGCGCGCCCGTTCGTGCCGATGGTGGAGAAACTGCAAGGCAGGCTGAACGGCAGCGGCCGGCTGTCCGGCGGCCTGCTGGCGCCGCGGGTCGACGGACGGGTGACGCTGAGCGACGGCAACATTGGCGGCGGCGAGCTGCCGACCAGCTTCGAGAACCTTTCCCTCGACGCTCGCATCGCTGGCGAAAGCCTGGAACTCGGCGGCGGCTGGCGCAGCGGCAGGTACGGCCAGGGCAGCCTGTCCGGCAACCTGAGCTGGGGCGACGCGCTGAACGTCGCCCTGAACATCCGTGGCAACCGCCTGCCGGTGGTGGTCGATCCCTATGCGCAACTGGAGGTGGAACCGGACCTGAAGATCGGCATGGCCGGCCAGGAGCTGGCGATCTCCGGCAAGGTCCTGGTGCCGCGTGGCGACATCACCATCCGCCAGTTGCCGCCATCCACGGTCAAGGTCTCCGACGACGCGGTGATCGTCGGCTCCGAGCAGCCCGAGCAGCGGCCGCTGAAGATGAAGATGGACATCGATGTCGAGGTCGGCCAGGACAAGCTGGCGTTCTCCGGCTTCGGCCTCAGCGCCGAACTGGCCGGCCACCTGCACATCGGCGACAACCTGGATACCCGCGGCGAGCTGAACCTGAACAAGGGCCGCTATCGTGCCTACGGCCAGCGCCTGACGATCCGTAGGGCGCGGCTGTTCTTCGCCGGACCGATCGACCAGCCGTACCTGGATATCGAGGCGATCCGCCGGGTCGACGACGTGGTCGCCGGCCTGCGCCTGACCGGCAGCGCCGAGCAGCCGACCAGCGCGGTATTCTCCGAACCGGCGATGAGCCAGGAGCAGGCGCTGTCCTACCTGGTGCTGGGGCGGCCGATGAGCACCGGCGAAGACAGCAACATGCTCGGCGAGGCGGCCCTGGCCCTGGGCCTGGCCGGTAGCGCACCGCTCACCGGGGAAATCGCCAAGCAGCTCGGCATCCAGGACTTCCAGCTGGACACCGAGGGCACCGGCAACAGCACCAGCGTGGTCGCCAGCGGGAATATCACCGACAAGCTCAGCCTGCGCTATGGTGTTGGAGTGTTCGAACCGGCAAATACCATCGCCTTGCGCTACCAGTTGACCAAACGCCTCTATCTCGAAGCGGCGAGCGGCCTGGCCAGTTCGCTGGACCTGTTCTTCAAGCGCGATTTCTGACGGATGCGCTGATACGGACCATGCGTAACGCATAAAAGTGTGTCACTTTTAGCGGCGCATCGACGTCGTAGAATGGAGCGGGCGCCGACCGCCAGGTCGGTGCCCGAAGCAACTCGGCACAAGGACTGGCTGACATGATTTCCGTCTATCAACTCAAACCGCGCTTTCAGAATCTTCTTCGTCCCGGCGTGCAGCGCCTCTACCGGCGCGGCATCACTGCCAACCAGGTGACCCTGGCGGCCTGCCTGCTGTCGCTGCTGGTCGGCGCGCTGGTCGCCGGTTTCGCCAGCCATCTCTGGCTGTTCGCCCTCGTTCCGCTGTGGATGTTCCTGCGCATGGCGCTGAACGCGGTGGACGGCATGCTCGCCCGCGAGTTCGGCCAGAAATCCGACCTGGGCGCCTACCTCAACGAACTCACCGACGTGATCGCCGACAGCGGCCTGTACCTGCCGTTCGCCCTGTTGCCGGGAGTCAACCCGCTGTGGGTGGTGCTGGTGGTGCTGCTGGCGGTGATCAGCGAATATGCCGGCGCGCTGGGCACCATGGTCGGCGCTTCGCGCCGCTACGACGGCCCGATGGGCAAAAGCGACCGGGCGCTGTGTTTCGGCGTGATCGGCGCCGGGGTGGCCAGCGGCCTGTTGCCGCTGGCCTGGATCGACTGGCTGATGTTGTTGATCGCGGCCCTGCTGTTGCTGACCATCGGCAACCGCGTGCGCCAGGGCCTGGCCGAGCTGGCCGCGAGTCGACGGGGCAGCGACGGCCAGGCCTGAGAGGGAACGGGCGAACGCCATGGAGGTGGGCGCCCGCAGGAAGCAACCCCGCCGGGATCCCGGCCGGGGCAACGACATAGGGACATCACATGCGCGACGTACAGGAATTGCGTTTCACCACCCACGACGGGGTAGAGCTCTTCTACCGCCACTGGCCGGCCAGCCGCCCGGCGCCGGACGGCACGCGCCAGGCGGTGCTGCTGTTCCACCGCGGCCATGAGCACTCCGGGCGGATCGCCCACCTGGTCGACGAACTCGACCTGCCGGAACACGACTTCTTCGCCTGGGACGCCCGTGGCCACGGCCTCTCGCCAGGCGCCCGCGGCGACAGCCCGAGCTTTGCCACCAGCGTGCGCGACGTACAGACCTTCGTCGACCATATCCAGGCCGTCCACGGTATCGCCGAAGAGCGGATGGCGGTGGTGGCGCAGAGCGTCGGCGCGGTGCTGGTTTCCACCTGGGCCCACGACTACGCGCCGAAGGTGCGCGCACTGGTGCTGGCTTCGCCGGCGTTCCAGGTCAAGCTCTACGTGCCGTTCGCCCGCAGCGGGCTGAAACTGATGCGCCTGTGGCGCGGCAATTTCTTCGTCAACAGCTATGTCAAGGCACGCTTCCTCAGTCACGACCCGCAGCGGATCGCCTCCTACGACAGCGACCCGCTGATCGCCAAGGCGATCTCGGTGAACGTCCTGCTCGGCCTCTACGAAGCTGCCGAGCGGGTGGTAGCGGACGCACAGGCGATCCAGATTCCCACCCAACTGCTGATTTCCGGGGCCGACTTCGTCGTCCATCGTGCGCCGCAGGAGCGCTTCTTCGAGCGTCTCGGCAGCCTGCGCAAGGAAAAGCACATCCTGCCCGGCTTCTTCCACGACACCCTTGGCGAGCGCGATCGTCACCTGGCCGTCGGCCGTGCCCGGCGCTTCCTCCTCGAGGCATTCGCCACGGCCCCCGAACGACCGAGCCTGCTCGATGCCGACCGCCTGGGCCATACCTGCGCCGAGGCCGAGGCGCTGGCCGCGCCGTTGCCGAAGAACTCGCCGCGCGATCTCTACTGGCGCGCCACCCGTGCCGGGCTGCGCCTGGGCAGCCTGTGGTCGGACGGGGTCAAGCTGGGCTTCGACACCGGCTTCGATTCCGGCAGCACCCTCGACTATGTCTACCGCAACCAGCCCAGCGGCAGCGGCCCGCTGGGTCGCCTGATCGACCGCAACTACCTGGACTCCATCGGCTGGCGCGGCATCCGCCAGCGCAAGCTGCACGCCGAGGAGCTGCTGCGCCTGGCCATGCAGCGGTTGCGCGAGGAGCAGCGCGAGGTGCGCATCGTCGACATCGCCGCCGGCCACGGCCGCTACATCCTCGAAGCCCTGCAAGGCGTCGAGCCGCTGCCGGAAAGCATCCTCCTGCGCGACTACAGCGAGATCAACGTGCGTGACGGCAGCGCCCTGATCGAAAGCAAGGGCCTCGCCGGCATCGCCCGCTTCGTCAAGGGCGATGCCTTCGATCGCGCCGACCTGGCGGCGCTGCAACCGAAGCCGAGCCTCGGGGTGGTTTCCGGGCTCTACGAGCTGTTCGCCGACAACCGCATGGTCGGCGACTCCCTCGCCGGCCTCGGCGAGGCGCTGGAGGAGGGCGGCTACCTGGTCTACACCGGACAGCCCTGGCACCCGCAGCTGGAACTGATCGCCCGCGCGCTGACCAGCCACCGCCAGGGCCAGGCCTGGGTGATGCGGCGCCGGACCCAGGCGGAAATGGACCAGCTGGTGGCCGCCGCCGGCTTCCGCAAGATCACCCAGCGGGTCGACCAGTGGGGCATCTTCAGCGTATCGCTGGCGCAGAAGGTCGCCCGCTGATGGCGCCGCGCGAGCCGGGGGTACTGAAGCGGGCGGTGCTCTGGCTGCTGTTCCTCGGCCCGTTCTTCTTCGCCAGCTATGGCCTGGCCAACTGGTTGACCAGCCAGCGCGGCGACGTCGGCAGCCTGGTCTTCGACTGGGAACGCGGGATGCCGCTGTGGCCCTGGACCATCCTGCCGTACTGGTCGATCGACCTGCTCTACGGCCTGTCGCTGTTGTTGCCGCGGGACAAGCGCGAGCTGGACACCCACTGCCTGCGCCTGCTCAGCGCCCAGGTGCTGTCGGTGACCTGCTTCCTGCTGTTCCCCCTGCGCTTCACCTTCGAACGGCCGGAACTGGGCGGCGTGTTCGGCTGGCTGTTCGACGTGCTGATGGGGTTCGACAAACCGTACAACCAGGCACCGTCGCTGCACATCGCCCTGCTGGTAGTGCTCTGGGTCTGCTACGCGCGCTACGCCAGCGGCGCCTGGCGCTGGCTGCTGCATGGCTGGTTCGCGCTGATCGGGCTGTCGGTGCTGACCACCTGGCAGCACCATTTCATCGACGTGCCCACCGGCGCGCTGGCCGGTTGGCTGTGCGTCTGGCTGTGGCCGCAGGCGCAGCCCGCGCCGTTCGCCCGCGCCAGTCTGAGCCGCGACCGGCAACGGCGGCGGCTGGCCGCTCGCTACGGCCTCGGCGCGCTGGCCTGCGCCGCCGTCGCCTTTGCCGTCGGCGGTGCGGCGTTATGGCTGTGCTGGCCGGCGCTGGCGCTGGCGCTGGTGGCGCTGAACTACCTGCTGTTCGGCGCCGCCGGCTTCCAGAAGGGCAGCACTGGCCGCCTGAGCGCCGCCGCGCGCTGGCTGCTGGCGCCATATCTGCTTGCCGCGCGGATCAACGCCTGGCTCTGGACCCGTCGCCGGCCGCAGCCGGACGAGGTGCTGCCGGGCCTCTGGCTGGGGCGCCTGCCGTCGTCCGCGGAACTGGCCGACGGCCGCTTCCGCGCATTGCTCGACGCTACCGCCGAACTTTCCTGCGAGCCGCAGGGGCTGGCCTATCGCAGCCTGCCGTTGCTCGACCTGGTCGCGCCGGACGTCGAGGACTGCCGGCGCGCCGCGGTGCTGATCGACGAACTGCTGGCGCAAGGGCCGCTGCTGGTGGCCTGTGCCCTGGGCTATTCGCGCAGCGCCACGCTGGTCGCCGCCTGGCTGCTGCTCAGCGGCCGCGCGGCGGACGTCGAGTCGGCCGTGGCGGTGTTACGTCGGGCGCGACCGCAAGTGCTGCTGGGCGAGGCCCAGCGGCGGACCCTCGCGGCGCTGAGCGGGAGCGTGCCGGAGCCATCGGCGGAACTGGGCGAGGTGCGCCATGCCTGAGCAAACCCTGGCCCTGGTGGCGGCCCTGCTGCGCCGTGGCCGCGAGCTTGACCGGCTGTCCGCCGCACTGACCCTGCTGGCCATCGGGCTGGGCCTGTACCAGGCCGTGCAGGGCATCGGCTGGCGCTATTTCGCTGCGGCGATGCTGGCGATCGCCCTGCTCGGCCTGTGGCAGAAGTACTGGGCGCTGCGAGTGGCCCTGGACGCCGAACTGTTCGAACGTTTCAGCCACGTCGGCGACAGGCTGGAAGCGCAGACCCAAGACCTGGACCGGGCCCTGGCCGATCTCGGCCTGGCCCGAGCGGACGCCGCAGGGCGCACCTGGAACCAGCGCAGCCACGGCGCCCTGCGCCTGCTACGCTGGCAGGCGCTGGCCTGTGGCGCCCAGTTCCTGCTGGCCTTGTCGTGCCTGTTGTCGATCCCTCTATTCAACGCTCAAACCTGAAGAGTCTTCCCATGCTCGAATCAGTCGTCGCCTATGGCATCATCGCCGGCGCCCGCGCCATCACCGGCTTGCGCAGCCTCTGGCTGGGCACCACGCCGATCCCCAAGCAACGCATCTATTACGCCAACCACAGCAGCCATGGCGACTTCGTCCTGCTCTGGGCCTCGCTGCCGCCGGAGGTGCGGCGGCGTACCCGGCCGGTGGCGGGCGCCGACTACTGGAACAAGGCCGGCCTGCGCAGCTACGTGATCAACAAGGTGTTCAACGGCGTGCTGGTCGACCGCCAGCGCAGCGAGGCCAATGCCAATCCGCTCGAACCCCTCGACCGCGCCCTGGACGGCGGCGATTCGCTGATCATCTTCCCCGAGGGCACCCGCAACCTGGACGACGAGGTCAAGCTGTTGCCATTCAAGAGCGGTATCTACCACCTGTCCCTGGCCCACCCGGACGTCGAGCTGGTGCCGGTCTGGCTGGCCAACCTCAACCGGGTCATGCCCAAGGGCCGCATGCTGCCGTTGCCGCTGCTCTGCACCCTGAGCTTCGGCAAGCCGCTGGTCGCCACGGCGGAAGAAGGCAAGGAGGCGTTCCTCGAACGAGCGCGCATGGCCCTGCTGGACCTGGCGCCGGAAGAGGAGGCCTGAGATGAACGAACAGACCTGGATGCTCTTCGGCGGGATCGGCGCGCTGCTGCTGCTCGCCTCGCTGGTCGGCTTCGTCCTCAAGTGGCGCGCCGGTCCCGGCCCGAACGCGGTGATCGACAACCTGAACGCGCGGATCAACGCCTGGTGGGCGATGGTCCTGGTGATCGGTTTCGCCTTCTGGCTTGGCCAGGCGGCGGTGATCCTGCTGTTCTATGGCGTGTCGTTCTACGCCCTGCGCGAGTTCATCACCCTCACCCCGACCCGGCGCAGCGACTACCCGGCGCTGGTGGCGGCGTTCTACTTCGTGCTGCCGATGCAGTACCTGCTGATCTACATCGACTGGTACAGCATGTTCTCGATCTTCATCCCGGTGTACGTGTTCCTGCTGTTGCCGATCCTCGCCTCGCTGGGCGGCGACACCAAGCACTTCCTCGAGCGCGCCTCGAAAGTGCAGTGGGGCCTGATGCTGGCGGTGTTCTGTATCTCCTTCGTGCCGGCGCTGCTGACCCTCGACATCCCCGGCTTCGAGGGGCGCAACCTGCTGCTGATCGCCTACCTGGTGATCGTCGTGCAGCTCTCCGACGTGATGCAGTACATCTGCGGCAAGCTGTTCGGCAAGCGCAAGATCGCTCCCAACCTGTCGCCGTCGAAGACCGTCGAAGGCTTCGTCGGCGGCATCGCCCTGGCCACCGCCATCGGCGCCTCGCTGTGGTGGATCACCCCGTTCAACCTCTGGCAGGCGGCGCTGATCGCGCTGCTGATCAACCTGCTGGGCTTCTTCGGCGGCCTGGTGATGTCGGCGATCAAGCGCGACCGTGGGGTCAAGGACTGGGGGCACATGATCGAAGGCCACGGTGGCATGCTCGACCGCCTGGACTCGGTGTGCTTCGCCGCGCCGATCTTCTTCCACGTGGTGCGTTACTGGTGGACGCCCTGAGGTTCGCCTGGCGCCGAGGGGAGCGGGGCGGTTGCCGATGGCGGCCGCCCCGTCGTCGTTTTCCCGCCGTGTAGGCAGCCAGGAAATTGCGAGCGATAGAGACCCGTAGGGCGGATACCGTCACAGGCGGTATCCGCCGAAACCCCGGATAAGCGGCGGATAACCGCAAGCGGTGATTCGCCCTACAACCAGGCTCCGGCATACGGGGACGTGACCGCAGCTTCACTGTCTCAGAGATTGACCAGGCGCATGCCTTCCTCGCTATAGCGACTGCCGGCGACCGCCTCGGCGGGGAAGATCGCATCCAGCTCGGCCAGTTCCGCCGCGCTCAGGCGCAATTCCGTCGCGGCGACGTTCTCCTCCAGGTAGCGCCGCTGCTTGGTGCCGGGAATCGGGATCAGGTCATCGCCCTGCGCCAGCACCCAGGCCAGCGCCAGTTGCGAGGGTTTCACGCCCTTGGCTGCGGCCAGTTCGCCGACCTTGTCCACCAGCTTCAGGTTCTTCGCGAAGTTCTCGCCCTGGAAGCGCGGGCTGAAACGACGGTAGTCGTCGGCGGCGAAGTCTTCCGGACGCTTCAGGGTGCCGGTAAGGAAACCTCGGCCCAGCGGGCTGTAGGGGACGAAGGCGATGCCCAGGCGACGGCAGGCGGCGAGCACCCCGGTGTCCTCCGGATCGCGGGTCCACAGCGAGTACTCGCTCTGCAACGCGCTGATCGGGTGCACCCGGTGGGCACGCTCGAGGGTTTCCGCCGAGGCTTCGCTGAGACCGATGTGGCGGATCTTGCCGGCCTTCACCAGGTCGGCGAGGGCGCCGACGCTGTCCTCGATGGGTACCTGCGGGTCCATGCGGTGCTGATAGTACAGGTCCAGGCGGTCGGTACCGAGGCGCTTCAGGCTGCCTTCGATGGCGCGGCGGATGTACGCCGGGCTGCCGTCGACGCCGCGCGCCCGGGGATTGGCAGGGTCGCGGACGATGCCGAACTTGCTGGCCAGGAACACCTGCTCGCGTTTGCCGCGCAGGGCCTCGCCGAGCAGTTCCTCGTTACTGTGCGGGCCGTACATGTCGGCGGTATCGAAGAAGTTCAGCCCGAGTTCCACGGCGCGATGCAGGGTGGCGATGGCCTCCTGGCGGTCGCCGCCGGTGGTGTAGAAGTCGGTCATGCCCATGCAGCCGAGGCCGATGGCGGAGACGGAAGGGCCGTTGTGGCCGAGTTGACGGGTTTTCATGTGTCGAGCCTCGCGGGAGGGAAGGAAAACGTCGTCATTCTTCGCTCTGCATTGGTCTGGATAAAGCCCATAATTACGGTTTTACCATTCGTATTTTCCAAATAATCGAGGGTGTCCGATGGATCGTTTCCAGGCCATGCAGGCCTTCACCCGCATCGTCGAGCTGGGCGCCTTCGGCAAGGCCGCGGACAGCCTGGAGCTGCCGCGCGCCAGCGTGACCCAGGCGATCCAGCAACTGGAGGCGCACCTTGGCGTGCAGTTGCTGCAGCGCACCACCCGCCAGGTCAGCCTGACCCTCGACGGGCAGGCCTACTACGAGCGTTGTGTGCGCCTGCTGGCGGACCTGGAGGAGGCGGAAAGCTGCTTTCCACGCGTCCTGAACAACCCGCGCGGGCGCTTGCGGGTCGACCTGCCGGGCGCACTGGGGCGGATGCGGGTGATTCCGTTCCTGCCGGAGTTCTGCGAGCGCTACCCGGAACTGGAGCTGCAGTTGAGCAGCAACGATCGCCTGGTCGACCTGCTGCGCGAGGGCGCGGACTGCGTGCTGCGGGTCGGCGAACTGCACGATTCCAGCCTGGTCGGCCGGCACCTGGCCGACCTGCCGCAGGTCACCTGCGCCAGCGCCGCCTACCTGGAGCGTCATGGCCATCCGCGGCAGCTCGCCGAGCTCGGCGGGCACCTCGCGGTGAACTACCAGTCGCCTTCCAGCGGGCGTACCTTCGACTTCGAGTTCAGCGTCGACGGGCGTCTGCGCACGTTGCCGATGCGCAGCCGGGTCAGCGTCAACAACGCCGATGCCTACGTCGCCGCCTGCCGGGCCGGGCTCGGGCTGATCCAGGCGCCGCACTATCACGTCGCCGCCGGCCTGGCCGCCGGTAGCCTCCGACAAGTGCTCGGAGAATGGTTGCCGCCATCGCTGCCGCTGCATGCCGTGTATCCCTCGCAGCGCCAGTTGTCGCCGCGGGTGAGGGTGTTCGTCGATTGGCTGGTGGAACTGTTCGGTCGCCAGGCGGCCGGCGAGACGCAATGAGACGCAGGCTTTCCGGGCGAAGATTTTTCTCGATTTCGCCGAGAGAACCTCGTTAGGATCGGCAGCCTTGGCCTGTCGAGCAGGGATGTTCGTCCGAGTTCCGGATGCCCGCTGCCGCCAGGCCGCATTCATTCGAACAAGAATAAGGATCGCTGATGGAAAGCTTGCAGAAGTGGGTGGTCGACCTGAACGGCGTGGTCTGGGGGCCGTTGATGCTGGTGCTGATTCTCGGCACCGGCCTGTACCTGATGCTGGGGTTGAAGTTCATGCCCCTGGTGCGCCTGGGAGTCGGCTTTCGCCTGCTCTGGCAGGGGCGTAGCAAGGATGACGAGAGCAGCGGCGAGATCAGCCCGTTCCAGGCGCTGATGACCTGCCTGGCGGCCACCGTCGGTACCGGCAACATCGCCGGGGTGGCCACGGCGATCTTCCTCGGCGGCCCGGGCGCGCTGTTCTGGATGTGGTGCACCGCGCTGGTGGGAATGGCCACCAAGTTCTCCGAAGTGGTGCTGGCGGTGCACTACCGCGAGAAGGATGAGCGCAACGAACACGTCGGCGGTCCGATGTATGCCATCAAGAACGGTCTGGGCAAGCGCTGGGCCTGGCTCGGCGCGGCCTTCGCGCTGTTCGGCGGGCTCGCCGGCTTCGGTATCGGCAACATGGTCCAGGTCAACAGCATGGCCGATGCCCTGGAGGTTTCCTTCGGCGTGCCCGACTGGGTCACCGGGGTCGCCACCATGCTCGTCACCGGGCTGGTGATCCTTGGTGGCATCCGCCGTATCGGCAAGGTCGCCGAAGCCCTGGTGCCCTTCATGTGCGTCGGCTACATCGTCGCCTCGGTGATCGTCCTGGTGGTCCATGCCGAGGCGATTCCCGGCGCGTTCCAACTGATCTTCACCCACGCCTTCACGCCGATCGCCGCCACCGGCGGCTTCGCCGGCGCAGCGGTGATGGCGGCAATCCGTTTCGGTGTCGCACGCGGGATCTTCTCCAACGAGGCCGGCCTCGGCACCGCCGGCATCGCCCAGGCCGCCGGCACGACCCATAGCGCGGTGCGTTCGGGCCTGATCGGTATGCTCGGCACCTTCATCGATACCCTGATCATCTGCAGCCTGACCGGCCTGGCGATCATCACCTCGGGCGTCTGGACCAGCGGCGCCAGCGGCGCGGCGCTGTCCTCGGCGGCGTTCGAGGCGGCGATGCCGGGCGTCGGCCACTACATCCTGTCGCTGGCCCTGGTGGTGTTCGCCTATACCACCATCCTCGGCTGGAGCTACTACGGCGAGCGCTGCTGGGAGTACCTGGCGGGCACCCGGGCGATCCTGCCGTTCCGGATCGTCTGGACCCTGGCGATTCCGTTCGGCGCCATGACCCAGCTGGACTTCGCCTGGCTGGTGGCGGATACCCTCAACGCGCTGATGGCGATTCCCAACCTGATCGCCTTGCTGCTGCTGAGTCCGGTGGTGTTCCGCCTGACCCGGGAGTATTTCGCCAAGGCCAGGAGTTGAGCCTCGGGGGACGGCGACGCTCAAACCCGAGGTTTTCGCTCGGGTAAAGCGTGCTAGCATCGTCGCCGGCCCCGAATGCTTCCGCCGCCGGCCACAGGGCCGGCGGCTTCTCACTGACTAGAAGGATCAACGCAATGGCTCAAGTGACTCTCAAGGGCAACCCGGTCAACGTCGATGGCCAGCTCCCGCAGAAAGGCGCCCAGGCTCCGGCCTTCAGCCTGGTCGGCGGCGACCTCGCCGACGTGACCCTGGAAAACTTCGCCGGCAAGCGCAAGGTGCTGAACATCTTCCCCAGCGTCGACACCCCGACCTGCGCCACCTCGGTGCGCAAGTTCAACGTCGAGGCCGGCAAGCTGGCCAACACCGTGGTGCTGTGCATCTCCGCCGACCTGCCGTTCGCGCAGAAGCGCTTCTGCGGCGCCGAAGGCCTGGAGAACGTAGTCAACCTGTCGACCCTGCGCGGTCGCGAGTTCCTCGAGAACTATGGCGTGGCCATCGCCAGCGGCCCGCTGGCCGGCCTGGCCGCGCGCGCCGTGGTGGTGCTCGACGAGCAGAACAAGGTGCTGCACAGCGAACTGGTCGGCGAAATCGCCGACGAGCCGAACTACGCGGCGGCCCTGGCGGCTCTCTGAGCCCCACGGCCAACCCGCTTCGTCCCATGACCGTCAGCCAGGCTGGCTGGTAACGGGCGAACCCGAATCCCTTGGCTGCTCGCCTCGGGCCATGAGCAGGGCGGATAATCGCAGCGCGGTCATCCGCCCTGCGTCGCAGAGACGCAGCGCTAGCGCATGGCGACCTGGTGGCGCCGGCTGACGCTGGCGAAGGCGCTCCGGAACGCCTGCATCTCTTCCTCGCTGCCTACCGTCACGCGGACCCAGTTGGGCCAGGAGACCCACGGGCGGCCGACGTGCACCCGCTGTTTCTCCAGTTCGGCGATGACCAGCTCGGCGGGACGGCGCATATCCACCATGAAACAGTTGGACTGCGAGGCGGTGCAGCGGAAGCCCTGCTGGCGCAGCCAGGCGATGGTGCGCTCGCGGACCTCTGCGTTCTGCTGCTTGCGCCGTGGCACCAGGTCGTCGTCACGCAGGCTTTCCAGCCCGGCGTGGGCGGTCGGCGAGGGCACCACGTTGTGGCCGCCGAAGCGCTCCAGCCGCGCCAGCAGCTGCGGATGCCCGATGGCCAGGCCGAGCCGGGCGCCGGCCATCCCGTAGAGTTTCGAGAAGGTACGCAGGACCAGCACATCCTGGCGCTGGACGGCCAGGCCAACGACGCTGGGTGCGTCGGAAAAATGGATATACGCCTCGTCGACCAGCACCACGCTGCGCTCGGGCTTGCGTTCGATCGCCCTGACGATCCGCTCGTGCGGGGTGAGGGTGCCGGTCGGGTTGTTCGGGTTGCAGATATAGATCAGCCCGGCGTCGCGTTGCGCGGCGGCGAGCATGCGCTCGATGTCGTGGGCCGCCTCGGCGTCCAGCGGCACGGCAGCGACCTTCGCCCCCTGGGCCTGGGCGGCGCCGACCACGGAGTCGTAGGAGGGATCGGCGATGACCAGGCCGCGCTCCTTGCCGGTGAACTCCGCGACGGCGTATTGCAGCGGCTGGCGCGAGCCGCAGTAGGCGTGCACGCATTCGGCGGGGATGCCGTTCTGCTTGGCGAACAGGCCGACCAGGGCGTCCTGCGCGTCGTAGTCGTAGCGACCGCAGAGCGCGGCCGCCCGCTGCATGGCGGCCCTGGCCTTGGCGGAGGGGCCGTAGGGGCTTTCGTTGAAATCCAGGAAGGTCTCTTGCGGCTTGCCGGCGGCGCTTGTCGCGCCGCTCCCGGCGAAGGCTCGCGGGCTCAGCAGGATGCTGCTGGAGGCCAGGGCGGTCAGGGTCACGAACGAACGACGACTCAAAGCGGGCATAGCTTCACCTCCGTGTACCGAATGGGATATGCGTGCGGTGGGTTCCTCTCGGGCGTGTGTCACCAGAGTGGATAACGAGGAGGGAGTCGGTCCGTTTATGGTGGCGTGATAATGGCGCCGGAATATCGGCGGTCGTTCTTCGGATTGCGCACGCGGCGCTCCCGGGCGGCGAACCGCCGGGGAGCGCCGTGTGGATTCAGAGCGTGAGGGTGAAGCGCCCGGTCAGCGCGCCTGGCAGGTGCATCGAGTCGGTCTGGCGTTCGCCGTAGGTATTGCTGGACAGGCGCAGTTCGCGCTCGTGGCTGAGGTCTTCCAGGTGGGCGCCGAGGAAGCTGTACAGGCTGTCGTCGAAGCGCATGGTGCTGACCGGCGCCCGGATCTGGCCGTTCTCCACCCAGAAGGTGGCGAAGCGGGTCATTCCGGTCAGGCGTGCGGCGGGCATGTCCGAGTAGTTCAGGTACCACAGGTTGCCGATGTACAGGCCGGTATCCAGGGCCTCGAGGATGCGCGCCTGCTCCAGGCTGCCGCCGGCCATGTCCAGCGCCGTGGGCGCCTCGTTGGCGCCGGCGCCATTGGCTACCAGGCCGTATTCGCGGGCGCTGCGCGAACTCACCAGGCGTCCGCTCAGGCGGCCGTTGCCGACCAGTTCGACCTCGGCGCGCGGCGAGCCTTCCGCGCTGAATGCCGGGGAGGGCGAGGTGGCAGGGCGCTCGGCGAGGTTCAGCAGCGGGCTGAGCAGGGCGTCGCCGTTCTGCAGGCGTTGCAGGGGGCTTTCGCCGGTAGCCAGGGCGCGCGCGGAGAAACCGCCCCAGCAGAGCATCTGCATGACTTCCTCGAGCGCCGCCGGCGCCAGGTAGGCGCGATAGTCGTCGGGGCGCAACTGGCGCAGCGGCTTGCCCAGGTGGCCGAGCTGCTCCCGGGCCTGTTCGAAGCGCCGGGCGAAGGCTTCGTCGTCCCAGCGCTGGCCGGCGTAGTCGGCCTTCACCGCCTGGCCGTTGCCATGGAACAGGCTCCAGTCGAAGTTGAAGCTGCTGCCGGCATGCCAGCCGAAGGCGCCCCAGGAGTTGGCGAAGCCACGGAACAGCGGTCCGGCGGCATAGATGCCGACCAGGTCGAGGTCGCGCGCCCGGCGTTCGAGGCTGGCCAGCAGCGCGCCGCTGTCGGGCGCTGCGCCGAGGTCCTGGTTCTCTCGCTGCCAGGCCGAGGTGTCGAGCAGCAGATAGGGATCGGCGGGAATCCAGGCCAGGCTCTGGCGCAGTTGCCGAAGGCCTTCGGCCAGACGCTGGCGGTCTTCTTCCGGCGCGCCGGAGAGCGTCAGGTCGAGGCTCGCCTGGCGTTCGTCGCGGATCAGCCGGAGCAGCGCGCTGGCCTGGCGCACCCGGCCGGCCTGGCGCACCCGCGCCCGGCTGAAGCGGATGAACTCGGAGTCCTCGGCGCTGTACCAGAGGGTGAAGTCCTCGCCCTCGGCCAGATGCCGGCGCAGGTCCTCGGCGAGGGCTTCGAAATGCTGTCTCTGGTGCATCAGGTATCTCCCCCGAATACGTCCACATCGCTGAATACGCAGGCCGGCGAGGCGTGGCCGACACGGATCACCTGGTTCGGCTCGCCCTTGCCGCAGTAGGGCGTGCCGAGCACCTCGAAGGTGCCGGCGTCGCCCACCGCGCTGAGGTTGCGCCAGAACTGCGCGGAGATGCCCCGGTAGTTGGGGTTCTTCACCACGCCCTTGAGTTCGCCGTCCTCGATCAACTGGCCCCATTCGCAGCCGAACTGGAACTTGTTGCGTGCGTCGTCGATCGACCAGGAGCGGTTGTAGGACATCAGCACCCCGCGCTCGATACCGGCCACCAGCTGCGCGAAGCTCTTGTCGCCGGGCTCCAGGTTGAGATTGGCCATGCGGTCGATGGGCGCGCGGTTCCAACTGCTGGCGCGGCTGTTGGCGACGCCCTCCAGGCCGCTGCGGTGTTGCGACAGGGCGCCGCCGAGCGGACGCAGCAGGCGGCCTTCGCGGATCAGGTATTCCTTGCGCGCGGGGCTGCCGTCGTCGTCCTGGCGGTAGCTGGCCAGCTCCTCGGGGATTTCCGGGTCGAAGCTGACGTTGAGCAGGCTGGAGCCGTACTGGTAGCGACCGAAGTCCTCGGTCTTGATGAAGCTGGTACCGGCGTAGTTGCGCTCGTCGCCGAGGATGCGATCCAGCTCCAGCGGGTGGCCGATCGACTCGTGGATCTGCAGGATCATCTGGTCCGGCATCAGCAGCAGGTCGCAGCGGCCGCTCGGGGTGTTCGGCGCCGCCAGCAGTTGCAGGGCCTGGTCGGCGATGCGCGGCGCGGCGCCGACCAGGCCGAGGCGCTCGATCACCTCGGCGCCGCCCTGCTGGCCGGCATGGTGGCCGCCGAAACTGCGGGTCTGGCTGTCATGGCCGTCGTAGGCGGTGACGCTGGCGCCGGGATAGACGAAGCGCTGCTCGTGGTATTGCTCGGCGCCGGCGCTGTTCAGGTAGAGCTGTTCCTGGCGGCTGACTTCGAGGAATACGCTCCAGTTCACCAGGCGCTCGTCGCGCGGCACCTTGGCGGACTCCTCGGCGAGCAGTTCGTAGCACTCGGCGAGGGAGGGGAAAGGGGCGTCCTGGTTCGGCGAGCGATACTGCGAGCGGCCGCTTGCCGGCGGCAATCCGCGGACGTCGAACAGGGCGTGCCGGGCGATCCGCTCGGCTTGCCGTTCGGCCTGCTCCAGGGCGGCCTGCAGGCCGGCCGCGGAGAGATCGTTGGTGGCGGCGTAGGCTTCCACGCCGTTCAGCCGTACGCAGAGCATGGCGCCGCGGTCCTGGCTGAAGTGCGGCGGTTCGTTGACGTTGCGGCGCACCGAGAGGTACTCGCCGCTACGCTGGACGTAGCGCAAGGAGTGGAATTCGGCGCGACTGCGGAGCGCCGCGAAGCGGTGTTTCAACGGGTCGATCATCTGTGCGTCCCTGGCCGATTGCGGAGTGGGCGAATGCAGAACGCTCTATTTCAAGCCTTCGTCCGTAACGGAGCAAGCCGTTTGTTGTCATAGCCTGGTGCCAGGCTGCGGGTGGCTCGCCGAAGCATGCGGGCGGAATGCCTAACTATCGGTAAAGCAAGGGTAAATAGCGGGTAAAGAGGCTTTGCCTGGGCCCCCGCAATGCTTATCGTGCAGCCTGGAAAAAGCGCCTCCGTTCTAAGCCTGAAGAAGAACCATGACTCCAACGACCGGTAAATCCAAGTTCCGTACCCTGCGCCCGTGGCTGATCACCGCCCTGGCCTTCGCCGCCGTGATCGGCCTGGTGATGTGGCTGGCGGCGCCCGCCTCGGCGCCGTCCTCCGACGGGCGACCCGGTCGCGGCGGCAAGCCGGGCGCCGCGCTGCCCAAGGCCAACGCGCTCACCGTCGGCGTGGCCAGGGTGGAGCAGGGCGACCTGGCGCTGCATTTCAACGCGCTTGGCACCGTCACCGCCTTCAACACGGTGAACGTCAAGCCGCGGGTCAACGGCGAGCTGGTCAAGGTGCTGTTCCAGGAGGGGCAGGAGGTCAAGGCCGGCGACCTGCTGGCGGTGGTCGACCCGCGCACCTACAAGGCGGCGCTGGCCCAGGCCGAGGGCACGCTGATGCAGAACCAGGCGCAACTGAAGAACGCCGAGATCGACCTGCAGCGCTACAAGGGGCTGTACGCCGAGGACTCGATCGCCAAGCAGACCCTGGATACCCAGGAAGCCCAGGTCCGCCAGTTGCAGGGCACCATCCGTACCAACCAGGGCCAGGTCGACGACGCCCGCCTCAACCTGACCTTCACCGAGGTCCGCGCACCGATTTCCGGGCGCCTCGGTCTGCGCCAGGTGGACATCGGCAACCTGGTCACCAGCGGCGATACCACGCCGCTGGTGGTGATCACCCAGGTCAAGCCGATCTCGGTGGTGTTCAGCCTGCCGCAGCAGCAGATCGGCACCGTCGTCGAGCAGATGAACGGCCCCGGCAAGCTGGCGGTCACCGCGCTGGACCGCAACCAGGACAAGGTTCTCGCCGAAGGCACCCTGACCACCCTGGACAACCAGATCGACACCACCACCGGCACGGTCAAGCTCAAGGCGCGCTTCGAGAACGCCGACGGCAAGCTGTTCCCCAACCAGTTCGTCAACGTGCGCCTGCTGGCGCAGACCCTCAAGGGCGTGCTGACCATTCCGGCCAACGCCGTGCAGCGCGGCACCAACGGTATCTATGTGTACGTGGTCGGCGCCGACAACAAGGTCAGCCAGCGCAGCGTCGCCATCGGCACCAGCGAGAACGAGCGGGTGGTGGTGGAAAGCGGCCTGAAGGCCGGCGAGCAGGTGGTGGTGGAAGGCACCGACCGCCTGCGCGACGGTATGGAAGTGCGTGTCGCCGAGGCCTCCCCGCAGGTCCTCGAGGGCGAGCCGCAGAAACCGCAGACTGGCCGCCCCAGCGGCCTCCAGGGCGACTCGGTGGGTAGCGGGAGCGCTGAATGAACCCGTCCCGCCCGTTCATCCTGCGGCCGGTCGCGACCACCCTGTTGATGGTGGCGATCCTGCTCTCGGGCCTGATCGCCTACCGCTTCCTGCCGATCTCGGCGTTGCCGGAAGTGGACTACCCGACCATCCAGGTGGTCACCCTGTACCCCGGCGCCAGCCCGGAGATCATGACCTCGTCGATCACCGCGCCGCTGGAGAACCAGCTCGGGCAGATTCCGGGGCTCAACGAGATGTCTTCCAGCAGTTCCGGCGGCGCCTCGGTGATCACCCTGCAATTCAGCCTGCAGAGCAACCTCGATGTCGCCGAGCAGGAAGTCCAGGCGGCGATCAACGCCGCGCAGAGCCTGCTGCCCAACGACCTGCCGAACCAGCCGGTGTTCAGCAAGGTGAATCCGGCGGACGCACCGATCCTGACCCTGGCGGTGATGTCCGACGGCATGCCGCTGCCGCAGATCCAGGACCTGGTGGATACCCGCCTGGCACAGAAGATCTCGCAGATCTCCGGGGTCGGCCTGGTCAGCATCAGCGGCGGCCAGCGCCCGGCGGTGCGGGTGCGCGCCAACCCGACGGCGCTGGCGGCGGCCGGGCTGAGCCTGGAGGACCTGCGCAGCACGGTGACCAGCAACAACCTCAACGGCCCCAAGGGCAGCTTCGACGGCCCGACCCGTGCCTCGACCCTGGACGCCAACGACCAGTTGCGCTCGGCCGACGCCTACCGCGACCTGATCATCGCCTACAAGAACGGCTCGCCGCTGCGCATCCGCGACGTCGCCAGCGTCGAGGACGACGCCGAGAACGTGCGCCTGGCCGCCTGGGCCAACAACCTGCCGGCGGTGGTGCTGAACATCCAACGCCAGCCGGGGGCCAACGTGATCGAGGTGGTCGACCGGATCAAGGCGCTGCTGCCGCAGCTGCAATCGACCCTGCCGGGCAATCTCGACGTGCAGGTGCTGACCGACCGCACCACCACCATCCGCGCCTCGGTCAAGGACGTGCAGTTCGAGCTGGCGCTGGCGGTGGCGCTGGTGGTGATGGTCACCTTCCTGTTCCTGCGCAACGTCTACGCCACCCTGATTCCCAGCTTCGCCGTGCCGCTGTCGCTGATCGGTACCTTCGGCGTGATGTACCTGTCCGGCTTCTCGATCAACAACCTGACCCTGATGGCGCTGACCATCGCCACCGGCTTCGTGGTCGACGACGCGATCGTCATGGTGGAGAACATCGCCCGCTACCTGGAGCAGGGCGACTCGCCGCTGGAAGCGGCGCTCAAGGGCTCGAAGCAGATCGGCTTCACCATCATCTCGCTGACCTTCTCGCTGATCGCCGTGCTGATCCCGCTGCTGTTCATGGGCGACGTCGCCGGGCGGCTGTTCCGCGAGTTCGCCATCACCCTGGCGGTGGCGATCCTGATTTCCGGCTTCGTCTCCCTGACCCTTACGCCGATGCTCAGCGCCAAGCTGCTGCGCCACATCGACGAGGACCAGCAGGGCCGCTTCGCGCGCGCCGCGGGGCGGGTCATCGATGGCCTGATCGCACAATACGCCAAGGCCCTGCGGGTGGTCCTGCGGCACCAGCCGCTGACCCTGCTGGTGGCCATCGCCACCCTGGCGCTGACCGCGCTGCTCTACCTGGCCATGCCCAAGGGCTTCTTCCCGGTGCAGGACACCGGGGTGATCCAGGGCGTCGCCGAAGCGCCGCAGTCGATCTCCTTCCAGGCCATGTCCGAGCGCCAGCGCGCCCTTGCCGAGGTGGTGCTGAAGGACCCGGCGGTGGCCAGCCTGTCCTCCTACATCGGCGTCGACGGCAGCAACCCGACCCTCAACACCGGCCGCCTGCTGATCAACCTCAAGCCGCACAGCGAGCGCGACGTCACCGCCAGCGAAGTGATCCAGCGCCTGCAGCCCGAACTCGACCACCTGCCCGGGATCAAGCTGTACATGCAGCCGGTGCAGGACCTGACCATCGAGGACCGGGTCGCCCGCACCCAGTACCAGTTCACCTTGCAGGACGCCGACCCGGACGTGCTCGCCGAGTGGGTGCCGAAGCTGGTGGCGCGGCTGCAGGAGTTGCCGCAGCTCGCCGACGTCGCCAGCGACTGGCAGGACAAGGGCTTGCAGGCCTACCTGAACATCGACCGCGACACCGCCTCGCGCCTCGGCGTGAAGCTCTCCGACATCGACAGCGTGCTCTACAACGCCTTCGGCCAGCGGCTGATCTCGACCATCTTCACCCAGGCCACCCAGTACCGCGTGGTGCTGGAGGTGGCGCCGCAGTTCCAGCTCGGCCCGCAGGCCCTGGAGCAGCTCTACGTGCCGTCCAGCGACGGCACCCAGGTGCGCCTGTCGAGCCTGGCGAAGGTGGAGGAGCGGCATACCCTGCTGGCGATCAACCATATCGCCCAGTTCCCCTCGGCGACCCTGTCGTTCAACCTGGCCAAGGGTTACTCCCTGGGCGAGGCGGTCGAGGCGATCCGTGGCGTCGAGGCCAGCCTGGAGCTGCCGCTGAGCATGCAGGGCAGCTTCCGCGGCGCGGCGCTGGCCTTCGAGGCCTCGCTGTCGAACACGCTGCTGCTGATCCTCGCCTCGGTGGTGACCATGTACATCGTCCTGGGCATCCTCTACGAGAGCTTCATCCATCCGGTGACCATCCTCTCGACCCTGCCCTCGGCCGGGGTCGGCGCGCTGCTGGCGCTGATGCTGGCGGGGCAGGAGATCGGCATCGTGGCGATCATCGGCATCATCCTGCTGATCGGCATCGTCAAGAAGAACGCGATCATGATGATCGACTTCGCCCTCGACGCCGAGCGCAACGAAGGCAAGCCGCCCCATGAGGCGATCTACCAGGCCTGCCTGCTGCGCTTCCGGCCGATCCTGATGACCACCATGGCCGCGCTGCTCGGCGCGCTGCCGCTGATGCTCGCCGGCGGCGCCGGCGCCGAGCTGCGCCAGCCGCTGGGCATCACCATGGTCGGTGGCCTGCTGCTGAGCCAGGTCCTGACCCTGTTCACCACCCCGGTGATCTATCTCTACTTCGACCGCCTGGCCCGTCGCTGGGCGGCCTGGCGCAAGCAGCGCGGGCTGGACCTGAACACCGAGGCCGGGTTCGACGGGGACGCCGGGCGATGAGTCTGTCCACGCCCTTCATCCGCCGCCCGGTCGCCACCACGCTGCTGACCCTGGCGTTGCTGCTGGCCGGCACCCTGTCGTTCGGCCTGCTGCCGGTGGCGCCGCTGCCCAACGTCGATTTTCCGGCCATCGTGGTCAGCGCCAGCCTGCCGGGCGCCAGCCCGGAAACCATGGCCTCGTCGGTGGCCACGCCGCTGGAGCGCTCGCTGGGACGGATCGCCGGGATCAGCGAGATGACCTCCAGCAGTTCGCTGGGC
Organism: Pseudomonas sp. HMSC065H01; assembly: GCF_001815235.1. Classification (NCBI taxonomy): domain Bacteria; kingdom Pseudomonadati; phylum Pseudomonadota; class Gammaproteobacteria; order Pseudomonadales; family Pseudomonadaceae; genus Pseudomonas; species Pseudomonas sp. HMSC065H01. Next base: position 44,590 of record NZ_KV819873.1, on the reverse strand, counting down.
TCGACCACCGTGGTGCTCGTGTTCGACCTGGAGAAGGACATCGACGGCGCCGCCCGCGAGGTGCAGGCGGCGATCAACGGCGCGATGAGCCTGCTGCCCAGCGGTATGCCGAACAATCCCAGCTACCGCAAGGCCAACCCCTCGGACATGCCGATCATGGTCCTCACCCTGACCTCGGAGACCCAGAGTCGCGGCGAGATGTACGACCTCGCCTCGACCGTGCTGGCGCCCAAGCTGTCGCAGGTGCAGGGGGTAGGGCAGGTGAGCATCGGCGGCAGCTCGCTGCCGGCGGTGCGGGTCGACCTCAACCCGGATGCCATGAGCCAGTACGGGCTGTCCCTGGACAGCGTGCGCACGGCCATCGCCGCGGCCAACAGCAACGGCCCCAAGGGCGCCGTCGAGAAGGACGACAAGCATTGGCAGGTGGACGCCAACGACCAGTTGCGCAAGGCCCGCGAGTACGAGCCGCTGGTGATCCACTACAACGCCGACAACGGCGCCGCGGTGCGCCTCGGCGACGTGGCCAAGGTCAGCGACTCGGTGGAGGACGTGCGCAACGCCGGCTTTTCCGACGACCTGCCGGCGGTGCTGCTGATCGTCACCCGCCAGCCCGGCGCCAACATCATCGAGGCCACCGACGCCATCCACGCGCAACTGCCGGTGTTGCAGGAACTGCTCGGGCCGCAGGTCAAGCTGAACGTGATGGACGATCGCAGCCCGTCGATCCGTGCGTCGCTGGAAGAGGCCGAGCTGACCCTGCTGATCTCGGTGGCGCTGGTGATCCTGGTGGTCTTCCTGTTCCTGCGCAACGGCCGCGCCACGCTGATCCCCAGCCTGGCGGTGCCGGTCTCGCTGATCGGCACCTTCGCGGTCATGTACCTGTGCGACTTCAGCCTGAACAACCTGTCGCTGATGGCGCTGATCATCGCCACCGGCTTCGTGGTGGACGACGCCATCGTGGTGGTGGAG
>NZ_KV819873.1:0-43521 GCF_001815235.1 Pseudomonas sp. HMSC065H01 | reverse complement strand
TGGTGGACGACGCCATCGTGGTGGTGGAGAACATCGCCCGACGCATCGAGGAGGGCGATCCGCCGATCCAGGCGGCGATCACCGGCGCCCGCCAGGTCGGTTTCACCGTGCTGTCGATGACGCTCTCGCTGGTCGCGGTGTTCATCCCGCTGCTGCTCATGGGCGGCCTCACCGGACGGCTGTTCCGCGAGTTCGCGGTGACTCTCTCGGCGGCGATCCTGGTGTCCCTGGTGGTATCCCTGACCCTCACGCCGATGCTCTGCGCGCGTCTGCTGCGTCCGCTGAAACGGCCCGAAGGCGCTTCCCTGGCGCGGCGCAGCGATCGCTTCTTCGCCGCCTTCATGCTGCGCTACCGCGCCAGCCTGGGCTGGGCGCTGGAGCACTCGCGGCTGATGGTGGTGATCATGCTGGCCTGCATCGCCATGAACCTCTGGTTGTTCGTGGTGGTGCCCAAGGGCTTCCTCCCGCAGCAGGACTCCGGGCGCCTGCGCGGCTACGCGGTGGCCGACCAGAGCATCTCGTTCCAGTCCCTGAGCGCGAAGATGGGCGAGTACCGCAAGATCCTCTCTTCCGATCCGGCGGTGGAAAACGTAGTCGGCTTCATCGGTGGCGGCCGTTGGCAGTCGAGCAACACCGGTTCGTTCTTCGTCACTCTCAAGCCGATCGGCGAGCGCGACCCGGTGGAGAAGGTCCTCACCCGGCTGCGCGAGCGGATCGCCAAGGTGCCCGGCGCGGCGCTCTATCTCAACGCCGGCCAGGACGTGCGCCTGGGCGGCCGCGACAGCAACGCGCAGTACGAATTCACCCTGCGCAGCGACGACCTGACCCTGCTCCGCGAATGGGCGCCGAAGGTCGAGGCGGCGATGCGCAAGCTGCCGCAGCTGGTGGACGTCAACAGCGACTCCCAGGACAAGGGCGTGCAGACCCGCCTGGTGATCGACCGCGACCGCGCGGCGACCCTGGGGATCAACGTGGAAATGGTCGACGCGGTGCTCAACGACTCTTTCGGCCAGCGCCAGGTGTCGACCATCTTCAACCCGCTGAACCAGTACCGGGTGGTGATGGAGGTCGACCAGCAGTACCAGCAGAGCCCGGAGATCCTCCGCCAGGTCCAGGTGATCGGCAACGACGGCCAGCGCGTGCCGCTGTCCGCGTTCAGCCACTACGAACCGAGCCGGGCACCGCTGGAGGTCAACCATCAGGGCCAGTTCGCCGCCACCACGCTGTCCTTCAACCTGGCACCGGGCGCGCAGATCGGCCCGACCCGCGAGGCCATCATGCAGGCCCTGGAGCCGCTGCACATCCCGGTGGACGTGCAGACCAGCTTCGAGGGCAACGCCGGCGCGGTGCAGGACACGCAGAACCAGATGCCCTGGCTGATCCTCCTGGCGCTGCTGGCGGTGTACATCGTCCTCGGCATCCTCTACGAGAGCTACGTGCACCCGCTGACCATCCTCTCGACCCTGCCTTCGGCCGGGGTCGGCGCGCTGCTCGCGCTGATCCTCTGCCGCAGCGAGCTGAGCCTGATCGCGCTGATCGGCATCATCCTGCTGATCGGCATCGTCAAGAAGAACGCGATCATGATGATCGACTTCGCCCTGGAGGCCGAGCGCAACCACGGCCTGAGCCCGCGCGAGGCGATCCTCGAGGCCTGCATGATGCGCTTCCGGCCGATCATGATGACCACCCTGGCCGCCTTGCTCGGCGCCTTGCCGCTGATCTTCGGCATCGGCGGCGACGCCGCGCTGCGCCGGCCGCTGGGCATCACCATCGTCGGCGGGCTGATCGGCAGCCAGTTGCTGACCCTGTACACCACCCCGGTGGTCTACCTCTATCTCGACCGCCTGCGCCACTGGGTCAACCAGAAACGCGGCGTACGCACGGACGGTGCGCTGGAGACACCCCTATGAAACACACCCCCTCGTTGCTCGCCCTGGCCCTGGTCGCCGCCCTCGGCGGCTGCGCCATCGGCCCCGACTACCAGCGACCGGACCTGGCGGTGCCCGCCGAATTCAAGGAAGCCGAAGGCTGGCGCCGCGCCGAGCCGCGCGACGTGTTCCAGCGCGGCGCCTGGTGGGAGCTGTACGGCGACCAGACCCTGAACGACCTGCAGATGCACCTGGAACGTTCCAACCAGACCCTGGCCCAGTCGGTGGCGCAGTTCCGCCAGGCCGAGGCGCTGGTGCGCGGCGCGCGGGCGGCGTTCTTCCCGTCGATCACCGGCAACGTGGGCAAGACCCGCAGCGGCCAGGGCGGCGGCGACAGCACCGTGTTGCTGCCGGGAGGCTCGACGGTGAGCAGCGGCGGCTCTGGCGCGATCAGCACCAGCTACTCGACCAACCTCAGTGTCAGCTGGGAGGTCGACCTCTGGGGCAAGCTGCGCCGGCAACTGGAGGCCAACCAGGCGAGCCTGCATGCCAGCGCCGCCGACCTCGCCGCGGTGCGCCTCAGCCAGCAGTCGCAACTGGCGCAGAACTACCTGCAACTGCGGGTGATGGACGAACAGATCCGCCTGCTCAACGACACGGTGACGGCCTACGAGCGTTCGCTGAAGGTGGCCGAGAACAAATACCGCGCCGGCATCGTCACCAGGGCCGACGTGGCCCAGGCCCGCACCCAGCTGAAAAGCACCCAGGCCCAGGCCATCGACCTGAAGTACCAGCGTGCCCAGCTGGAGCACGCCATCGCCGTGCTGGTCGGCCTGCCGCCGGCGCAATTCAACCTGCCGCCGGTGGCGAGCGTGCCGAAGCTGCCGGACCTGCCGGCAGTGGTGCCGTCGCAATTGCTCGAGCGGCGGCCGGACATCGCCTCGGCGGAACGCAAGGTGATTTCCGCCAACGCCCAGATCGGCGTGGCCAAGGCCGCCTATTTCCCCGACCTCACCCTGAGCGCCGCCGGCGGCTACCGCAGCGGCAGCCTGAGCAACTGGATCAGCACGCCGAACCGCTTCTGGTCGATCGGCCCGCAGTTCGCCATGACCCTGTTCGACGGCGGCCTGATCGGCTCCCAGGTGGACCAGGCCGAGGCGACCTACGACCAGACCGTGGCGACCTACCGGCAGACCGTGCTCGACGGTTTCCGCGAGGTGGAGGACTACCTGGTGCAATTGAGCGTCCTCGACGAGGAGAGCGGGGTGCAGCGCGAAGCCCTGGAGTCGGCCCGCGAGGCACTGCGCCTGGCCGAGAACCAGTACAAGGCCGGCACCGTCGACTACACCGACGTGGTCACCAACCAGGCCACCGCGCTGAGCAACGAACGCACCGTGCTGACCCTGCTTGGCAGCCGCCTGACCGCCAGCGTCCAGTTGATCGCGGCAATGGGCGGCGGCTGGGACAGCGCCGACATCGAGCGGACCGACGAGCGGCTCGGCCGGGTCGAAGAGGGCCTGCCGCCTTCGCCCTGAGTTCTTCTCGCTGCCTGTTCCTGACGAATGCCTTTCCCCGCTATTGCGCTTGCATGACACACCGCCGTCCGCGTCTCGGCTAGAGTGCGGCGGCGGATGTGGAGGTGAATACGTGTCGGGGAAGTTTCCGGAAATGCCCTCGCGCCGAGGCTACTGGCTCGGCTGGTTGTGCCGCCTGGCCATGCTTGGCGGCGTCGCCGCGATGTTCTGGGCGCTGCTGCAATGCTTCGTCCTGCTGCACGGTGAACCGCCGCTCCAGCGCGCCCCGCTGCGGACGCCCTGGACCCTGCTGGCGCTCGGCCTGGCGCTGTTCCTCGCCGGTTTCTGCGGCGAGTACCGGCTGTGGCGGCGCCGCGCCGGTTGCTGAAACCGGCGTCAGGCAGCGCCCGTCGAAGGGAACAGCAGGCGCAGGTGGGTCTTCTGCTGCGGTACGCTTTCCGCTTCGGCGCGGCCGCCGTGGTAGGCCATGATCGATTGCACGATGGCCAGTCCCAGGCCGGTGCCGGCCTGGGCTCCAGTCTGGCGTCCGGCGCGGCGGTAGAAGCGCTCGAACAGGTGCGGCAGGTACTCCGGCGGGATGCCCGGACCGTCGTTGCTGACCCTCACCTCGGTGTGCCCCGCGCGTTCCCCGATCCGCACGTCGATGCGCCCGCCTTGCGGGGTGTGGCGCACGGCGTTGGACACCAGGTTGGAAATGGCGCGCTGGATCATCAGGTTGTCGCCGTGGGCGAAGCCGTTGCCGGACAGGCGCAGTTCGACGCCCTTGTCCTCGGCGACCATCTCGTACAGGTCGATGACCTTGGCCGCCTGCTCGTGCAGGGCGACGCAGCCGAACTGGGCCTGGATCGCCGGGTTGTCCACCTGCACCAGGAACAGCATGTCGGTGACGATCCGCGACAGCCGCTCCAGTTCCTCGGCATTGGACTCCAGGGCTTCGCGGTATGCCGCGCCGTCGCGATGCTGGCTGAGCAGCACCTGGTTGCGCACCAGCAGGTTGCAGATCGGCGCGCGCAGTTCGTGGGCCAGGTCGTCGGAGAACTGCGAGAGCTGGCGTACGCCATCCTCGAGGCGGCCGAGCATGTGGTTGAAGCTGCGGGCCAGGCTGTCCAGCTCGCGCGGCAGGTTCTGCTCGGGGATGCGGTAGGAGAGATCCTGCGGGCTGACCTGGGCGGCCACCCGGCGGAAGCGGTTCAACGGTTCGAGGCCGGCACGCACCACCCACCAGGCGGCCAGGGCGATCAATGGCAGGAGGAAGGGCAGGGCCAGCAGGGTGGCGCGGAGGAAACCGTCGAGCAGGCGCTCGTCGGCGTTGCGCTCGCTGCTCAGCAACACCTGTACCGGGGTGCCGTTCTTCATGCGCATGGAAGCGCCGATGCTCAGCAGGCGCTGGTCGTTGCCGGTGCTCCAGCTCTGGAACACCGGCTGGCGGGCGTCCGCCTGCAAGCGGGCGAGAAGCGCGCGGTTGGCCGCGACGCTGGCCGCGGCCTGGTCGCCGAAGCTCATCAGCGGCTGGCCGCTGCGGCTGTCGAGAATGCTCAGGTGCAGGCCGCTGTGCGCCACCAGTTGGTCCTGCAGGGCATGCGCCTGTACGGCCGGGTCGCTGCGCAGGTCGAGATCGTCTTCCAGGCTGTGGCGGATCTGCTCCAGCTTCAATTGCAGGTTTTCCCGCTCGCGGGCTTCCAGCTCGCGGCTGAGGTTCCAGTGCGCCATTGCGCCGAGCGCCAGGGCCAGCAGCGCGCCGAGGGCGCCGACCAGCAGGGCCAGGCGCAGCGACAGTCGGCCTGGTGGCGTCATCGGCGCGCTTCCAGGACGTAGCCGACGCCGCGAATGGTATGGATCAGCTTGAGGTCGAAGCCGTCGTCGATCTTCGCCCGCAGGCGGCAGATGGCGACTTCCACCACGTTGGAGTCGTTGTCGAAGTTCATGTCCCAGATCAGCGAGATGATCTGCGTCCGGGTGATGACGTCGCCGTTGCGCCGCATCAGCAGGTGCAGCAGGGCGAACTCCTTGGTCGTCAGGTTGATCCGCACCCGGCCGCGGAAGGCCCTGTGGCGGCTGGCGTCCAGCTCCAGGTCGGCGACCCGCAGGACGTCCTGCATCGGTGCCTGGTCGTGGCGGCGCAGCAGCGAGCGGACCCGCGCCAGCAGTTCGGGGAACTGGAACGGCTTGACCATGAAGTCGTCGGCGCCGAGATCGAGGCCGCGCACCTTGTCGGTCAGCCTGCCATGCCCGGTGAGCATCATCACCCGCGCGCTGCTGCGTTCGCGCAGGCGGCGGAGCAGGTCCCAGCCGTCGATGCCGGGCAGGTTGACGTCGAGGATCACCAGTTCGTAAGGGTGTTGCAAGGCCATGTGCAGGCCGTCGATGCCATCGTTGGCGCGGTCGACGATGTAGCCGCTTTCGGTCAGGCCCTGGTGCAGGTAGTCGGCAGTCTTGACTTCATCTTCGATAATAAGGATGCGCATGTTCGCCCCTATATAAAGTATGGATTCATTTGCAAGTAAATGTTTAAGTGCATTGCTATAAAGTTACATTGCGGGCGTTGCCTGGATAGAATCCTGGAAATGTAATTTCATATCGTTGCGCTGCTTCGATGATAATTATCGAATGACCGGGTAGTTCTCCCGGGAGTCCGCCTGAGAACTTTGGAAATGTCCGCGGCGCAAGCACCGCTGGGCGTGAGGGGCAATGCCTTTTGTAAGCGCATGTTGCTTTTGTCCCTATGTTTCATCCAACTATTGCCAGTCTCTTCGAAGGTTGCCGAAGTGTAACCGCTAATTGTCCGTGGAGAATATTCATTACCGACTTGTAATTCTTCCGTCACCTTGCCGATAAGCCCCGCTACCTAACATCTGCCGCATCCCGGAAGTGCAACTTCGAATATCGCCGGCGAGATATCGCCGATGAACGGTTGCGTGGTTCCGGGCCGGTAATGGATCGCCGTCGCCGACGACGATCAGCAGACGAGGAGCGGAACATGCCGATACTTCGGCCACTGGCCAGCGCGGGGAAACGCGCCTGCTGGCTACTGATGGGACTCTGCCTGGGCCTGCCGGCCCTGGCGAACGAGGCGCCGGTGAGTTTCAACGGTACTTCGATCAGCCTCGAGCAGGCGTTGGAGCGGGCCCTGCGGAGCAGCCCCGAGCTGGCGGCGGTGGGGCGCGAGACCGAGATCGCCAGCGGCGCGCGGCAGCAGGCCGGGCTGATCCCCAACCCGGATCTGTCCTGGAGCGTCGAGGACACCCGCCAGGGCAATCGCCAGACCAGCGTCAGCATCGCCCAGCCGCTGGAGCTGGGCGGCAAGCGCGGTGCGCGGGTGGAGGTGGCGAAACGCGGCAGCGAGATCGCCTGGACCCAACTGGAAGTCCGTCGCGCCGAACTGCGCGCCCAGGTCCGCGGCGCCTACTACGCGGCGCTGACCGCGCAGGAGCGGGTGCGCCTGGCGAAGACCTCCCTGGACCTGGCCAGGCGCGCGCTGCAGGCCGCCGACCGACGGGTCAAGGCCGGCAGCATCTCCTCGGTGGAACGGGTTCGCGCCCAGGTCCTGGCGGACAACGCCCAGCTCGACCTGAGCCAGGCGGAGCTGGAGCAGCAGCGCACCTATGTGCAGCTGTCGAGCACCTGGGACGAGCCGCAGCCAGGCTTCGCCAGGGTCGGCGGCGCGCTCGACGCGGTGCCGGCGAGCATCACCCGTGGCGCCTTGCTGCGCCATCTCGACGAGTCGCCGACCCTGCGCCTGGCGGCCCAGGAGGTAGCGCGCGGCGAGGCCCAGGTCGACCTGGAGAAGCGCCAGCGCATCCCCAACCTGACGGTCAGCATCGGCAGCAAGTACGACCAGACCGCCCGCGACGGACGTGGCGAACGGGTCAACCTGATCGGCCTGTCGATGCCGCTGCCGCTGTTCGACCGCAACCAGGGCAACATCTACGCCGCCCAGAGCCGCGCCGACCAGGCCCGCGACCTGCAGCGCGCGACCCTGCTGCGCCTGCGCAGCGAAGCGGTACAGGCCTACGACCAGTTGCGCACCTCGGAACAGGAGCTGGCGCTGGTCCGTCGCGACCTGCTGCCCGGCGCACAGAGCGCGCTGGACTCGATGACCCGCGGCTTCGAGATGGGCAAGTTCAACTTCCTCGACGTGCTCGATGCCCAGCGCACCCTGGTCGGCGTCCGTGCCCAGTACGTGCGCGCGCTGGACGCCGCGGCACAGGCGCGGGTGAGCATGGAGCGCCTGCTCGGCGAAGACATCGGCCACCTCGGCCAGTGAGATTTCCGGGGCGGGCCGCCGGCGCGCCCCCCGAACGGTTCGGGAGAACAGAATGGGCAAGAAGACGATTATCGCGGTGACCGCACTGGCACTGCTCGGCCTGGGCGGCGGCGCCTACCTGGAGCTGGGCGGGAAGGCGCCGGCCGGCGCCGGCGAAGCGGCCGCCGAGGGCGAGGGCAGCGGACCGCGCGGCGGCATGTTGTTGCGCCAGGGCGACCTGACCCTGGAACTGCTGGTGCCGGAGGACGGCAGCCCGCTCAAGGCCTGGGTCGAGCGCGGCGGCAAGGCGCTGGCGCCGCAGGAGGTGGTCCTCGGCGCCGACGTCGAGCGTGCCACCGGCGAGGTCGAGGACCTGCTGTTCAAGGCCAGCGGCGATGGCCTGGTGGCCAATGCCGGGATCGCCGAGCCGCATGCCTTCACCGCGCGCCTCAAGCTGATGGCCGGCAAGCAGGGCTACGACTTCGCCTTCACCCGCGAGGAGGGCAAGCTGGAGCTGGATGCCGAGCAGATCGAGGCCGCCGGCATCACCCTCGATACGGCGCGGACGATCAGCCTGGCCCAGGTGGTCTCGCTGCCCGGCGAGATCCGCTTCAACGAGGACCGCACCGCGCATATCGTCCCGCGCCTGCCGGGGATCGTCGACAGCGTGCCGGCCAATCTTGGCCAGGCGGTGAAGCAGGGCGAGCTGCTGGCGGTGATCAGCAGCCCGCAGTTGTCCGACCAGCGCAGCGAATTCGCCGCCGCCCAGCGCCGCCTGAGCCTGGCGCAGAGCACCTACAAGCGCGAGCAGCAGCTGTGGAAGGAGGGCATTTCCGCCGAGCAGGAATTCCTGCTCGCCCGCCAGGGTTTGCAGGAAGCCGAGATCGCGCTGAACAACGCGCGGGCGAAGATCGCCGCGCTCGGCGGCAATCCCAGCCTGCAGGGCGGCAACCGCTACGAGCTGCGCGCGCCGTTCGCCGGGGTGCTGGTGGAAAAGCACCTGACCCAGGGCGAGCCGGTGGACGGCACCGCCAACGTCTTCACCCTGTCCGACCTGTCCTCGGTCTGGGCCACCTTCAACGTGCCCGCGCAACTGCTCGGCCAGGTCCGCGTCGGCAGCAAGGTCAAGGTGCTCGCCCAGGCGCTGAATAGCGAGGTGGAGGGCACCGTGTCCTACATCGGCGACCTGCTCGGCGAGCAGACCCGCGCGGCCACCGCCCGGGTCACCCTGAGCAACCCCGAGAGCACCTGGCGCCCGGGCCTGTTCGTTTCCGTGCAGGTGGCCGAGGCGACCCGCAAGGAAGTCCTGACGGTCGCCGACGGCGCGGTGCAGAACGTCGACGGCGAGGACGTGGTGTTCGTCCGCGTGGCCGATGGCTTCGTGGTCCAGCCGGTCAAGCTGGGCATCAGCGACGGCCAGCGCGTCGAGGTCCTCGAGGGCCTGCGCGCCGGCAGCCAGGTCGCCGCCAGCGGCAGCTTCATCCTCAAATCCGAACTGGGCAAGGGCTCGGCGGAACACGGTCACTGAGTCCCGCTCCAGGAGTCTTCGCATGTTCGAACGCATCATCCAATTCGCCATCGAGCAACGCTGGCTGGTCCTGCTGGCGGTGCTGGGGATGGCCGGGGTCGGCATCGGCAGCTACCAGAAGCTGTCCATCGACGCGGTCCCGGACATCACCAACGTCCAGGTGCAGATCAATACCGCCGCCCCCGGCTACTCGCCGCTGGAAGTGGAGCAGCGGATCACCTACCCGGTGGAGACCGTCATGGCCGGCCTGCCGGGTTTGCAGGAAACCCGTTCGCTGTCGCGGCCGGGGATTTCCCAGGTGACGGTGATCTTCGAGGAGGGCACCGATATCTACTTCGCCCGCCAGCAGGTCAACGAACGCCTGAGCACGGCGCGCGAGCAACTGCCGGAAGACATCTCGCCGACCCTCGGGCCGATCTCCACCGGTCTCGGCGAGATCTACCTGTGGACGGTTGAGGCCGAGGAGGGCGCGACCAAGGAGGACGGCAGCGCCTACACCCCCACTGACCTGCGCACCATCCAGGACTGGATCATCCGTCCGCAGTTGCGCAACGTGAAGGGCGTGGCCGAGATCAACACCATCGGCGGCTACGCCAAGCAATTCCTCATCGCCCCGGATCCGAAGAAGCTCGCGGCCTACAAGCTGACCCTCGGCGACCTGCAGAACGCCGTGCTGCGCAACAACGAGAACGTCGGCGCCGGCTACATCGAGCGGCGCGGCGAGCAGTTGCTGATCCGCGCGCCGGGCCAGGTCAAGGACATGGACGATATCCGCGGGATCATCGTTTCCAACGTCGACGGCGTGCCGATCCGTATCCGCGACGTCGCCGAGGTCGGCCTGGGCAAGGAGCTGCGCACCGGCGCGGCCACCGAGAACGGCCGCGAAGTGGTGCTCGGCACGGTGTTCATGCTGATCGGCGAGAACAGCCGGGAAGTGGCCCAGGCGGTCGGCCAGCGCCTGGAGGAGATCAACCGGACCCTGCCCAAGGGGGTCAAGGCGATCACCGTCTACGACCGCACCACCCTGGTGGACAAGGCCGTGGCCACGGTGAAGAAGAACCTGGTGGAAGGCGCGGCGCTGGTGATCGCGGTGCTCTTCCTGTTCCTCGGCAACATCCGCGCGGCGTTGATCACCGCCACCATCATCCCGCTGTCGATGCTGTTCACCTTCACCGGGATGGTCGGCAACAGGGTCAGCGCCAACCTGATGAGCCTCGGCGCGCTGGACTTCGGCATCATCGTCGACGGCGCCGTGGTGATCGTCGAGAACGCCATCCGCCGCCTGGCCCACGCCCAGGCCCACCACGGCCGCCAGCTGACCCGCGCGGAACGTTTCCACGAGGTCTTCGCCGCGTCCAGGGAGGCGCGCCGGGCGCTGGTCTTCGGCCAGATCATCATCATGGTGGTGTACCTGCCGATCTTCGCCCTCACCGGGGTCGAGGGGAAGATGTTCCACCCGATGGCGTTCACCGTGGTCACCGCGCTGCTCGGCGCGATGATCCTCTCGGTGACCTTCGTCCCGGCGGCGATCGCGCTGTTCATCACCGGCAAGGTCAAGGAGGAGGAGAACTTCGTCATGCGCCGCGCGCGTCTGGCCTACGAACCGGCGCTGCGCTGGGTGCTCGGGCACCGCGCGCTGGTGGTCGGCGGCGCCCTCGGCGCGATCCTGCTCACCGGGCTGGTGGCCTCGCGGATGGGCAGCGAGTTCATTCCCAGCCTCAGCGAGGGCGACTTCGCCATGCAGGGCCTGCGGGTGCCGGGCACCAGCCTGACCCAGTCGGTCGAGATGCAGCAGACCCTGGAGAGGAAGCTGATGGGCAAGTTCCCGGAGATCGAGCGGGTCTTCGCCCGCACCGGGACCGCCGAGATCGCCTCCGACCTGATGCCGCCGAACGCCTCCGACAGCTACGTGATGCTCAAGCCGCAGAGCCAGTGGCCGGACCCGAAGAAGTCGCGGGAGGCGCTGCTGGAAGAATTGCAGGCCGCGGCCCTTGAGGTGCCGGGCAGCGTCTACGAGTTCTCCCAGCCGATCCAGTTGCGCTTCAACGAACTGATCTCCGGGGTGCGCAGCGACGTCGCGGTGAAGGTCTTCGGCGACGACATGCAGGTGCTCAACGACACCGCGGAGAAGATCTCCAAGGTGCTGCAAGGCATCGACGGCGCCTCCGAGGTGAAGGTCGAGCAGACCACCGGCCTGCCGGTGCTGACGGTGGACATCGACCGCGACAAGGCGGCACGCTTCGGCCTCAATGTCGGCGACATCCAGGACACCGTGGCCACCGCCCTCGGCGGACGCAACGCCGGTACCCTGTTCGAGGGCGACCGCCGCTTCGACATCGTCATCCGCCTGCCGGAAACCCTGCGCGCCGACCTGCCGGCACTGTCCAACCTGCTGATCCCGCTGCCGCCGAACAACCTGGCGCGGATCGACTTCATCCCGCTGTCGGACGTGGCGCGCCTCGTCCTCTCGCCGGGACCGAACCAGATCAGCCGGGAGAACGGCAAGCGGCGCATCGTGGTCAGCGCCAACGTGCGCGGCCGCGACATCGGCTCGTTCGTGCTGGAAGCGCAACAGAAGCTGCAGGACGGGGTGAAGATCCCGGCCGGCTACTGGACCACCTGGGGCGGCCAGTTCGAACAGTTGCAGTCCGCCGCCAAGCGCTTGCAGGTAGTGGTGCCGGTGGCGCTGCTGCTGGTGTTCACCTTGCTCTTCGCCATGTTCAACAACGTCAAGGACGGCCTGCTGGTGTTCACCGGCATCCCCTTCGCCCTCACCGGCGGGGTGCTGGCCCTGTGGCTGCGCGGGATACCGCTGTCGATCTCGGCGGCGGTGGGTTTCATCGCCCTGTCCGGGGTGGCGGTGCTCAACGGCCTGGTGATGATCTCCTTCATCCGCAACCTGTTGCAGGAAGGACGCAGCCTCGACCAGGCGGTGTGGGAGGGCGCCATCACCCGCCTGCGTCCGGTGCTGATGACCGCCCTGGTGGCGTCCCTCGGTTTCGTGCCGATGGCCCTGGCCACCGGCACCGGCGCCGAGGTGCAGCGGCCGCTGGCGACGGTGGTGATCGGCGGCATCCTGTCCTCGACCATGCTGACCCTGCTGGTGCTGCCGGTGCTCTATCGCTGGACCCACGGGCGCGACGCCGGACCGCGCGAGGAGACGCCGGCGGCCGGCTGAAGCGGGCGCGCAAGCGGGCCGGCAGGGGAAACCCTGGCGGCCCTTTTTCGTTGGCCGTTGGACGGATTCCGTTCGATTACCGCACGCGATTGCCGGCCCGGATTGTCGCCGGCGGAGGGCTTGCGTAGTGTGGGTGGACGTTCCGCGCCCGGCGCTTGGTGCCGCGCGGCGATAACAACAACGATAGCAGCCTGAGTGTCCTGCCCATGAATGCCTCCTTGCTCAGCGAGCGCAGCCGGGTGTTCGAACGTGCCGACCCCTATGCGGTGTCCGGCTATGTCAACCGGCACGTCGGTACGCACTGCATACGCCTGCCGGCCGCCGGCAGGCCGCAAGCCAGCCTCGACCACCGCACCTTCGCCAGCCTCGACCTGTGCCGGATCAGCTACGGCGCGGCGGTACGGGTCACCTCGCCGGCGCTGGAGAGCATCTTCCACCTGCAGATCCTCCTGCGCGGCCACTGCCTGTGGCGCGGCGGCGGGCAGGAACACGCCCTGGCGCCGGGCGAGCTGTTGCTGATCAACCCGGACGATCCGGTCGACCTGACCTATTCGGCGGACTGCGAGAAATTCATCGTCAAGCTGCCCTGCGCGCTGCTCGAAGCGATCTGCGCCGAGCAGCGCTGGAGCCATCCGGCGCGCGGCGTGCGTTTCCTCGAACATCGCTATCGCCTGGACCAGCTGGAAGGCTTCGTCGGCCTGCTCGCCCTGGTCTGCCGCGAGGCCGAGTCCGGCGAGCGGCTGGCGCGGGTCGACAGCCACTTCGAGCAGATCCTCGGCAGCAAGCTGCTGACCCTGCTGAAGACCAACGTCAGCCGCGAGGACCCCGGCGATGCGCAGGTCGTCTTCGCCCGCCTCGATGCCTACATCCGCCGCCATCTGCAGAGCGAGATCGAGGTCGCGGCGCTGGCCGAGCAGGCGCACATGAGCACCCGTTCGCTGTACGCGCTGTTCGAGCGCCAGCTTGGCGAGAGCCCTCGGCAATACATTCGCCGGCTGCGCCTGGAGCGCATCCGCGCCTGCCTGGAAGACCCCGGCTGCCGGGTACGCAACCTCACCGAACTGGCCCTGGACTTCGGTTTCGCCCACCTCGGCCGCTTCGCCGAGCAATATCGCCGGCAGTTCGGCGAGCTGCCTTCGGAAACCCTGCGCCGGCGCGCCTAGCGCCGACCGCCACGGCGTGCAGGAATCGGCCAGCGATCCGCAGGCAACGGATATCCCCAGCAGCACGCGCTACCTAACCTGACCGGGCCTGAACAATAACAACGGAGGCCCCGGCCATGTCCCTGGGTAGCGATTACTTGCGTTCTCTGCTCGAGGAAGACCCCGAGCGCGGCGTCTACCGCTGCAAGCGGGAGATGTTCACCGATCCACGCCTGTTCGAACTGGAGATGAAGCACATCTTCGAGGGCAACTGGGTCTATCTCGCCCACGAAAGCCAGGTTGCCGGAGTCAACGACTACCTGACCACCCAGATCGGCCGCCAGTCGATCGTCATCGCGCGCAACCGCGACGGCCAGCTCAACGCCTTCATCAACGCCTGCAGCCACCGTGGCGCGATGCTCTGCCGGCACAAGAGCGGCAATCGCAGCAGCTATACCTGTCCGTTCCACGGCTGGACCTTCAACAACTCCGGCAAGCTGCTCAAGGTCAAGGACCCGGCCGAGGCCGGTTACCCGCAGGGCTTCAACTGCGAGGGCTCGCACGACCTGACCCGGGTGGCGCGCTTCGAGTCCTACCGTGGCTTCCTGTTCGGCAGCCTCAACCCCGATGTCAGGCCGCTGGCCGAGCACCTGGGCGAGTCGGCGAAGATCATCGACATGATCGTCGACCAGTCGCCGGAAGGCCTCGAGGTGCTGCGCGGCTCTTCCAGCTATGTCTACGAAGGCAACTGGAAGCTCACCGCCGAGAACGGCGCCGACGGCTATCACGTCAGTTCGGTGCACTGGAACTACGCGGCGACCCAGAGCCAGCGCCAGCAGCGCGACGCCGCGGACCCGCTGCGGACCATGAGCGCCGCGGGCTGGGCCCGGCAGGGCGGCGGCTTCTACTCGTTCGAGCATGGCCACATGCTGCTCTGGAGTCGCTGGGCCAACCCCGAGGACCGGCCGGCCTTCGAGCGCCGCGCCGAGCTTGCCCGCGACTTCGGCGAGGCCCGCGCCGACTGGATGATCGAGAACTCGCGCAACCTCTGCCTGTACCCCAACGTCTACCTGATGGACCAGTTCAGCTCGCAGATCCGCATCGCCCGGCCGCTGTCGGTGGACCGTACGGAAATCACCATCTACTGCATCGCGCCGAAAGGCGAGAGCGCCGAGGCGCGCGCCCGGCGCATCCGCCAGTACGAGGACTTCTTCAACGTCAGCGGCATGGCCACCCCGGACGACCTGGAGGAGTTCCGTTCCTGCCAGCAGGGCTACCAGGGCAGCGTGGTCGGCTGGAACGACCTGTCGCGCGGCGCCGAACACTGGATAGAGGGCGCCGACGCGGCGGCCGCGGCCATCGACCTGCGGCCGCGCCTGAGCGGCGTGCGCACCGAGGACGAAGGGCTGTTCGTATTGCAGCATCGCTACTGGCAGGAGGCGCTGCTCGCCGCCCTGGAGCGCGAACGAACGCAGCGCGTGGCGCTGCGGGAGGTGGCGTCATGAGCCTGGGCTACGACGCCCTGCGCGATTTCCTCTACCGCGAGGCGCGCTATCTCGACGACAAGGATTGGGACGCCTGGCTGGCGTTGTACGCCGCGGACGCCAGTTTCTGGATGCCGTCCTGGGACGACCGCGACCAGCTCACCGAGGACCCGCAGCGGGAAATCTCGCTGATCTGGTACGGCAACCGCGGCGGCCTGGAGGACCGGGTATTCCGCATCCGCACCGAGCGCTCCAGCGCGACCCTGCCGGACACCCGCACCTCGCACAACCTGAGCAACATCGAACTGCTCGGCGAGGACGACGGCATCTGCCGCGTGCGCTGCAACTGGCACACCCTGAGCTATCGCTACAAGACCGTGGACAGCTACTTCGGCACCACCTTCTACGACCTCGACGTACGCGGCGAGAGTCCGCTGATCAAGGCCAAGAAAGTGATCCTGAAGAACGACTACGTTCGCCAGCTGATCGACGTCTACCACGTCTGACGCCCGCGCCGGCGGGCTGTCGAGGGACATGCCATGAACCATCGGATCGCACTCAACTTCGAAGACGGGGTGACCCGCTTCATCCATGCCGCGCCCGGCGAGACCGTGGCCGACGCGGCCTACCGCCAGGGCATCAACATCCCCCTGGACTGCCGCGACGGCGCCTGCGGCACCTGCAAGTGCCTGGCCGAGGCCGGGCGCTATGCGCTGGGCCAGGACTACATCGACGATGCCCTCAGCGCCGAGGAAGCCGCCCGCGGCTACGTGCTGACCTGCCAGATGCGCGCCGAAAGCGACTGCGTGCTGCGCGTGCCGGCGTCCTCGACCCTGTGCAGGACCGGCCAGGCGCGCTACGAGGCGCGCATCAGCGAAGTCCGGCAACTGTCGCCGAGCACCATCGGCCTGTCGCTGCGCGGCGAGGCGCTGGCCAGCCTGGCGTTCCTGCCCGGGCAGTACGTCAACCTCCAGGTACCCGGCAGCGAGCAGCGCCGCGCCTACTCCTTCAGCTCGCTGGCGAAGGACGGCGAGGTCAGCTTCCTGATCCGCAACGTCCCCGGCGGGCTGATGAGCGGCTTCCTCAGTGGCACGGCCAGGGCCGGCGACAGCCTGGCGATGGACGGCCCGCTGGGCAGTTTCTACCTGCGCGAGATTCACCGGCCACTGCTGATGCTGGCCGGCGGCACCGGCCTGGCGCCGTTCACCGCGATGCTCGAACGGATCGCCGAACAGGGCAGCGCGCACCCGCTGCACCTGGTCTACGGGGTGACCCACGACGTCGACCTAGTCGGGCTCGAGCGCCTGGAGGCGTTCGCCGAACGGATTCCCGGCTTCACCTGGAGCGCCTGCGTGGCCAGCGCCGACAGCGACTATCCGCGCAAGGGCTACGTGACCGAGCACATCGCCGCGCAGCACCTGCACGAGGGCGACGTCGACATCTACCTGTGCGGGCCGCCGCCGATGGTCGAGGCGGTCGAGCGCTACCTGCGCGAGCAGGGCGTGCGCCCGGCGAATTTCTACTACGAAAAGTTCGCCGCCAGCGCGGCCTGAACCCGAGCGAGCCAAGGAGACTCCCATGAACGACAGATTCCGCGACAAGGTCGCCCTGGTCAGCGGCGCCGCCCAGGGCATCGGCCTGGGCGTGGTCCGGCGCCTGCTGGAGGAAGGCGCGCGGGTGGTGGCGGTGGACCGCTCCGAGCTGGTCCACGAACTGGCCGGCGACGCCTGCCTGTGCCTGACCGCCGACCTGGAGCGCTACGCCGAATGCCAGCGGGTACTGGAGCGGACCCTGGAGCGTTTCGGCCGGCTGGACATCCTGGTCAACAACGTCGGCGGCACCCTCTGGGCGAAGCCCTACCAACACTACGCCGAGGACGAGATCGAGGCCGAGCTGCGGCGTTCGCTGCTGCCCACCTTGTGGTGTTGCCGAGCGGCGCTGCCGGCGATGCTGGGGCAGGGCAGCGGGGCGATCGTCAACGTCTCGTCGGTTGCCACCCGCGGGGTCAACCGGGTGCCCTATGGCGCCGCCAAGGGCGGGGTGAACGCGCTGACCGCCTGCCTGGCGTTCGAGACCGCCGACCAGGGCATCCGCGTCAACGCGGTGGCGCCGGGCGGCACCGACGCGCCGCCGCGAAGGATTCCGCGCAACGCCGCGGCGCAGAGCGAGGAGGAGCGGCGCTGGTATCGACAGATCGTCGAGCAGACCCTCGACAGCAGCCTGATGAAGCGCTACGGCAGCATCGACGAACAGGTCGCGGCGATCCTCTTCCTCGCCTCCGACGAGGCGTCCTACATTACCGGCGTGACCCTGCCGGTAGCTGGCGGCGACCTCGGCTGAGCGCTTCAGTCGCCGCTTTCGGTGAACTTCTCCAGGTACAGCCGCAGATGCTCCAGGGAGCGCTCGCGCAGCCACTGGCGGACCGCCTCGACCATCGGCGGCGGCCCGCACAGGTAGAGGTCGAAAGCTTCGTCGCGCAAGCGGGCGGCGTCGAAATGCTCGTGCAGGTAGCCGCGCCGGCCATCCCAGTCGGCGTCCGCCTCGCTGAGCACCGGGGCGAAGCGGAAGCCGGGAAGCCGCTCGGCGTAGCCGGCGATCCGTTGCAATTCGCAGAGATCGGCGGCGCGGCGTACCCCGTAGTAGAGATGCACCGGCCGCTCGCAACCGCGCTCGGCCAGTTCGTCGAGCATGCCGAGGAACGCCGACAGGCCGGTGCCGCCGGCCACCAGCAGCAACGGGCGCTCCACCTGGCGCAGGTAGAAGGTGCCCAGCGGCGCCTCGAAGCGGATCTCGTCGCCGACCCTGCACCCTTGGCGCAGGTAGTCGCTCATGGCGCCGCCCGGGAGCAGGCGGATAAGGAACTGCAGGTGGTTCTGCGGATTCGGCCGGTTGGCGAAGGAGTAGGCGCGCCGGCAGTCGCTGCCGGGTACTTGCAGGCGCGCGTACTGGCCGGGCAGGAAGTCCAGCTGGCGGCCCGCGGCGCCGGCGTCGAGGCGGAGCAGCGCGGTGTCCTCGGAGAGCAGGCGCAGTTCGCGCACCACGCCGCTGTGCGCCTGGGCCGCGGCGGCATGGCAGAGGGTCGAGGCGAAGTCGAAGTAGAAGGCCGCGTCGGAGCGCACCCGGGTCTGGCAGGCGAGCACCTTGCGCTGCTCCAGGTCGGCGGCGGAGAGGGTGTCCTCGTCGGCGTAGTCCAGGCTGTAGCTGCCCGCCTCGCAGCGGCCCATGCAGGTGCCGCAGACCCCTTCGCGGCAGTCCAGCGGCAGGTTGATGCCGTGGCGCAGGGCGGCGTCGAGGAGCAGGTCGTCGTGGCCGACGGGCAGGAACAGGGTCTTGCCGTCGGCGAAGCTGAGGGCGACTTTGTGATTCATCGTGACGGGGCCCGCCGTTCAGAGGTGGTAGAAGTCGAGGACCGAGTCGATCCGGTCGTTGAGCAGGACGATGTGCTTGCGCGCGATCAGCCAGGTCTCGCCATGGGGTTTCAGGCGGTAGGTGGTATGGCCGAAGAAGCTGCCGGTCTGGTCCAGGCGCTGGAACAGGGTCTGCCAGTTGACCCGCACTCGCAGCAGGCCTTCGCCTTCCTCGGCGATGCGCACGTTGCCGATCTGGTGCAGGGTGCGCGGCATCGGCACGGTGGACGCGGCCTTGCCGGTGCGGATACGGAACACCCGGTCTTCCAGGCCGGCACGGCTGGGGTAGTAGATCAGCGACATCTCGCGCTTCGGATCGCGGGTGTAGCGGTGCTCGGACTCCCACTGCGGCAGGTGGAACTCGCACTGTTCGTCGAACTGCGCGAGGTAGCCGTCCCAGTCCTGGGCATCGCAGAGTTCGGCGTGGCGGTAGAGGAACTGTTCGACGCGGTACTGCAGTCCGGCGTTCATGGGGTCACCTCCTTCGCGCGCAGGGCCAGGCGCTCCAGGCCGTCGAGGAGGAAGCGCCGCCAATGCGCGTGCTGGTTGACGTAGAGGCCTTCGTGGGTGATCTCGGTGCCGGTCAGCAGCGGCGCGATACCCAGCGCCTGGCTGTTCGGCGTCGCGCCTTCGAGCCACTTGCCGTGGCCGCGGGAGATGTCGCTCCAGCGCTCCAGGCGGGCTTGGAAGCCACGCTGGGCTTCGCGGAACTCCACCAGGTCGTCGGGCGTGCCCATCCCGGAGACGTTGAAGAAGTCCTCGAACTGGCGGATCCGGTTCTCCCGGTCGGCGTCCGACTCGCCCTTGACGCCGATGCACTGGCTGACGATCTCGGTACGGTTCCAGGCCAGCGGGCGGACGATGCGCAGCTGCGAGCTGATCTGGTCGATGACGAACAGGCTGGGGTAGAGATTGAGGTTGCGCAGGCGATGCATCATCCACTCGGCGCGGGCCTGGCCGTATTCCGCCACCAGCCGCGGCATCACGCTGGCGTAGCCGGGGCGTACGGCGGGGTTGGGCATCTCGCTGAAGAGCACGCTGTGGCCGTTGGCGAAGGAGAACCAGCCGTCGTCGGTGGCCGCGTCGCCGGCGCCGAGCTTGCTGTAGTCGAGGGTGGCGGCCACGCCGCCGCGCTCGGCCTCGACCTGCTGGCGGTGCTGCACGGTGGCTACGTAGTTGTAGTGCACTGTGCTGACGTGATAGCCGTCCAGGCCATTCTCGTTCTGCAGCTTCCAGTTGCCTTCGTAGGTGTAGGTGGAGGTGCCGGGCAACACTTCCAGCTCGCCGCTGGGAGACTGCGCCACCAGCATGTCGAGGAACACCCGGGCGTCGCCGAGGAAGTCCACCAGGTCGTCCTCGCCGGCGACGTCCAGGCTGACGAAGACGAAGCCCCTGTAGCTCTGGATGCGCGCTTTCTTCAGGCCACGGGTGGCCTTGTCGAAGCCTTCCGGGTATTCGCCCGGCGCCTTGACCTTCACCAGCCGGCCGTCGTTCTTGTAGCACCAGGCATGGAACGGACAGGTGAAGGTCGACTGGTTGCCCTTGCCGACCCGCACCAGGGTCGCGCCGCGATGCTGGCAGGCGTTGACCAGCGCGTGCAACTGGCCGTTGCCGTCGCGGGTGACGATCAGCGGCTGGCGTCCGGCGCGCAGGGTGACGAAGTCGTGGGGCCTGGCCAGTTCGCTTTCGTGGCAGGCGTAGATCCAGTTCTTTTCGAAGATCAGCTCCATCTCCAGGTCGAACAGCTCCGGTTCGGTGAACATGTCCCGGGCGATGCGGAAGATGCCTTCCTCGGGACGGAAGTCGAGGCAGCCGCCGACATAGTCGCGCCACTGTTCGAGGCTTCTGCGGGTAGCGTTCATGCGTTCTCACCCTTGTGCGTTGTCGTTATGGGTGACCCATTCAACGGCCGCGAGCGGGGGCGGGCTATCCGCTTAGTCGACGATGCGCATCCCGAAAATCCGCAGCCGCCGAGGAGCGGCCGGGGGGCTCGCGGAGGGCTCGGCCGAGGTTCGAGCGGCGCTTGCGGCGGACGCTTTGTCCGGAAAGTCGGCGAACGCTATCCGGATAGTGGAGGATGCGGGGAGCCGGCCTTGCGCCGGCATATGCCTTGCATTTTGCTGAAAACAGAGCGCCAGCAGAGCGCACCCCCAGCCTTGCCGTGTCGAGTGCCGAACCATGATGAGGACCCATCCCGTCGCCGATCGTGGCGATCTCCATGCCGACCACCTGGACCTGGCCGCCGCCCGTTCCTGGATGTCGAAGGTCTGCGGGCCGCACCGGCTCGAAGCGGCGAGCCCGGGACTGGTGCAGTTCCAGCACCACGGCAACGTGCTGAAGTCGATGTGCACCACCCTCGGCTACATCGGCTACGGCACCGACGTCACCATCACCGTCGAGGATGCCGCGGCGTTCAACGCCTACAGCCTGAGCCTGCCGCTCAGCGGCGAGCAGGAGCTGTGTCGGGGCGGGCTGCGCCTGCTCTCCGACGTCCGCCGCGGGGTGATCATCGCGCCCAACGAGCGCCAGGAGCTGAGCATCGCCGGGGACTGCCGCAAGTTGCAGGTGGTGATCGGCCGCACGGCGATGCGCAAGGTCCTGGAGGAGATGTTGCAGCGGCCGATCGATACGCCCTTGCGCTTCGATCCGGAGATGGATGCCCTGGATGGCGCCTCCGCGTCCTGGTGGCGCACCGTGCGGCACATCAGCGAGGAGATGGCGCGCAGCGAACTCTACGCCCAGGCGTTTTTCAGCAGCGACCTGGAACGCGCGCTGATCAAGGGACTGATCCTGGCCCAGCCGAACAACTACAGCGAGGCCCTGCAGCAGGGCCTTGGCGGGCGCCCGCCGCACTACCTGCTGCGCGCCCGCGAGTTTCTCCAGGCCAACGCCCGCGAGACCCTGAGCCTGGAGGACGTGGAACGCGCCGCCGGGGTCTCGCGGTTCAAGCTGTTCGAGGGCTTCCGTCGCTACTTCGGGGTGTCGCCGATGAGCTACCTGAAGCACTACCGGCTCGCCGCGGTGCGCGAGGAGATCCTCGCCAGCGGCGGCGCCCGCAGCATCTCGACGATCGCCCTGGGCTGGGGCTTCAGCCACCTCGGACGCTTCTCCGTGGACTACCGCAAGCGCTTCGAGGAAACCCCGAGCATGACCCAGCGCCGCGCTGCGCGGCGCTCCTGAGAGGGCGTTCAGGCGTCCTCGCGGCCGATCAGCGCCAGGCAGCGCCGCAGGTGCGGGGAGCCGTCGCCCTGGCGCCGGCTGACGATGATCGGCGAGGTCAGGGAGGCGTCGGCCAGGGCCTGGTAGGCGACGTCGTCGCGGTGCTGCAACTGCACCGAGGCCGGCACCAGGGTCGCGCCGAGTCCGGCGGCGACCAGGCCGATGGCGGTCTGCATCTCGTTGGCCCATTGCGTCACGCGCAGGCTCAGGCCGTGGGTGGCGAACAGCGCCAGCACGTGGTCGGCGTAGCTCGGCCGCGGCTGGCCGGGGTAGAGCACGAACGGCTCGCGCGACAGGCGCTCCAGGCTCAGCGGCTGGCCGAGCAACGTGTGCCCGGCGGGCAGGGCGGCGACCAGCGGCTCTTCGCTGAGCACGCTCTGGCGGATCGCCGGGTCGTCGATGCGGATGCGTCCGAAACCGATGTCGATACGCCCGCTCTTCAGCGCCTCGACCTGTTGCAGGGTGGTCATCTCCAGCAGGCCCAGCTCCAGCTCCGGGTCGCCGCGCAGGTGGCGGATCAGCTCCGGCAGCACGCCATACAGCGCCGAGGGCACGAAGCCGATGCCGAACCACTGGCGCTGGCCCTGGCCGATCCGCCGGGTGCTGTCGCAGATGCTTTCCAGTTGGTCCAGGAGCGTCGCGCTCTGTTCGTGGAAGAAGCGCCCGGCTTCGGTCAGGCGCAGCGGCCGGCCGCGCTCCAGCAGGGCCACCCCGAGCATTTCCTCGAGTTGCTGGATCTGCCGGCTCAGCGGTGGCTGGGCGATGTGCAACTGCTCGGCGGCGCGGGTGAAGTTGAGGGTCCGGGCCAGCGCCTGGAAGTAGCGCAGGTGACGAAGCTCCATGATACCTCCAGGGTATGGTTCGAGAGGAAGATGATATTGGACCCCAGTGAAGAAGGCGATGGATGCTTGGTTGAGACAACGGCGAAACCCGCTCGGTATCGAGCGAGCCTTGAGCGGCGAACCGTCGAAAACCCGACCGCAACCCTGGTGGACCCCCGAGAATGAGCCAAGCCGTGATCCAAAGCCTCGAGTCGATCATCGTCGACCTGCCGACCATCCGCCCGCACAAGCTGGCCATGCACACCATGAACCGGCAGACCCTGGTGATCCTCCGCCTGCGTTGCAGCGATGGCATCGAGGGCCTCGGCGAAGCCACCACCATCGGTGGCCTGGCCTACGGCAGCGAGAGCCCGGAGAGCATCAAGAGCAATCTCGACGCGCATTTCGCCCCGTTGCTGCTGGGCCAGCCGGCGGACAACGTGAATGCCGCGATGCAGCGCCTGGACCGACACATCAGGGGCAACACCTTCGCCCGCTCGGCGGTCGAGACCGCCTTGCTCGACGCCCATGGCAAGCGCCTCGGCCTGGCCGTCAGCGAACTGCTCGGCGGCCGCCTGCACGACAGCCTGGAGGTGGCCTGGACCCTGGCCAGCGGCGACACCGGCCGCGACATCGAGGAAGCCGGGCGGATGCTCGACCTGCGCCGCCACCGGCACTTCAAGCTGAAGATCGGCGCCGGTGAGGTGGATGCCGACGTGGCCCACGCGATCGCCATCAAGCGCGCCCTCGGCGAGCGCGCCAGCGTGCGGGTGGACGTCAACCAGGCCTGGGACGAAGGCGTTGCCCAGCGTGCCTGCGCGACGCTCGGCGACAACGGCATCGCCCTGATCGAACAGCCCATCGCCCGCCACAACCGCGTCGGCCTGGCGCGCCTGAGCAGCCGCGGCGGCGCGCCGATCATGGCCGACGAGGCCATCGAGAGCGTCGAGGATGCCTTCCACCTGGCTCGCGAGGGCGCCGCCCCGGTGTTCGCCCTGAAGATCGCCAAGAACGGCGGACCGCGCGCGGTGCTGCGTAGCGCGGCGATCGCCGAGGCGGCCGGGATCGGCCTGTACGGCGGGACCATGCTCGAGGGCGGCATCGGCACCCTGGCCGCCGCCCACGCCTTCGTCACCCTCGACCGCCTGGCCTGGCACAGCGAACTGTTCGGCCCGTTGCTGCTGACCGAGGACATCCTCCTCGAGTCGCCGCGCTACCAGGATTTCAACTTGCACGTGCCGCGTGCGCCGGGTCTCGGCCTGGCGCTCGACGAGGAGCGCCTGGCGCGCTTCCGCCGGCGCTGAAGCCGTCCCGCAGACAGAGGAGAAACGA
Organism: Pseudomonas sp. HMSC065H01; assembly: GCF_001815235.1. Lineage (NCBI taxonomy): Bacteria > Pseudomonadati > Pseudomonadota > Gammaproteobacteria > Pseudomonadales > Pseudomonadaceae > Pseudomonas > Pseudomonas sp. HMSC065H01. The sequence continues at coordinate 19,764 of NZ_KV819873.1, read as the reverse complement.
CCGATGCTGTTCCACGTGAAGATGACCGTGAAGTTGCCCGTCGACATGGACCCGCAACAGGCCGAGCGGCTCAAGGCCGAGGAGAAGGAAATGGCCCAGCGCCTCCAGCGCGGGGGCAGCTGGCGGCACCTCTGGCGGATCGCCGGGCACTACGCCAACTACAGCCTGTTCGACCTGCCCAGCGTCGAGGCGCTGCACGACACCCTGACCCGGCTGCCGCTGTTTCCCTACATGGACATCGAGATCGACGGGCTTTGCCGGCATCCCTCGTCGATCCATGCCGACGACCGCTGAGATTCCCTTCCCACGCCCGACAACAACAAGCAGAGGCAAACGCCATGACCGTGAAGATTTCCCAGACTGCCGATGTCCAGCGCTTCTTCGAAGAGGCCAGCGGCCAGCTCAACGAACGCGGCGATCCGCGCACCAAGGCCCTGGTGCGGCGCATCCTCGACGACACGGCGAAGCTGATCGAAGAAATGCAGGTCACGCCCGACGAATTCTGGAAAGCGGTGGACTACCTGAACCGCCTGGGCAGCCGCCAGGAGGCCGGCCTGCTGGCCGCCGGGCTGGGCCTGGAGCATTACCTGGACCTGCTGCTCGACGCCCAGGACGCCGAGGCCGGCCTCACCGGCGGCACGCCGCGCACCATCGAAGGGCCGCTGTACGTCGCCGGCGCGCCGCTGAGCGACGGCGAGGCACGGATGGACGACGGCCGCGACGCCGGCACCGTGATGTTCCTCCAGGGCCGCGTCAGCGGTCCCGATGGCCAGCCGCTGGCCGGGGCCATCGTCGATGTCTGGCACGCCAATACCCAAGGCACCTATTCCTACTTCGACAGCAGCCAGTCCGAATACAACCTGCGCCGGCGCATCCGCACCGACGCCGACGGCCGCTACCGTGCGCGCAGCATCGTGCCGTCCGGCTACGGTTGCCCGAGCGACGGCCCGACCCAGGAACTGCTCGACCGCCTCGGCCGCCACGGCCAGCGGCCGGCGCACATTCACTTCTTCGTCTCGGCGCCCGGCCATCGCCACCTGACCACCCAGATCAACCTGGCGGGCGACCGCTACCTGTGGGACGACTTCGCCTATGCCACCCGCGATGGGCTGATCGGCGACCTGCGCTTCAACGACGACCCCGCCGCGGCCCGCGACCGCGGCGTGGAGGGCGGACGCTTCGCCGAACTGGATTTCGACTTCCAGCTCCAGTCCAGCCCGGCGCCCGCCGCCGAGCGCCGCAGCCAGCGGCCGCGGGCATTGCAGGAGTAAGGCGGGAAACGGGGAGGGCGGCTGGTCGCTGGCGACCATGCCGCCTTCTTCCGCCAGGCGCGACGGCGGATAAAAAAAGGCGCCATGACTGGCGCCTCAGGACTTGTCCAAAGGAGCAACCCAAAAAGGACAAGTGTATTGCTCGGTGAAAGGCTGCTCAGCCGTTGCCGTTCTTGCGCTCGGCGCATTTGCTGCGGTCGGTCTTCTGCGCTTGCGCTTCCAGTTGTTGCTTCTGCAGGCGCTTTTCGCGCAGTTCTTTCTGCGCGGCGCGGAATTCGGCGTTGTACTGCCAGGAGCGTTCGCTGCCGTCCTGGGCCTGGGTAGTGGCGGCGCCGGTCGCCAGCAGGGCGGCCAGCAGCATCGGGATGATCTTCATGGCAAACCTCTCGGGTTGGCTCGTCGCCGGGGCGAGGTATTCGTCCCGTTTGAGCAAAGAGTAAGAGCGGACGGATTACCCGAGGGTGAGTGGAAAATTACGTTTCCGATAACTTCGGCGATGCTCCGTTGCATGGCGGAGGAGTCTGCGCGAAGCGCATTAAGTGCGAGTTAAGATTGCGGAAAAGTAATCCCCGCCTCATGTCTGCGTCATTTCCCCGGTTCCAGAATCAGCCCCACGGTCAATGCCGGTTGCGGCAGGACTGCGCGGGGGCGCGATCGACCAGAAGTTCACGCACAGCCAGCGCCGCAAGGCATGGCCGCAGAAGAAAAACAGACATGAACCGATCTGGAGCAATCGCCATGCAAGGGGATGGAAAGAAACGACTGTGGACGCTTCCACTGCTGCTGGGCGCCGGACTGATGGCCTCGGCCGTCGCCGAGGAGAACGCCGAGCGGAGCAAGGAAGGTTTCATCGAGGGCAGCGAGGTCAACCTGCTGCTGCGCAACTTCTACTTCAACCGCGACTTCCGCAAGGGCCAATCGAGCCCGGCGGGCGGCGGCTACACCGAGGAGTGGGTGCAGGGCTTCATGGCCAACTTTTCCTCGGGCTTCACCCAGGGCACGCTGGGCGTCGGCATCGACGCCTTCGCCCAGCTCGGCGTGCGCCTGGACAGCGGCGGCGGGCGTTCCGGCGCCGGCGGTAGCGTCGACCTGCTGCCCTATGACGACCAGGGGCGGCCGCAGGACGACTATTCGCGAGCCGGCGGCGCGGTCAAGCTGCGCTGGTACGGCACCGTGCTGCGGGTCGGCGACGTGTTCCCGGAAACCCCGGTGATCCAGTACGGCAACAGCCGGCTGTTCCCCTCCAGCTTCCGTGGCTTCACCCTGGTCAACGACAGCCTGGCGAAGGGCCTGACCCTGCAGGCCGGCAAGCTGAACTCGATGACCCAGCCGAACAGCACCAGCGGCAGCGACGACTTCTACAGCTTCTACACCGGCCGGCGCATCGACTCGCCGTGGGTCGCCTACGCCGGCGGCGACTACCAGGCCACCGAGCACTGGAGCGTCAGCCTCTACGGCAGCCGCCAGAAGGACGCCTGGGACCAGTACTACGCCGGCACCAGCTTCAACTATCCGCTGGACGACAAGCTGTCCCTGCTCGGCGGCGCCAACTACTACAAGGTCAAGGACCAGGGCAGGCAGGTGATGGGCGAACTCGACAACGACATCTGGAGCGTGCGCGGCGGCTTCGCCTACGGTCCGCACCAGGTGCTGCTGTCGTACCAGCGCAACAACGGCGACGACGACTTCGACTACCTGCGCCAGACCGACTCCATCTACCTGGACAACTCGATCCAGTACAGCGACTTCAACTCGCCCAAGGAACGCTCGCTGATGCTCCGCTACGACCTCGACATGGCCGCCTTCGGCGTGCCGGGGCTGAGCTTCATGACCCGCTATGGCAAGGGCTGGGACGCCGATTATTCGAATGCCAACAGCGTCTACATGCGCACCGACGCCAACGGCAACCCGCTGACCAACCAGGGCCGCTGGGAACGCGACGTGGAGGTCAAGTACGTGGTGCAGGGTGGCGCGGCCAAGGACCTGGCGTTCCGCGTGCGCCAGGCCACCGTGCGCTCCGATAGCTTCGAGTCGGACCTCGACGAAGTCCGCCTGATCGTCGAATACCCGCTGCAAGTCCTCTGAAGGCGCGCCGCCGCCCCGTCCGGGGCGGCGCTCTGCGACAGCCCGTTGCTGGCGGCTGCGCGGCGGCGCTGCTACTTTCCTCTGGGTAGGCGGGCCGAAGGGCGGTTCCTGGCCGGGCATGGCTTCGACCTGCCGGTGGGCGCCGCGACCCGAACCTCGGCCACGCCATTCCACCCATGCCGCCCGGGCACCGGCGTGCCCGTGGCAGCCCAGGCTACGGGCGCCGCGTAGCCAGCCAAGCGGGAGTCGACATGGCCTCGTGGACCTTGGTGGACGCCAGTGCGATCGCTGTCCGCCATCCCTACACCTTCTACAAACCGGACGCGGAGACCATCGACCGGGTCGCCGCCGGGGAAAGCGTCAAGCTGATCTTCGCCTTCGATACCGACAACCCCGATGCGCCGCGCGCCGAGCGGCTCTGGGTGACGGTCGAGGGCATCGAGGCGGATGGCGCCTTCAGCGGCCGCCTGGACAACTATCCGCAATACATCCGCGACCTGTCGCTGGGCGAGCGCATCGTCTTCGAGGCGCGGCACATCATCAACACCGAGCACGACCCGCGGGAAACGCCGATCTCGCGCTATGCCCGGCGCTGCTTCGTGACGCGCCGGGTGATAGACGAGGGGAAGGCGGTCGGCTACCTCTACCGCGAGGCGCCGGAAGAGGAAAACGACAGCGGCTGGCGACTGATGGCCGGCGACGAGTCGGACGACTACATGAATACCGCCGGGACCACCGCCTACGTCAGCCTGGGCTCGGTGCTGAACGCCGACGACAGCATCCTGCCGCTGCTCGACGCGCCGCCGGGACGGGCGTTCGAGCGGCTGGCCGACGGTTCCTTCATCGAGGTGCAGGGACCGGAGGGTTGAGCCTCAGCCTGGCAGCTCGGCGAGGAAGCGCTCCAGGCGCTCGGCCAGGGCCAGGTAGTCGTCGGGACTGCGGTTGCTGCCCATCTTTCCCGACCTGACCCGCCTGGCGTCGCTGCGCTCGCGCTCGGCGCGGCTGGCGAGGGCCAGACGCAGGGCGCTGGCCCTCGCCGGCGACTCCTCCAGCAGCGGTCGCGCCATGATCCGCGCGGCGTCGGCGTCGCCGTATTGCAGGGCGAGGAGCACCGTATTCGGGTCGGAGATCGCGCCGAGCCGCAACAGGCGTTCGGCCAGGACCGCATCGAGGTGCGCGGCGCCAATCTGCAGGCTGTCCTGGTGCACCGCGACGCCCTGGTCGAGCAGCCATCTGGCGGCCTCCAGGCGCCCGCGGGCGAGGCAGGCCTCCAGCACACCGCCGCGTCCGCGCAAGGTTTCGGCGAAGTCGCAGCCGGCATCGCGCAGGCGTTGCAGCAGGTCGATGTCGCCGTCTTGCGCAGCTTCGGCCAGGGCCAGTTGACGCAGCCTTGGCTCGGCGGCCAGGCTGCCGTCGGCGAGGGCCGGCCGCCAGTCGAGGATGCGCTGGCGCAGCAGGACTTCCAGGCGGCCCTTCAGCGCCTTGCCGGGCTCCCCAGCGGCCTCCAGGGCGTCCAGCGCTTCCAGTAGCTCGTCGGCCACGCCGCAGGCGTTCTCGGCATCGAACGGATCCTGTTCGAAGGACAACAGGCGGAACAGCCCGCCGACATCGTCGGCCAGGCGCGTCACCGAATCCTGGTGCAGGCGTCCGGCCCAGGCCGGCGGCAGGCCGTGGCTCCAGGCGATTACCGCGCCATGCTCGGGGCCGGGTTCGACGCAGACGTAGAGGCGCTCCAGGTACTCGAAGCCACCGAACGGCAGGTAGGCCAGCTTGCCGTTCCAGTCGCGGCCTTCTTCTGCCGCGGCTTCCGCCGCCAGCTCGCGCTCGTGTTCGATCCAGCCCCAGAGGTCGTGGTAGCCGTCGCTGTCCGGATAGAACAGTTCGCTGAAAGAGAACGGGTGGCGGTGGCCGTCGTAGTCGACTTCCAGGTCATAGCCGAGGCGCCCGCCGAAACAGGTGCGCCAGAGGCGTAGCAGGTCTTCTGGAATCGGTCCGGCCAGGCCTTCGGCAAGACGCTGGACGTGTTCGGCGGACACCGGCGGTTGGGCGTCGTACACCACGCAGCCGTCGAACACGGCCAGGCGATGGGCCAGCAGGAGTTGGCGTTCGGCGGGGGAGAGTTCCATTCTCTGTGGTCCTGTCGATTCGGGGCGGCCACTCTAGCACGGCGAGGGTGCGCGTTCCGCAACGCCTTGGCTATCATGCGCGGCTTTCCATCCGCCCTGGCCGGAGTCCGTCGAACCATGCACACCTTGCAGCAACTGCGCAGCGGCGAACTGGCCGGCGCCACGCGCCTGGACCTGTCCTGCGGCCTGCGCGAGTTCCCCCGGGAAATCTTCGAGCTGGCCGACTCCCTGGAGGTGCTCAACCTCAGCGGCAACGCCCTGGACAGCCTGCCGGACGACCTCGGGCGGCTGCATCGTCTCAAGGTGCTGTTCTGTTCCGCCAACGACTTCGCCGAATTGCCGGCGGCGGTGGGGGACTGTCCGGCGCTGAGCATGGTCGGCTTCAAGTCCAACCGCATCGAGCGGGTGCCGGCCGCGGCCCTGCCGCCAGCGCTGCGCTGGCTGATCCTCACCGACAACCGGATTGCCACGCTGCCCGAGGAACTGGGTCGCCGGCCGTTGCAGAAGCTGATGCTGGCCGGCAACCGCCTGGAGGCCTTGCCCGAGAGCATGGCCGCTTGCGAAGGCCTGGAACTGCTGCGGATCGCCGCCAACCGTTTCCAGCGCCTGCCGGCCTGGCTGGCGACGCTGCCGCGCCTGGCCTGGCTGGCCTACGCCGGCAACCCGTTGTGCCGTCTGCCGGCGCTGGCCGACAGCGGCATCGCTGCGCTGGACTGGAGCGAGCTGAGCCTGGACGGTTTGATCGGCGAAGGAGCCTCCGGGGTCATCCATCGCGCCGGCTGGCACCAGCCGGACGGCTCGACGCGCACGGTGGCGCTGAAGCTGTTCAAGGGCGAAGTGACCAGCGATGGCACCCCCGCCAGCGAGATGGCCGCCTGCCTGGCGGCGGGGCGCCATGCGCAATTGATCGAGGTGCTCGGCCAGCTCGCCGGGCATCCGCAAGGGCGCGACGGGCTGGTGCTGGAGCTGCTCGACGACGCCTATCGCAACCTGGCGGGGCCGCCGAGCCTGGAGTCCTGTACCCGCGACGTCTATCCGCCGGGACTGCGCTTCGAGCTGGCCACGGCGCTGCGCCTGGCGGCCTCGCTCGCCGCGTTGATGGCCCATCTGCATGGACGCGGCATCAGCCATGGCGACTTCTATGCGCATAACATCCTCTGGCGCGAGGATGGCGCCTGCCTGCTGGGCGATTTCGGCGCCGCGTCCTTTCTCCCGGACGACGCCGTGCTCGCCGGCGCCCTGCGGCGCCTGGAAGTACGTGCCTTCGCCTGCCTGCTGGAAGAGTTGCTCGAGCGCAGCGAGGCGCCGCCGGGGCAGGCCTCGCTACGTGCGGCGCTGGTCGAGTTGCAGCGACGTTGCGCGCTGCCACGGGTGAGCGAGCGGCCGGACTTCGGCGAGATCCAGGCGATCTTGCGCGACCTTGCCGCTCGCAGCCAGGCGTTTCCTCAAGTTCGATGAATTTGTCCGAAATTGACCGCAGGCTGATAAATATCAACGTAGTTCTAGCGGGCTTGGAGCTAGACTGACAAGTATGTCAGGAACGCGGCCAACGAGGGTAAACATGGATTCCTACGGCGTCACTTTCGCAATCATCGTGCTGGGCATGCTCTTCATCGGCACGGGTTTCACCAAGCGCGACACGCCGTTCGGCCTGTTCCTCATGTGGGTCGGGGTGATCTGCATGCTGGCCATCATCAGCTACCGCATCTATATCGCCACCCATTACTGAAGCGCCACCCGCGCCTGCAATGGCGGGCGCGGAGGTCCGCCGCTCAGTCGCGCGTCTCGCCCATGGCCCGGGCATAGCCGGACGGGGCGAAGCGCAGGGTCACCAGCAACATCGCCACCACGCTCGCCGCGAGCAGCAGCCAGGAGGCCTGGAAGCTGCCGGTGACGTCGCGCAGCCAGCCGGTCAGGTAGGGCACGATGCCGGTGATGATGAAGCCGATGCCTTGCACGAAGGCCGCCAGGCTTCCCGCCGCACGCGGCTCGTGGAGGTGGTCGAGGGTCAGGGTCAGGCTGAGGGCGAAGCAGGCGCCCAGGCCGTAGCCGATCAACGCCACCCACAGCGCCGCGTGCTGCAGCGGCATCAGCAGCAGGCCGCAGAAGCCGCCGAGCTGGACCAGCAGCGCGGCCAGCAGCCAGGGCCGGCGGTCGAGGCGGCGGCGAATCAGCAGCGGCACGCTGAGCGCGGCGAGCACCTGGAAGATGGTCATGATCCCGACCAGCCCGCCGCTGTCCTGGGCGCTCCAGCCGAGCTGGCGGTAGTACACCGGCAACCAGGCCACCATGCTGGTGTAGCCGCCGTTGATCAGCCCGAAATACACCGCCAGCAGCCAGCCACGGCGATTGCCGAAGAAGTGCCGGACCGGCCCCTCGCCAGCGCTCGGCAGCACCTCCCTTGGCCGCGCGAACATCCACAGCAGCAGCGCCAGCAGGGCCGGTACGGCCCAGGCGCCGAGGCCGGCCTGCCAGTTGGAGAAGTGTTCGGCGATCCGCGGGCTGAGCACCGCCGCGGTTCCGCCGCCGGCCATCAGCGAGGCCGAGTAGAGGCCCATCGCCGCCGGGACCCGCCTCGGGAACCAGCGCTTGACCACGCCCGGTACCAGCGCCTGGATGATCGCCACGCCGCTGCCGGCCAGCGCGGCGCTGGCGATCAGCGCCAGCCCGCTATCCAGTTCCAGGCGCCAGAGGCAGGCCGCGGCGATGGCCAGCAGTCCGCAGACGATGCCGCGGTGCTCGGCCAGCCAGCGCCCGAGCCAGGGCAGGAACAGCGCCACCAGGCCCATGCAGAGCACCGGCAACACCGTCAGCAGCGACGCGCCCTGGAAGCCGAGACCGGTGCCGGCGGTGATTTCCTCGAGCAGCGGGCCGATGCCGGTGAGGATCGGTCGCAGGTTGATGCCGAGGCAGAAGATCACCAGCAGGCCGACCCAACTGACCTCCGCCGCGCCGACGCCGCTGGCGGCCTGGCCGCCGGAAGGGATTCGCGCGCTCATGCCTGGCGTTGCCGCCATTGCCGGTACAGACCCTCTTCGCCGGCAGGACGCAGGGCGCGTAGCGGCAGGCTTTGCCGCTGTGGCGGGCGCGCCATCTCGGCGTAGAGCGTGGCCGTGGACAGGCCGAACGCTTCGCCGTCCTCGTTGGAATAGGCGAACCAGGCCGCCTGGATGCCGCAGAGATGCATGGCGGCCAGACACATCGGGCAGGGATGGCCGCTGGCGTAGATCACACAACCGTCCAGACGCGGGCTGCCGAGCGCCTGACTGGCCTGGCGGATCGCCTGCAGTTCGGCGTGGGCGCTGGGATCGTGGGTCTCGTGGATCTGGTTGACGCCGCGGGCCAGGACCCGCCCGTCGCGCACCAGCACGGCGCCGAACGGGCGGCCGCCGGCCTCGACGTTGGCGCGGGCGAGGGCGATGGCCTCGCGCATGAAGATTTCATCGGACATGTCTTTCTCCTTCGCTTTCATTGGGCGCCGGCGGCCAGCAGCAGCCGCTCGATCCCGCCCTGGCCGCGCTGGCGGGCGTGGGCCAGCGGGCTGACGCCGTCGGCATCGGCCAGGTTGACGTCGGCGCCGGCGTCGATCAGCAGGCGCACGATCTCCTGGTGGCGCGGACCACCGTCACTCAGCAGGATCGCCTCGAGCAGCCCGGTCCAGCCGAGCTTGTTGACATGGTTGGGATCGACCCCGGCTTGCAGCAGCGTCTTCACCACTTCCACATGGCCGCGTTCGCAGGCCGGGATCAGCGCGGTGCCGCCATAGCGGTTGGTACTCTTCAGGTCGGCGCCGTGGAGCAGGGTCAGGCGCAGGATTTCCAGGCGGCCCTCGGCGCCGGCCAGCAGATACGGGCTGTCGAGCCGGCTGTTCTGCCGGTTGACGTCGGCGCCGGCCTCGATCAACTGGCGCGCCACCGCCAGGTGGTCGTTGGCGGTGGCCAGCAGCAGCGGGGTGCTACCGTCGGCGCTGGGCGCGTCGACCTCGACCTTGCGTTCGAGCAGGCTGGCGACCTGCGCGGTATCGCCGCGACGCGCGGCTTCGAGCAATGCTCCGGCGTCGCTCGCGCCGGCGCCTCCGCTGAATGCTGCGCAGACCAGCATGGCTCCGCTCCTGCATAGATTGGCCAGGGACATGTCGATGGGCTCCGATAGGCGTTGGCGAAAAGTATGGCGTCGATGTCATGTATGCTGAAATTAAATGATGTAATGCCTTTCAGTGGGAGTGTGCATGCTCGATCTGGTCCTGCTCCGTACCTTCGTCAGCGTTGTCGACACCGGCAACTTCACCCGCGCCGGCGAACACCTGCACCTGACCCAGTCCACCGTCAGCCAGCAGGTCATCCGCCTCGAACAGAACCTCGGTTGCCGCCTGCTCGACCGCAGCCAGCGGCAGGTTTTGCCGACCGAGGAAGGCGAGCGTCTGCTTGGCTACGCGCGGCGCCTGCTGCGGCTCTCGGACGAGGCCAGCGAGGCCCTCAGCCCGGCCCATGGCGACGGCGTGCTGCGCCTCGGCGTGCCGGAAGACCTCGCCGGTGAAGTGCTGATGCCGGTGCTGACGCGCTTCACCGAAGAGCGTCCGCGACTGCGCCTGGAGGTCGAGAGCGGTCTCAGCCATCACCTGCTGCGCCTCTATCGCAGCGGCGAGCTGGACCTGCTGCTGGTCAAGCAGTGGGGGGCCGACAGCGACTGCCATGCACGCTGGGCCGAGCCGCTGGGCTGGTTCGGCAGCGCCGCGCGGCCGTTCGGCGAGGGTTCGCCGGAGGAGCCGGTGCCGCTGGTGGTGTTCCCGGTCGGCGCGCTGTATCGCCAGGAGATGATCCATGCCCTGGAGAGCATCGGGCGTCGCTGGCGCATCGGCTATTCCAGCGCCAGCCTGGCCAGCCTGGTGGCCGCGGTCGGCGCCGGACTGGGGGTCAGCCTGCTGCCGCTGGGCTGCGTCGGGCCCGAGCATCGCCTGCTTGGCGCGCAGTCCGGCTTCCCGCCCATCGCTGGCCTGGAGCTGGCGCTCTACGCGCGGCCCGAGCTGGACAGCGCCGGGCGCACCCTCCGCGACCGCCTGCGCGACCTCTGCGATGCACGCCTGGAAGGGTTGCAGGGCGAGCGCTGAGCGCTGTCTCCGGGCTATGATCCGGCTCCCTCAGCGAATGGACACGGAAGCCCGCCACATGTCCCGACCCACCCTGCAAGTCGACCTGCTGGTCGAGTCCTTCAATTACAAGGCCTGGTCCGACCGCCGCACCCTCGATGCCATCGCCCGGATCGACGCCGAGGCGTTCCCGGCCTCGCTGGCCTTCGCCTTGCAACAGCTCAATCACATGGCGATCGTCGAGGAACTGTTCAGGGCGCGCCTGCTGGGCGAGCCGGCGCCCCACCAACAGACCAACAGCGAGGTGGTGCCTGGCTACGACGTCCTGCGTCGCCGGCTGGAAGATTCGGCCGCCTGGTTCGCCGGCTATGTCGCCGAGCTGCCGCTGGAGCGTCGCGGCGAATGGCTGCGCTTCCGCTTCGCCGATGGCCGCGACGGCGGCATGACGCGCCAGGAGATCCTCTTCCATATCGTCAACCATGGCACCTACCATCGCGGCGCCATCGGTCATGCCCTCGACCTGGCGGGCGCGCCCCGGCCGGCGGATACCTACACCCTGTATATCCACTCCGCGCAGCCGGAGCGGCGGGAATAGCCCGCGGCAATGGCCGCCGAGCCTCTACGCCATCGCCGAGAAACGACGTGGGGCTCGACCGAGCCCCCGCGCTGCGCATAAAAAAGCCCCGCGACCAGGAGCTGCAATCGCGGGGCTGGAGTGGCCGATTTCCATCGGCCGGGGGATAGCCGGTTCAGGCGCTGGGTTGCCAGCCACCGCCGAGGGAGCGGTAGATCGCCACGATGCCGCGGTACAGCTCGACCTCGGCCTGGGCCTGGGCATCTTCGGCGGAGAGTTGCTCGCGTTCGGCGTCCAGCAGCACCAGGAAATCGGTGGTGCCTTCGCGGTAGCGGATCGCCGCCTGTTGCGCGGCGGCGCGGCTGGCTTCCGACTGGCGGACCAGCGAGACCAGGCGCTCCTGGCGCTTGCCATAGTCGCTGAAGGCATTCGCCGATTCTTCCAGGGCCAGCAGCACCTGCTGTTCGTAGCTGGCCAGCGCGGCGTCGGCGTCGGCCTTGGCGCCTCGCAGGCGGGCACGCACGCTGCCGAGGTCGAAGGCGGCCCAACTGATGCTCGGGCCGACGCTCCAGGCGCGGGCGGCGCTTGAGCCGATCTGCGAGCCCCGCCCGGCGGTGAAGCCGAGGAAGCCGCTGAGGCTGACCCGCGGGAACAGGTCGGCGGTGGCCACGCCGACGTCGGCGGTGCTGGCGGCCAGGCGCCGTTCGGCGGCGCGGATGTCCGGCCGGCGGCGCAGCAGTTCGCCGGGATCGCCGATCGGCAGGGCCTTGGTGATCGCCGGCAGGTCGCGCGGCGAAAGGTCCACTGTCAACTCTTCCGGCCGTTGGCCGAGGAGGGTGGCGATACGGTGCCTGGCGCGCTCGGCTTCCGCCTGCAGTTGCGGCACGCTGGCGGCGGTGGCCGCCAGGCGCGCATCGGCGCGCAGTACGTCGAGTTCGGCACCGACCCCGGCGTCGCGCAGTTGCTCGGTGAGCTGGCGCGACTCCTTCTGGTTCTCCAGGTTGCTCAGGGCAATCTTCTCGCGCAGTTGCGCGCCGCGCAGCTGGCCGTAGGCGTCCACCAGCTCGGCGATCAGGCTGACCTGCAGTTGCTGCAGGTCGGCCTCGGCTGCTTCGCTGAGGGCGTCGCTGGACTCCAGCTGACGGCGGATGCGCCCGAACAGGTCAAGCTCCCAGGCGCTATCCAGGCCAAGGTCGTAGCGCTCGCTGTTGACCCGGTCCTCGGTCACTCCCGGTTGCTGGCCCTTGCCGATGTCGGCGCTGGCGCGGCTGGTGACCACCGGGAAGCGATCGTTGGCCACGTCGTCGCGCAGGGCGCGGGCGGCGCGCAGGCGGGCGAAGGCCACGCGCAGGTCGCGGTTGCCGCTCAGCGACTGTTCGACCAACTGGTTCAGGGTCGGATCGTCGAACTGTTTCCACCACAGGCTTTCGAAGCGGCTGCGGTCGTAGGGCTTGCTCGCCGTGGCGTCGATCTTCGCCGCCGCGGTGTCGGGGGTCCGGTAGTCCGGACCCACCGTGCAGGCGCTGAGCGCCAGCAGACTGAACAGACCCAGGGCGGACGCGAGCCCGCTCCGGATCGACTGCGCGTGAATCATGCATGCACCTCTGGCAGGCCTTTGTCGTTGGCGGCGCGGCGCGCTTCGCGGTTCTCCACGAAGCGGCGGATGAGGACGTAGAACACCGGCGTCAGCAGCAGGCCGAAGAAGGTCACCCCGATCATCCCGGAGAACACCGCCACGCCCATCGCATGGCGCATCTCGGCGCCGGCGCCGGTGGAGATCACCAGCGGCACCACGCCCATGATGAAGGCGATGGACGTCATCAGGATCGGCCGCAGGCGCAGGCGGCAGGCTTCCAGCACCGCGGCGACGCGGTCCATGCCTTCCTCCTGCTTGTCCTTGGCGAACTCGACGATCAGGATCGCGTTCTTGCACGCCAGCCCCACCAGAACGATCAGGCCGATCTGGGTAAAGATGTTGTTGTCGCTGCCGGCCAGGATCACCCCGGTGATCGCCGACAGCAGGGTCATCGGCACGATCAGGATCACCGCCAGCGGCAGGCTCCAGCTCTCGTACTGGGCGGCCAGCACGAGGAAGGCCAGCAGCACGCAGAGCGGGAAGACGAACAGCGCGGTATTGCCGGCGAGGATCTGCTGGTAGGTCAGCTCGGTCCACTCGTAGGTCATGCCGTTGGGCAGTTCCTCCTTCAGCAGCTTCTCGATCGCCGCCTGCGCCTGGCCGGAGCTGTAGCCCGCGGCCGGGGCGCCGTTGAGTTCGGCGGTGATGAAGCCGTTGTAGTGCATCACACGGTCCGGACCGGAGGTGTCGCTGACCTTGATGAAGGACGCCAGCGGGACCATCTCGCCGAGGTTGTTGCGCACCTTCAGCTGGCCGATCTGCTCGGGTTCGAGGCGGAACTGCTGCTCGGCCTGGACGTTGACCTGATAGGTACGGCCGAAGCGGTTGAAGTCGTTCGCGTACAGCGAGCCGAGGTAGACCTGCAGGGTGTCGAAGATGTCGCTGATCGCCACGCCGTGGGTCTTGGCCTTCTCGCGGTCGATGTCGGCGTCGATCTGCGGCACGTTGACCTGGTAGCTGGAGAACACCGAGCTGGGTTCCAGCTCAGGCAGCGCACGGGCCTTGGTGATGATGTTCTGGGTCTGCTTGAACAGCTCCTCGTAGCCCTGGTTGCCACGGTCCTCGATCTGCAGGCGGAAGCCGCCGATGGTCCCCAGCCCCTGTACCGGCGGCGGCGGGAAGATCGCGATGTAGGCGTCCTGGATGTCGGCGTACTTGGCGTTCAGCGCGGCGGCGATGGCACCGGCCGACTGGCTCGGGTCCTTGCGCTCGTCGAACGGCTTCAGCGGGGTGAACACGATGCCGCTGTTCGGGCTGTTGGTGAAGCCGTTGATCGACAGGCCGGGGAAGGCCACCGAGTCCGCCACGCCGGGCTGCGCCAGGGCGATCTCGGACATCTGCTTGATCACCGCCTCGGTACGGTCCAGGCTGGCCGCGTCGGGCAACTGGGCGAAGGCCACCAGGTACTGCTTGTCCTGCTGCGGGACGAAACCGGTCGGCGTGCTGGAGAAGCCGAAGTAGGTCAGCACCATCAGCCCGCCGTAGACCAGCAGGGCGATCGAGCTGCCGCGCAGGACCCGGTTCACCGTGCCGACGTAGCCATGGCTGGCGCGGTCGAAGAAACGGTTGAACGGACGGAACAGCCAACTGCCGAGGAGCTTGTCGAGGAACACCGAGAAGCGGTCCTTCGGCTCGTGGTGGCCCTTGAGCAGGACCGCCGCCAGCGCTGGCGACAGGGTCAGCGAGTTGAACGCCGAGATCACCGTGGAGATCGCGATGGTCAGGGCGAACTGGCGGTAGAACTGCCCGGTGAGGCCGGAGATGAACGCGGTCGGGATGAACACCGCGCAGAGCACCAGCGCCGTGGCGATGATCGGCCCGGTCACTTCGCGCATGGCACGCTTGGTGGCTTCCACCGGCTTGAGGCCGAGGCCGATGTTGCGCTCGACGTTCTCCACCACCACGATGGCGTCGTCCACCACGATGCCGATGGCCAGCACCAGGCCGAACAGCGACAGCGCGTTGAGCGAGAAGCCGAGCATGTGCATCACCGCGAAGGTGCCGATCAGCGACACCGGCACCGCGGCCAGCGGGATGATCGAGGCGCGCCAGGTCTGCAGGAACAGGATCACCACCAGCACCACCAGCACCAGGGCTTCGAACAGGGTGTGCACCACCGCCTCGATGGAGCCGCGGACGAAGATGGTCGGGTCGTAGACGATGGAGTAGTCCATGCCCTGCGGGAAGCTGTGCTTCAGCTCGGCCATCTTCTCCCGCACCAGGTTGGAGATCTCGATGGCGTTCGAGCCGGGACGCTGGAAGATCGGGATCGCCACCGCCGGCTTGTTGTTCAGCAGCGAACGCAGGGCGTACTGGTTGGAGCCCAGCTCGACCCGGGCGATGTCGCGCAGACGGGTGATCTCGCCGTTGGCGCCGGCGCGGATGATGATGTTCTCGAACTCTTCCTCGGTGACCAGGCGACCCTGGGTGTTGATCGACAACTGGAAGCTGGTGTCGCTCGGCGCCGGCGGCGCGCCCAGGGTGCCGGCGGCGACCTGGCGGTTCTGCTCGCGGATGGCGTTGACCACGTCGGTGGCGGTGAGGTTGCGCGAGGCGACCTTGTTCGGATCCAGCCAGACGCGCAGCGAATAGTCACCGAGGCCGAA
The DNA here is from genome assembly GCF_001815235.1 of Pseudomonas sp. HMSC065H01. Taxonomy (NCBI): domain Bacteria; kingdom Pseudomonadati; phylum Pseudomonadota; class Gammaproteobacteria; order Pseudomonadales; family Pseudomonadaceae; genus Pseudomonas; species Pseudomonas sp. HMSC065H01. The sequence continues at coordinate 4,380 of NZ_KV819873.1, read as the reverse complement.
CAACTGGACGTCGCCGACGCCGTCGAGGCGGGCCAGTTCGTCCTTCACGTTGAGCACCGCGTAGTTCGACAGGTAGAGCATGTCGTAGCGGTTATCCGGCGAGGTCAGGTGCACGACCATGGTCAGGTCGGGCGAGGCCTTGTCGACGGTGATGCCGAGCCGGGTCACTTCTTCCGGGAGCTTCGGCTCGGTCCGGGTGACGCGGTTCTGCACCTGCACCTGGGCGTTGTCCAGGTCGGTGCCGAGGGCGAAGGTGATGGTCAGGGTCAGCTTGCCGTCGGAGGTCGACTGGGAGGACATGTAGAGCATGTTCTCCACCCCGGTGATCGCCTGTTCAAGGGGAGAGGCGACGGTCTCGCCGATGACTTTCGGGTTGGCGCCGGGGAAGTTGGCGCGGACCACGACGGTCGGCGGCACCACTTCCGGGTATTCGCTGATGGGTAGCTGGAACAGGGAGATGGCGCCGCCAATCAGGATCAGCAGCGACAGCACCGCGGCGAAGATCGGCCGCTGGATGAAGAATTGGGAGAAATTCATCGGTTCTTCCTATCGCCGCGCTCAGCCGCGCGGCTCGTTGCGAGTGGCGTTGTCCTTGGACGCCGCCACCTTCGGTGGTTCGCTGTCGCCGACCGACTGCCGCAGGCGCGCGAGGGTGGCCAGGGTGTCGGCGCTGGCCATCTCGACCTTCTGCGGATCCACCTGCATGCCCGGGCGGACCCGCTGCAGGCCATTCACGACGATCCGGTCGCCCTTGCTCAGGCCGCTGCGGACGATGCGCAGGCCCTCCAGCTTCGGTCCCATCTCGACGGTGCGGTAGACGGTCTTGTTGTCGCCATCCAGGACCAGCACGAACTTCTTGCCCAGGTCGGTGCCGACCGCTTCGTCCTTGATCAGGGTGGCGGCGTAGGTCTTGCTGCCGACCAGCTTCAGGCGCACGTAGAGGCCCGGGGTGAACTCGCCCTTGGCGTTGTCGAACACGGCGCGGCCGCGGATGGTGCCGGTACGCGGGTTGACCTGGTTGTCGAGGAAGTCCAGCCGGCCCAGGTGCGGGTTGCCGTCCTCGCTGCTCAGGCCGAGGTAGACCGGGCTCTCGCTGCGCGTGTCGCGACCGGCCTGGCGGGCCAGCTCGACGTACTTGAGGAACACGCGTTCGTCGGCGTCGAAGTAGGCGTAGACCTTGTCGGTGCTGACCAGGGTGGTGAGCAGGGTTTCCCCGGAGTTGACCAGGTTGCCGGCGGTGACCTCGGCGCGGCTGACGCGACCGTCGATCGGCGCGGTGATCCGGGTGAAGCTCAGGTTCAGGCGCGCCGCGTCCAGTTGCGCCTGGGTCGCGGCGACCGCCGCCTTGGCTTCCTGGGCGGCGGTGGTGCGGGCGTCGGCGAGTTCCGCGGAGATCGCGTTGCTGGCGCGCAGGCGTTCGCCGCGCTGGGCTTCGTTGACGCTCCGCGCCTGGGCCGCGCGGGCCTGTTGCAGCTGGGCTTCGAGGCGCTTGACCTCGGCCTCGAACGGGCGCGGGTCGATCTGGAACAGCAGGTCGCCTTTCTTCACCAGTGCGCCTTCATGGAAGGCCACGCGGTCGATGTAGCCCGACACCCGCGGGCGCAGCTCCACCGACTCCGGGGCCTCCAGGCGGCCGGTGAATTCGTCCCACTCGTTCAGCGGTTGTTCGATGACTTCGGCGACGCTGACCTTGGGCGCCGCCATGCCTTGGGTGGTTTCCGGGGCCTTGCCGCAGGCGCTCAGGACCAGTACGGCCGCGAGTGCGAGGGGGTAGCGCCAGGAGAAGTGGGATGACTGTTCCATGCTTGACTCCGCCAGTCGGTTTTTCGGGATTGGCGAAGTCTGCGGGCTGCTCCGGCAGGGAACTAATCGAACGACGAGATTTTGATTATCACGAACAGTGATACATGGTTTTTCGTTTTCTGTAACAGTCGATGGTTATGGACAGTGCTTTCGATGGAATAAGCCGCACACCCGCGGCGCGCGATCGATTTTCCCGTTGCGACGCCTCGTGCGGGTAGCTGCCGGAGGGCTCAGAGACTGTCCGGATCGCCGATGAACATGCTGATCCGCGAGCGCAGCCAGCGTTCGGCCGGATCGTTGTCCTGGGCGCCGCGCCAAGCCATCGACAGTTCGAAGGCCCGGGTCTCGAACGGTGGGTCCTCGGCGCGTAGGCCGCCGGCGGCGATCAGCGCCTGGGCGGCGTAGTCGGGCACGGTGGCGATGATGTCGGTGCCGGCCAGGAGGGTGCCGAGGCCGTTGAACTGCGGCACCGCCAGGACCACCTTGCGCTTGCGGCCGAATTTCTCCAGTTCCTCGTCGACGAAGCCGCTGAGGTCGCCGGCGAAGGACACCAGCGCGTGCGGTCGCGCGCAGTAGTCGTCGAGGGTCAGTTGGCCGGGCGCGGAGTCGGCGCGGAGGATCTTCGGCTTGCTGCGGCGCACGGTCTTGCGCTTGGCGTTGGCCGGCAGTTCGTCGGTGTAGCTGACGCCCACCGAGATCTCCCCCGAGGCCAGCAGGTTCGGCATCAATAGATAGTTGGCGCGGCGCACGACGAGGACGATCCCCGGCGCCTCCGCGCGCAGGCGGCGGAGCAGGGGCGGCAACAGGCCGAACTCGACGTCGTCGGAAAGGCCGATGCGGAACACCGCGGTGCTGGTCGCCGGATCGAACTCGCTGGCGCGGCTCATGGCGGTGGAGATGGAGTCCAGCGCCGGCGACAGGTGGGCGAAGATTTCCTGGGCTCGCGCGGTGGGCTCCATGCTGCGTCCGGTACGGACGAACAGCGGGTCGTCGAACAGCGTGCGCAGGCGCGACAGCGCGGCGCTGATGGCCGGCTGGCCGAGGAACAGTTTCTCTGCGGCGCGGGTCACGCTGCGTTCGTGCATCAGAGTCTCGAACACGATCAGCAGGTTCAGATCGACGCGGCGCAGGTCGTTTCGGTTCATGGCGTTCCTCGTTTCCAGGGGCTAGAGGCTGCAACCGCGGGGGCTCGCCGTCAAGCCTTGCGTGCGAGACGGGGCGGGGCCTGGCGAGGTGCCGGAGGGGCATAGGATCACTGACAGGCATAGCCATTATCAATAACGACGGGTGGTTTTGTCAGGCATGGGCGGATACAGTCACAACCCATGAGGTTATTCACCCCGTGATGCACTGCAGAGGTTTGCGATGTCCCGAGTGATCCGTTTTCATCAGTTTGGCCCGCCAGAGGTCCTCAAATGCGAAGAGCTGCCGACCCCGGCGCCGGCCGCAGGGGAAGTCCTGGTGCGTGTCCAGGCGATCGGCGTGAGCTGGAAGGATGTGCTCTGGCGTCAGAACCTGGCCCCGGAGCAGGCTGCGCTGCCGTCCGGTCTCGGCTTCGAACTGGCCGGCGAGGTGCTGGCGGTCGGCGCCGGCGTCGGCGACCTGCCGCTGGGTTCCCGCGTGGCCAGTTTCCCCGCCCATACCCCCGATCATTATCCGGCCTATGGCGACGTGGTGCTGATGCCACGCGCGGCCCTGGCGGTCTACCCCGAGGTACTCACCCCGGTGGAGGCCAGCGTCTACTACACCGGCCTGCTGGTGGCCTATTTCGGCCTGGTCGACCTGGCCGGGTTGAAGGCCGGGCAGACCGTGCTGATCACCGAGGCGGCGCGCATGTACGGACCGGTCTCGATCCAGTTGGCCAAGGCTCTCGGCGCGCGGGTGATCGCTTCCACCAAGTCCGCCGAGGAGCGCGAGTTCCTCCGCGAGCAGGGCGCCGACAAGGTGGTGGTGACCGACGAGCAGGACCTGGTCCTGGAAGTCGAGCGCTTCACCGAGGGCAAGGGCGTCAATGTCATCCTCGACGAATTGGGCGGCCCGCAGATGACCCTGCTCGGCGATGTCTCCGCCACCCGCGGCAAGCTGGTGCTGTATGGCTGCAACGGCGGCAACGAGTCGGCGTTCCCGGCCTGCGCTGCGTTCAAGAAGCACCTGCAGTTCTACCGCCACTGCCTGATGGATTTCACCGGTCATCCGGAGATGGGCCTGGAACGCAACGACGAGTCGGTGAGCAAGGCCCTCGCGCACATCGAGCAACTGACCCGCGATCGCCTGCTCAAGCCGGTGGTCGACCGGGTATTCGAGTTCGACCAGGTGGTCGAGGCGCACCGCTACATGGAAACCTGTCCGAAGCGCGGCCGGGTGGTGATCCACGTCGCCGATTGAGGACGACCCGCAGCGAAAGAGCCCGGCCATCGAGCCGGGCTTTTTCGTGGGGGACAGAGGTCTCTGGGTTCTGGTCGCCAGCGCGTTAGGAGAGCAAAGGGACAGTTCGACTCTTCTTGAAAATATCTGTAATCCGGCTTCAGATCATTTGAAGCCCCAAGCGACCGAGGCTGGCCGCCAGTCGCAGGCGCG
>NZ_KV819872.1:0-27755 GCF_001815235.1 Pseudomonas sp. HMSC065H01 | reverse complement strand
ACTGGGCGGTATGTGGAGAGTGATCCGATTGGCCTTGGTGGTGGACTGAATACCTATGGATACGTAGAAGCAAATCCAGTACTACGGACAGACTCCCTAGGGCTTATGCAGGATATTGGATGTATTACGCCACCAAGATCAACTGCAGAGTTTTGGTTTCCATGCAAACCAGGTGGAGGAGCTGGAGCATCCGCTAGCGGTGCAACTGGGTTAGGCCTTTGGTGCGTTCTAAACGGAACGTGTGCTGCCAATAACGCAGACGAAGAGTGTCCTGTACCGGGTGCAACCCCAGGCGAGAAAACACGAGGGCCTTCTCAGGTTTGGGAGAAACCAGGTGACAGCAATACCGCTGATGATGATTTTGATAATCTATCGCCAACGGATGTACAGGAAATACCCGTAGGACGTAAAGGAACACTTCCAGACGGGCGGACTGTAGTAGTCAGACCTGTCAGCAGCGACGGCCGACCAACCATTGAGATTCAAGACGGTAGAAACAGGATAAAAATTAGATATGGACAGAAATAGCCATAACATGCAGGAACTACTTGAGCCGGCACCAATCGAGCCCCTAAAAGGGAAAAAATTGCATCTGGATAAAATTATCGATTCAGTAGAGGGGCTCAAAATCTATCTAGCGGAGTCACTGGATGAAAAGAAAAGGATAGTTCTTTCATTCACACTTAACGAAATAGTTGGCTACTCCGTAACAAATGACAGCTACACCTGGAAAAGAACGAAAGAGCGAAAATGCGAACCAGGCCACTCCATATACATAGTAAGTAATTCCCGGGAAATATTAAAGTTCCAAGAAGAAACCTACAGCACAACATGTTTCGAAGAGGCTGAGCACTACTGCATAATACTAGATGAAGAAGAGATAGACATCGTGACATTCGCCCCACCCCAAGTTTCGTACATCTATAATTAAATAAAAAGGGGGAGTATTCATTTTCCATACAAACCAGAAACCGTCCTTCTACAACTCCTTCGGTTTCTCACACCTCGCTACGAAGTAGGGCGAATAACCGCACCGCGGTTATCCGCCAATGTAGCGGGGTATCGGCGGATAACGCCTTTGGCGTTATTCGCCCTACGGCAGCGCTGGCCAGGAAAGGGATGGAGGCGCGACGCGCCTCTCACTTCACCGGCAGGTCCTTGCCCCACAGGCGCACCGCCTTGATCCCTTCCGCGCCGCCTTCGAAGACGAAGGTCTGGCGGATGCCGGCCTTGGCCGGGACGGTGACGTCGTCGGGGTTGGCGAGGGCGACCAGGGCGTTGGAGTAGCCGTCGTTGTCGATCACCAGCAGCGCGCCGGTCTGGGTCAGGTTGATCAGGCGCACGGTGGCGTCGCTGTCGTTCTTGAAGCCGAGGGTGACGGCCAGTTGCTGGTCGCGCGGCTCGGTCTTGAGCACTTCGACCTGGCCGATCTCGGCGAAGCCGGCGTTGTCGGAGACCACCTTGGCGCCATCGGCGCCCTGGGCCGACTGGCGGCCGCTGGTGATGCCCTCGCTGACCCCGCCGAGGAGGTTCTTGCCGGTCTCGATGGCCGAGGACACCGCGGCCTTGGCCGCATCCTTGACCGAGCTGCCCTCCTCCGCGGCCACGGCGCTGCCGGCGGCCAGGGGCAGGAGCAGTCCCAATGCGGCGATCCTTGCGTTCATTCGTCCATCCTCTGGTGGTGTGGGAAGCAGCCAGACTAACAGCCGTCTAGCGGCCGTTCCAGTGGCGCGCCCGGCGCTTGCGCCACCAGATGTAGACACCGGTCAGCGACAGCCCGGCGATGGCCAGGCCGAGGGCGGCGATGGCGATGCGTCCCGGCAGGCCGGCGATGCGCCCGCCGTGGATCGGGTACTGCAAGCGGTAGAAACGCTCTCCCCAACTGCCCTGCCCGGCGACTTCCTGGCCTAGCAGGCGGCCGTCGCTGCCGTGGAAGAACAGCCAGGACTTGCCCATGGGGTCGTCGTGGTCGCCGAAGCCGGCGCCGAAGAAGTTGTATTCGAAGCTGTAGTACAGCTCGCCGATCGGCTCGGCGATGCCCAGCCGCGCCGCTTCGACGCTGGCCAACTGGAAGGTGCGGTCGTAGTCCAGGCGGGTCTCCCCCAGTTGCTCCCTGGGCAGCCGCCCGCGCGCCTCGTAGACGCTCGGTTCGATCGGCGAGAACAGCGATACCAGCGGCTTGAACACCTGGCTCGGCAGGTTCAGGGCGACGCTGCTCAGCGCCACCGGCGCCAGCAGCAGCCAGAGCCAGAGGCCGCCGGCGCGATGCAGGTCGAAGTTGAAGCGGTAGGCGTTGCCGCGCTTGATCTTCCAGGCTGTCGTCCACTTGCTCCAGAACGGCCGGCCGCGCGGCAGGGTCAGCCAGGCGCCGACGAAGCAGTCGAGGAACCAGAACATCGCCACCCCGCCCATCAGGTACAGGCCCCAGTTCCCCGGCAGGGTCAGGTTGTGGTGGAACTCCAGGACCCAGGGAACCAGGTTCGCCGGCTGGAAGCAGCAGGCCGCCCAGAGGCGCTTGCCGACTTCCTCGCCGCTGACCGGGTCGAGGTAGAACACGTCGTGCTCGACCTTGGCGCCGGCCTCGCGCGGCACGGTGGCGAGCAACGCCGGATGCCCGCCCGCCTCGGGATACTCCATGTACCACACCAGTTGTCGCGGATAGCGTGACTCGACGCGTTGCACCAGGCTGCCCGGGGAAAGGCGCTCGCCGCCCTCGCCCACGGCGTAGAAGCCGGGGTTCAGCCATTCGTCGATTTCATGATGGAAGGCCAGCAGGCTGCCGGTGAGACCGGCGAGGAAAAGGAACAGCGCGGTAGCCAGACCGACATAGCGGTGCAGCAGGACCAGGACGGGGCGCATGGGGGCTCCAGGTAACCAGGGTACGGCCGGCGACGCCGGCGAATGCCCGGCGCGTACGTCGCGCGCCGGGCTGCTTGGCCGGTACCGCGGCGCTGGCGCCGGGGCCCGGGTGGACGGTCAGAACTGGTAGTTCACCGTCGCGGTGACGTTGCGCTTCTCGCCGAAGTAGCAGAAGTCCAGGCTGTAGCAGGACGCCACGTAGTCCTTGTCCAGCAGGTTGTTGGCATTGAGGCTGACGTCCAGGCCTTTCAGGCCGAGCTTGCCGAGGTCGTAACCGATCCGCGCGTCGACCAGGGTGTAGTCCGGCACCCGCAAGGTGTTTTCCTTGTCCGCCCAGGTCTCGCCGACGTAGCGAGCGCCGCCGCCGATGCTCAGACCGCTGAGCGGGCCGGCGTCGAAGGCATAGTCGGCCCACAGCGAAGCCATGTGCTTGGGCGCCTGGTTCGGCGTATGGCCCTGGTTGCCGTCCAGCGACTTGGTGTAGGTGATGTCGGTGTAGGTGTAGCTGCCGAGCAGTTTCAGGTTGTCGCTGAGCTGGGTATGGGCCTCCAGTTCGAGCCCCTGGGAGCGCACTTCGCCGACCGAGGTGTAGAAGTTGTCCTGGGGTTCCTTGGAGGCGACGTTTTCCTGGGTGATATGGAACAGCGAGGCGGTGTAGAAGCTGTTGCTGCCCGGCGCCTGGAACTTCAGGCCGAGTTCCCACTGCTTGCCCTCGGTGGGCGCCAGGGGCGTGCCGGAGGCGTCGGAATAGGCGTTCGGGTTGAACGACTCGGAGTAGCTGACGTAGGGCGCCAGGCCGTTGTCGAACAGGTACAGCGCGCCGATCCGCCCGGTGAATTTCTCCCAGTCGTCGTCGGCCTTGCTGCCGGTGCTACGGTTCTTGTCGGTGACGCTGACCCAGTCCTGGCGCAGGCCGAGCGAGAAGCGCCACTGCTCGACGTCGATCAGGTCCTGGAGGTAGACGCCGGTCTGCTCCAGGCGGCGGGTGTGGTTGTCGTCCGGGAAATAGCTGATGGCGTCGTCGCCGTAGACCGGGTTGAACGCGTCCAGCGCCGAGGCCGAGCCGGAACGCCAGTCGACCACGGTGCGCCGGCGCTGGTAGTCGAGGCCGGTGAGCAGGGTGTGGCGCGCCGCGCCGGTGGCGAATTCGGCCTGCAGCATGTTGTCGACGATATACGCCTGCAGGTGCTCGCGGGCGCCGCTGAAGTAGCGGTTCAGCTTGTTCGGCTCGCTGGCGCTCCAGCCGTAGGCGTAGACCTGCGACAGGTCGACGTCGGAGTCCAGGTAGCGGAAGTTCTGCCGCGCCGACCAGACGTCGTCGATGCGGTGCTCCAGCTGGTAGCCGAACATCCGCTGGGTGCGGTCGAAGTCGTCCTTGCTCGGCTCGCCATCGAAGAACTCGCGGGAGATGTGCCGGCCGTTGTGGTGCGACAGGGTGCCGTCGGCCGGTACGCCGCCGTGGTAGCCCCCGTTGGGATCGTGTTGCAGGTAGCCTTGCAGGGTCAGGGTGGTGTCATCGCTGAAGTCGATGGCCAGGGTCGGGGCGATGGCGTAGCGCTCCTCCTTGACGTGATCGAACTGGGTGTCCGAGCCCTTGCCGAGACCGACCAGGCGGTAGGCGATGCGCTTCTCCTCGTCGAGCGGCCCGCTGAAATCGAAGCCCATCTCCTTCTGGCCCATGTTGCCGATGCTGCCGGTGATCTGGCGGTAGTCCTCGTACAACGGCTTCTTGCTGGTCAGCGCCACCAGGCCGCCCGGCAGGCTACGGCCGTAGAGCACCGAGGACGGGCCCTTGAGCACATCGATGCGTTCGAGGAAGTACGGGTCGACCTGCATCGAGCTGAAGGTACCGCTGTCGCCCATGGCCTTGAGGCCGTCGAGGTAGATGTTGTCCACGCTGTTGTCGGCGAAGCCGCGCATCACCACGTAGTCGTAGCGGTTGGAGGCGCCGACCTGGCCGGTGAAGATGCCGGGGGTATAGCGCATCGCCTGCTGCACGGTCTTGGAGGCGGTGTCGTCGATCTGCTCGCGGGTGATCACCGAGACGGTCTGGCTGGTTTCCAGCAGCGGCTTGCTGGTCTTGGTGGCGATCTGGCTATGGGTGGCCAGGTAGCCATCGGTGCTGCCCAGGTTGTTGCCGAGGGCGAAGACCTCCACCGCCTGCATGTTCAGCACATCGCCGTCCTTTGCCGGCGCCTCGCGCAAGACGAAGCTGCCGTCGCCCTGGTCTTCCGCTTCCAGCGGGGTGTCGGCGAGCAGCCGGGCCAGGCCCTGCTGCACGGTGAAACTGCCGCGCAACCCCTGGGAGCTGTAGCCACCGGTCTGCGCCGGAGTGGCCGAGAGGGTGATGCCGGCTTCGCGGGCGAAGCGGTTGAGCACGTCGCCCAACTGTCCGGCGGGGATCGCATAGGGCCGCGCCTGTTCCGCCGCCGCTTCGGCGGCCGAGGCGCAGAGCGGCGCCGCGCCGGCCGCCATGGCCAACGACAGCAGGGCCGCGCGCACCGAACGGCTCAGGCGCGAGGCGCGGGGGAAATCGAGGGACGACGGGGCATTGCGGAGGACGACGGCGGTGGCGGTCATGAACGGGATCCGTTGGAGTCGTTGAAGGGTGTTCAATCGGTAAAGCCGGACCAGTCGCGGAAAGCCGACAAAAATAATGAAAATAATTTTCAGTGCGTTTCGCTCCGGACGAAAGCAAGCGTCCACGCGGCCGCCGGCGCGACTCAGGCGGCGACCACCCTCACCCACCAGCGGGTATGTCGCTGCAGGCGCACCGGCAGGGTCCGCGCGAGCACCTGCAGCAGCTTGTCGGTGTCGTCCAGGCGATAGACCCCGGACAGGCGCAGGTCGGCGACCTCCGCGGCGCAGCCGAGGTAGCCGTTGCGGTAGCGGGCGACCTCGGCGAGGAAATCGGCCAGGCGCATGTCGCGGGTGACGATGAGGCCATCGGCCCAGGCCACGGCGTCCATCTGCGGCCGTTCGAGGCGCCGCACGCCGTCGGCGGCGATCCGATAGCTCTGCCCCGCCTCGGCCACCGGAGCCTGCAGCGGACGCGCGCCGAAGGCATCGATGCGCACCGAACCCTCGCTGACGCTGAGACAGGTGGCGGCATCTTGCAGGCGTACGTTGAAACGGGTGCCGAGGGCCTCGAACAGCCCTTGCGCGGTACGTACCCGCAGCGGCCTGTGCGTGGGCGATTGCGTATCGGCGCCGCTGGCGAGGAAGATCTCGCCGCGGGCGAGGAGGATCAGGCGCTGGCCGGCGTCGTAGCGCACGTCGACCGCGCTGTCGGTGTTCAGTTGCAGGCGGGTGCCGTCGACCAGCTCGATACTGCGCCGCTCGCCGGTGGCGGTGCTGTAGTCGGCGCTCAGGCGCTGCCAGGGCAGGCTATCGCGACCGACCCAGGCCACGGCGCCGCCGGCCACCAGCAGCGACAGCAGTTTCAGCGCCTGGCGCCGCTGCAGGCGCTGCGCGCTACTGTCCAGGGTGCCGTAGGCGACCCCGCCGGGCAGCGCCTTGAAGCGTCCTTGCAGTTCTTCGTTGAGCGCGCTGACCTGCTGCCAGGCCCGCTCGTGCTCGCCGTGCTCCGCGCGCCAGGCCGCGCAGGCGCGCTGCAGGCGATCGTCGGCCGGCTGCGAGCGCAGGCGGACCAGCCAGTGGATGGCCTGCCTGACCACCGCTTCGTCGACCCTACCGCGCGTCCCGTCCACGGCTCCGCTCATTCGCCGTAGCGCAGCAGGTAGCAGTGGTACAGCGCCTCGGCCACGTAACGCTCGACGCTACGCTGGGAAACCCCCATGCGTTCGGCGATCTGCCGGTGGCTGAGGTCTTCGCACTGGGCCAGGAGGAAGGCGGTGCGGACCTTCGGCTTGAGCCCGTCGAGCATCCGCGAGATTTCCTCCAGCAGTTCCAGCACCAGTTCCCGCGCCTCGGGCGACGGCGCCTGTGCCTCGGGCAGGTGGGCGATGCTTTCGAGGTAGGCGCGCTGCAGTTCCTCGCGACGCCAGTGGTCGATCACCAGGCCGCGGGCGATGGTCCGCAGGAACGCGCGCGGCATGCCGATCTCGCGCAGTTCGCGCTTGAGCAGGATGCGCAGGAAGGTGTCCTGGGCCAGGTCCGCCGCGTCCGCCGCGCAGCCCAGCTTGCCGCGCAGCCAGTTCTGCAACCAGCCATGGTGCTCGCTGTACAGCGCATGCATGGCGCGATGGTGGGCGCTGAGAAGGATCGGGGCGGACATGGGAAAGTCGGGGCGACACATGAATGATAATGAATCGCATTGTCGAGAAGCCGCGGCCTTTTTGCAATAGCACCCGCCGGCCGGCGCCCTACTCGGCCGCCGCGCCTTCGCGCAGGCAGGCCAGCAGGTCTTCGCTGGCACGGTCGCGGTGCGGTTCGTCGCGCCAGCACATGCCCACCGCGCCCTCGCCGGGAATCTCCAGCGCCAGCCTGGCCACCAGGCCGAGCCCGGCAAGGTGCTCGACCACCCGCGCCGAGCCGATGGATAGCATGTCGCTGCCACGCAACAATTCGATGTTGGCCAGCATCGACGATGACTCCAGGCGGTAGGCCGGCGGCTGCCGGCCGCCCTGGGTCAGGGCCATGTCGAGCTTGCTGCGGATCGGCGAGCCGGGCGGCCAGACGATCCAGTCGTAGCGCCACACGTCTTCCCAGTCCAGCGCGGCGGCCTGGGCCAGGGGGTGACCGGGGCGCGCCATCACCACGATCGCCTCGCTGTAGAGCACCTCGCAGCGCAGGCTGGCGCGCGGCACATAGTTGTCCAGGCGCCCCACCACCACATCGAGCTGGCGTTTCTCCAGCCGTTCGAGAAGGCCGTTCATGGTGCCTTCGAGCAGTTCCACCTGGGCCCCGGGGTAGCGTCCGAGGAACGCCCGCAATGCGCGCGGCACCAGGCTCGGCGCGGAGGCCGGCGACGTGCCGAGGAGCACCCGGCTGCCGCTGCCGCTGCGCATCGCCTCGAGGTTCTGCCGCGCCCGCTCCATCTCGGTGAGCACGCGCTGGGCGTGGTTGAACAGGGTCATGCCATAGGGCGTCGGGCGCAGGCCACGGGCGTGACGCTCGAACAGCGGCGCGCCGACGTCCTCCTCCAGTTCCTTGAGCCACTTCGACAGGCCCGGTTGGGTGGTGTGTGCGGCCCGGGCGGTGCCGCTGAGGTTGCCGGTCTCCATCAGGCTGACCAGCAGTTGCAGGTGTTGCAGGCGCAGGCGGCGGGTCCAGTCCATCGCAAGCCATCCTCGAATACGTATAGGTCGATGTCTAAATATCATTATTCGGTTATGCCTTCACCTCGAATAATGACTACCAGACCGAGGCGGCCCCGCCTCCTCCCGCCGGAGATTCATCGGTATGCATAACGACAATTCCACCGAGAAGCGCGCCGACTTCTATCGACGCATCCGCCAGCAGCACCTCACCCCGCTCTGGGAAGCCCTGCACAGCCTGGTCCCGGCGCAACCCGCCGGCGGCTGCCAGGCGGCGCTGTGGCGCTATCGCGAACTGCGCCCGTTCCTGCTCGAGGCAGGCGACCTGATCAGCGCCGAGGAAGCGGTGCGCCGCGTGCTGGTGCTGGAGAACCCGGACCTTCCCGGCCAGTCGTCGATCACCCCGAGCCTCTACGCCGGCCTGCAACTGATCCTGCCGGGCGAGATCGCCCCCAGCCACCGGCACACCCAGTCGGCCCTGCGCTTCGTCGTCGAGGGCTACGGCGCCTACACCTCGGTGGACGGCGAACGCACCCGCATGGAGCCGGGCGACTTCATCATCACCCCGTCCTGGACCTGGCACGACCACGGCAACCGCGCCGCCGCGGAAGGCGGCGAGCCGGTGGTCTGGCTGGACGGCCTGGACATCCCGATGCTGCGTTTCTTCGGCGCCACCTTCGCCGAAAACCATGATGAACCGGTACAGCCGTTGCGACGTGGCGAAGGCGACAGCCTCGCCCGCTACGGCAGCAACATGCTGCCGCTGCGCCATCAGCCGACGACGCCGACCTCGCCGCTGTTCAGCTACCCCTACGCGCGCAGCCGCGAGGCCCTCGAGCGCCTGGCGCGCCTCGAACGGCCCGATCCCTGGGAAGGCCACAAGCTGCGCTATGTCAACCCGGCCACCGGCGGCTGGGCCATGCCGACCATCGCCACCTGCCTGCAACTGCTGCCGGCCGGCTTCCTCGGGCAGCCCGCGCGCAGCACCGACGCCAGCGTCTATTCGGTGGTGGAAGGCAGCGGCGTGGCGCAGATCGGCGGCCGGCGCTTCGCCTTCGAGGCCAAGGATCTGTTCGTCGTGCCCTCCTGGGCCGAGCTGCGCCTGGAAGCCGGCGCCACCGACTGCGTGCTGTTCAGTTTCTCCGACCGCCCTGTGCAGCAGGCGCTCGGCATCCTCCGCGAATCCCGCGAACCCCTCGCCCACTGAAGGATCCGTCCCATGAGCCATCTCTTCGCGCCCGAAGCGCCCGTCAGCCTCACCATCCATGGCAGCGACCAGACCTTCCCGGTGCGGCGGGTCTACTGCGTCGGCCGCAACTACGCCGCCCACGCCCGGGAAATGGGCTTCGATCCCGAGCGCGAGCCGCCGTTCTTCTTCTGCAAGCCGGCCGACGCGGTGGTCCCGGTCGCCGCCGGCAGCACCCTGGAGCTGGCCTACCCGAGCCAGACCGGCAACTACCACTACGAGATCGAACTGGTGGCGGCGATCGGCAAGGGCGGCTGCGACATCCCCCTGGAGCAGGCCGAGGAACACGTCTGGGGCTACGCGGTGGGCCTGGACATGACCCGCCGCGACCTGCAGATGCGCATGCGCGAGATGGGCCGGCCCTGGGAGATCGGCAAGGCCTTCGACCGCTCGGCGCCGATCGGCCCGCTCTACCCTGCCAGCCAGGTCGGCCATCCGCGCCACGCCGCCATCAGCCTCCAGGTCGACGGCGAGGATCGCCAGCGCAGCGACATCGACCAGTTGATCTGGTCGGTGGCGGAAACCGTCAGCTACCTGTCGCGCTTCTTCGAGCTGCGCCCCGGCGACCTGGTCTTCACCGGCACCCCGGAAGGCGTCGGCGCGGTCGAGCGCGGCGAGCGGATGCTCGGCACCATCGACGGCCTCGGCGAACTCAGCGTCCGCGTGGTCTGACCCACTGCCCGCGCACGGCGCGGGCCCACCCTGCCCTTCATCCGGGCTGTCGCCGCGGCGACGGCCGAGGAACGCTCATGCCTACGCCCGACAAGAACAACAAGATCGACGTCCAGGCTTTCATCGATGCGCAGGCGGTTTCCGCCTTCCAGTTGCGAGTGCTGTCGCTGTGCTTCCTGATCGTCGCCATGGACGGATTCGACACCGCCGCCATCGGCTTCATCGCCCCGGCCCTGGCCCACGACTGGCAACTGAGCCCGGCGCAACTCAGTCCGATCCTCGGCGCCGCGCTGGCCGGCCTGGCCCTCGGCGCCTTCGCCGCCGGCCCGCTGGCCGACCGTTTCGGACGCAAGAGCGTGCTCCTGCTCTCGGTGCTGTTCTTCGGCGGCTGGAGCCTCGCCTCGGCCTACGCCGGTTCGGTGGAAACCCTGGCCCTGCTGCGCTTTCTCACCGGCCTCGGCCTGGGCGGGGCGATGCCCAACGCGATCACCCTGACCTCCGAATACTGCCCGCGCCGGCACCGCGCGCTGATGGTCACCGCGATGTTCTGCGGCTTCACCCTCGGCTCGGCGCTGGGCGGCCTGCTCGCCGCGCGGATGGTCCCGGCGCTGGGCTGGGAAAGCGTGCTGCTGCTCGGCGGCGGCCTGCCCCTGGCGAGCCTGCCGCTGCTCTGGGCATGCCTGCCGGAGTCGGTGCGCTTCCTCGCCCGCCGCGCACCGGACGCGGCGCGCCTGCGGCGCATCCTCGAACGCCTGGGGCGCCTGCCCGACGGCTGGGCCGGACGCCTCGAACTGCCCGCCGACGAGTCCGACGGCACCTCGCCCCTGCGGCAGATCCTCGGCGCCGAGCTGCGCGGCGGCACCCTGCTGCTCTGGGCCACCTTTTTCATGGGCCTGCTGATCATCTACCTGCTGACCAACTGGCTGCCGACGCTGATCGGCGGCACCGGCTTCAGTCTCGGCGAGGCGGCGACGATCAGCGCCATGTTCCAGCTCGGCGGCACCCTCGGCGCACTCCTCCTGGGCAGCGCCATGGATCGCTTCGACGCGCACCGGGTGCTGAGCCTGGCCTACGTCGGCGGCGCCCTGTTCATCCTCGGCATCGCCAGCCTCTACCACAGCTTCGCCCTGCTGGCGCTGTGCGTCGCCGGCGTCGGTTTCTGCATCAGCGGCTCGCAGGTCGGCGCCAACGCCCTGGCCGCCGATTTCTATCCGACCCGCAGCCGCGCCACCGGGGTCAGCTGGGCCCTCGGCCTGGGCCGCATCGGCTCGATCGTCGGCTCCCTTAGCGGCGGCGCCCTGCTCGGCCTGGGCCTGGGCTTCAGCGGCATCCTCGCCCTGCTGGTGATCCCGGCGCTGCTCGCCGCCGTGGCCGTGCATCGCCTGGGCCGGCGCCGGGCCAGGCCTTCTCCCACCACTCTCTGAACAGGACTTTCCATGCAGCTCTACAGCTTCTTCAACAGCTCCACGTCCTATCGGGTGCGTATCGCATTGGCCCTGAAAGGCCTGGATTACCAGGTAGTGCCGGTCAACCTGCGGCAGGGCGAGCAACTGCGCCCGGCCGACCGCCAGCGCAACCCGATGGGCGCGCTGCCGACCCTGGTCGACGCCGACGGTCGCCGGTTCAGCCAGTCGCTGGCGATCATCGACTACCTCGACGCCGTGCAGCCCGAACCGCGCCTGATCCCTCTCGACCCACTGCATCGCGCCCAGGCGCTGGAACTGGCCCTGCTGGTGGCCTGCGACATCCATCCGCTGAACAACGTGCGGGTGCTCAAGTACCTGACCCAGGTCCTCGGCATAGACGCCGAGGACCGCCAGCGCTGGTACGCGCACTGGGTCGCCGAGGGCCTGGCGGCGGCGGAGACCCTGCTGAACCGACACCGTCGCGGCGCCTTCTTCGCCGGCGCCGCAGCGGGCATCGTCGAGTGCTGCCTGGTACCGCAACTGGCCAACGCCCGGCGCATGGGCTGTGACCTGGCGCCCTACCCGGCGTTGCTCGAACTGGAGGGGCGCTGCCTGGCGCTCGAAGCCTTCCAGCGCGCCAGCCCCGAGCGCCAGCCCGACTACCTGCCGGACTGACGCGCTGCCCCGTGGAAAACAACAACAAGAAGGACACGCCCATGACCACCCGCATCCGGGCCAGCCTGCTGGCCCTGCCCCTGCTGCTGCCCTCGTTCCAGGCTATCGCCGCGCTGCCGGGGATGAACCTCGGCCAGACCTCCTTCCTCGACGGCAAGGCCCTGCCCGGCACGCTGTTCCAGCAGTTCGTGAATATCTACGAGGCCGACGACTTCATGGACGCCAACGGTCACCGGCGCCCGCTCGACAACCGCCTGCGCACCCTGCTCGCCACCAGCCACTTCGCCCACATCAGCCAGCACCAGCTGTTCGGCGCCTACTACGGCGCGGAAATCCTCGTCCCGGTGCTGCTCGCCGATCCCGACTTCGAACCCCACGCCGGCAGCGCCAACGGCCTCGGCAACCTGATCGTCAGTCCGTTCATCCTGCAATGGCCGCAGACCGAGCTGTTCGGCCGGCCCTACTGGCAGCGCCTGAACCTCGCCTTCCAGTTACCCACCGGGCGCTACGACAGGCATCGGGCGATCAATCCCGGCAGCAACCACTGGAGCTTCAACCCGCACTACGCGCTGACCTGGGAATTCGCCGAAGGCTGGGAAGCCAGCGCTCGCCTGCAGTACCTGTTGCCGGGCAAGAATCGCGACCCGGCGCCGCCGTTGGCCGACGACTACCTGCAACCGGGCCAGGCGTTCCACGCCAACTACTCGGTATCGCTGGCGCTGGATGCGCATTGGCGGCTCGGGTTGTCCGGCTACAGCCTGCGACAGATCACCGACGAGCGGGTCGACGGCCACGACCGCCCGGACTCCCGCGAGCGGGTCGATGCCATCGGCCCGGCGCTGATGTTCGGCTGGGGCAAGTCGCGGCTGTTCCTCAACGCCTATCACGAATACGGCGCACGCAACCGCAGCGAGGGCAGCCGGCTGATCCTGCGCTACTCGCAGGTCTTCTGAGCGTCGCCTTCCGGGACGATCGGCAAGCGCTCCAGGGTGCGGAACACCGAGCTGCGCCGCCAGCGCAGGTCCGTCGGTTCCGAGGCCAGGGCGAAACGGCGACGCACCAGGCCGCGCAATGCGCATTGCAATTCGAGCCGGGCCAGGTACGCGCCCAGGCAGTAGTGCGGACCATGGGCGAACGCCACGTGCTGCTTGGCGTTCGCTCGCTGCAACTGCAGGCGGTCGGGGGCGGCGAACATCTCCGGGTCGCGGTTCGCCGCGAGGAAGCTCAGCCAGACCTTCTCTCCAGGCGGAATCCGCTGGCCGCCGATCTCCACCTCCTCCAGGGTGCAACGCACGCCGCCGCGCACCGCGCCATCGAAGCGCAGCAGTTCCTCCACCGCGTTCGCCGCCAGCTCCGGGCACCGCCGCAGCAGGTCGAGCTGGTCGGGATGGGTGAGCAGCGCCAGCGTAGCGTTGCCGACCATGCTGATGGTGGTTTCGAAGGCGGCCATGAACACCATGGCATAGGCCGCTACCAGGTCCTCGAGGCCCAGTCCGGCCTCCAGCATCGCGGCGCCGTCGAGGATGCTCGGCGCCGCGCCGGACGGCGGGCGCGAAGAGCCATCGCTCCAGCCGCGCGCCTGGCGTTGCAGGTAGTCGCTGAAGGCGGCCGCGCTGCGGTTGATCTGCCCGGCATCGCCGTGGCTGGCGGCGAGATCGAGCCCGGCGGCCAGATCGCGGCCCCAGGGCAGCAGTTGCCCGGTATCTTCGCGGGGAAAGCCGAACAGCTCGGCGGCCACCCGGATCGTCAGCGGTTCGGCGAAATCCCTGAGCAGATCGGGCTCGCGGCGCTCCAGCAAGCTGTCGAGGAGTTCTTCCACCAGCACCTCGATGCGCGCTTCCCAGCGGCGCACGGCGTCGGGGCCGAAGGCCGGAGCGAACAGCCTGCGCAGGCGGGTGTGCCGCGGCGCGTCGTTGAACAGCATGAAGTTGTCGTAGAAGCGCGCCAGCGGTTGCAATTGCTGGTGGCCGAACCAGCTGGCGCCGCCCTGGCGGACGCCGGCGGCGCCAAAGCGAGCGGGGTCGGCGGAGAAACGGCGGTCGCGCAGGCACGCCGAAACATCGGCATAGCGACTGATCCACCAGATCGAGGCCTGGTCGCGGCAGACCGGCGCACGGGAGCGGATCAGCCGCAACAGCGGATAGGGATCGGCGACGAAGTCGGGATGGTAGGTGTGGATGTCGAAACCGTCGCTCCGCGGGGCGAGCGCCGGACGCTGAGCGTCATGGCGCGGCTGCGCGCTGCCTTCCTCGCTGAATGCGTCGTCCATGGCCCTTGCTCCGCTGGGTTGGCGTAACGCAGGGAGTATAGATGGCCGGCGGCTCGGCGCCGGCCCGGAGGATCAGCGCGGACCGAGGATCTCCGCCAACTGGTCCGGCTGCGGCGCGCCCTGTTGCTGCTGCATGCGCCCCTCGGCATTGAGATAGAAGATCGCCGGGGTCGCCGCGGCGCCCATCGACTCCATCAGTTCCATGTTGCCGGCGAGCTGCTTGCGCACCGCCGCCGGGATCTTCGCCAGCGGCTTCAGGGTGCTGGCCTTGCCCGCCTGCTCATGGTCGTGCAGGGCCTTCTGCGGGTCCTTGCTGGCCAGCAGCGCGGCGGACTTGGCTTCGCTGTCCTCGCGGATGATGCCGACCATGATATGCCGCAACTGCACCTTGCCGGCATCCACCCAGGGTCGCGCCTGCTCCCAGAACATGGTGCAGTACGGGCAGTTCGGGTCGCTGAACAGGTAGACCACGCGCGGCGCGTCGGCACGGCCATCGGCGATCCAGGCGCTCTGCTCCATCTTCTGCCACATTTCCTTGGCCAGCGGCGCATACACCAGGCGCTCCAGCGGTTCGCGGCTGAGGTCCTTGCCCTGGGCGTCGAACAGGTGGCCGGTGAGTACGTGCTTGCCGTCGGGCGTCAGGTACAGCGCCATGCCCTGGTTCTGGTATTCGGCGGCGTAGCCGCGCAGGCCATCCGGGGCGTCGAAGCTGCCGAGGATGCGGGCGCCCTTCTCCTGGACCATGCGGATCGGTGCCGGCAGCTCCTCCGCCGCCGTGGCCAGGCCGGCGTTGAGGAGGGTCAGGCCCAGGCCAAGGGTGATCAGGTTGCGCGGCAGTCTCATTCGGAACTCCTGGTTGCGGGGGCGGCAGCGGCCGGCTCGAAGGCTTCGAGGTAGCGCGCCAGGCTGCCGCGGGACAGTTCGCCGAGATGGCTGCCCAGCAGGCGGCCCTCGGCGGTGTAGAAAACGGTGGTGGGCAAGGCGACCGAGCCGACCTGCTGGCCAAGCTGCCCGCCGTTGTCGAACAGCAGGTTGTCCAGGCGCAGGTTCTCGCCCTGGAGGAAATGGCGCACGGTCTCGGCGCTCTCGCCCTGGTTGGCGAAGAGGAACACCACGTCGGGATTCTCCGCCTGCGCCTGTTGCAGCACCGGCATCTCACGCCGACACGGCGGGCACCAACTGGCCCAGAGGTTGATCACCAGCGGGCGGCCCCGGAAATCGGCCAGTTGCACCGACTCGCCGGCGGCGTTGCGCAGGCTCAGTTCGGGCAGACGCGTACCGCGCTCGTAGATGCCCAGGCCCAGGCTGCCAAGCAGCCAGAACGCCAGTCCGAGGCTGGCGCCGACACCCAGCGAGCGACGTAGCGCCGGTCGCCGCCAGGCCCAGAACAGCGCGCCGAGCACGGCGGCGAGCAGGCCTGGCCAGGCGAGGAAACCGCCATCGCGGATATCCAGCATCTGTGCGAAGTCGCCACGGTACTGCGGCCAGTAGCGCACCACGAAGGCCAGGCGCGCCACCAGCAGGCCGAGCAACAACAGGTTGAACAGCACCGGCTCGGCGTTGCGCCCGCCACCGCGCGCCGCCAGCCAACCGCCGAGCAGCGCGGCGCCGAGGGCGAGGAACAGCAGCAGGTGTTGCAGCGAGACCACCAGCGGCCCCAGGGAAAAACTCAGCATCAGCCGCGCTCCCGGGTCGCCTGCCAATGGGCGAGGAAGCCGCCGGCGTCGACTTCGCCGGTCAACCGGCGCGCGCGGCGCTCCTCGCCTTCCGGGCCGATCCAGATCAGGCTCGGCGGGCCGGGTACCTGGTAGCGGTGCAGCAGCTCGCGGCTGGCGGCGTTGTCCGCGGTCACGTCGAGCCGCAGCAGGCGCACGCCCTGCAGGGCGGCGAGCACATCGGGTTTGGCGAACACCTGTTTCTCCATGATCCGGCAGGACACGCACCAGTCAGCGTAGTAGTCGAGCAGCACCCATTGTCCCTCGGCCTTGGCCGCAGCCAACTGACGGTCCAGCTCGGCCGGCTGGCTGACCGTGAGGAACGCCTCATGCGAGCTGGCCGTCGGCGTAGCGCCCCGGTTCGCCGCCGCATACACCTGTAGCGGACGCCAGGGGTCGTCTGCCCCGGCCGCGGCGCCCAGCAGCATCGCCGCGCCCCAGAGACCGAAGATGCAGCCCGCCGCGCCGAACAGCACCGCGTGCCGTGCCAGGCCTCGCGCCGTGTGCAGCGCGGCGTAGGCCAGGACCAGCAGCAACGCGCCGCCAAGGCCGATCCACAGCGCCTCGCCGAGCAGCGGACGCAGGAGTATCCAGGCGGTGCCGAGGAAAAGGAAGCCGAACACGCCCTTGACCAGGTTCATCCAGGGACCGGGCTTGGGCAGGAAGCGGCTGCCGACCGTCACCAGCAGCAACAGCGGCATGCCGATGCCGAGGCCCAGGCTGAACAGCACCAGGCCGCCATGCAGGGCATTGCCGGTCTGCGCGATATAGAGCAAGGCGCCGGCCAGTGGCGCGGTCATGCACGGCCCCACCAGCAGCCCGGACAACGCGCCGAGCGCGGCCGCGCCGGCGAGGCTGCCGCCCTTGCGGCCACGACTGAGACCGTCGAGGCGGTCGCGCAGGGCCGCCGGCAGTTGCAGTTCGAAGAAGCCGAACATCGGCAGCGCGAGGAACACGAACAGCGCGGCGAAGCTGCCCAGCAGCCACGGCTGTTGCAGCCAGGCCTGCAGGTTGCCGCCAAGCAGCGCCGCGACCACCCCGAGTCCGGCGTAGACCAGCGCCATGCTCAGCACGTAGCTACCGGCCAGCAGCAGGCCGCGACGAGGGCCGGCGCCGCTGCCGACCACCAGCCCAGCGAGGATCGGCAGCATCGGCAGCGAACAGGGAGCGAACGCCAGCAGCAGGCCGAGGCCGAAGAACAGCAACAGGCTCCAGGCCAGGTTGCCGGCCTGCAGGCTGCCAGCCAGGCCCTGGTCCTCGGCGACTTCGCCGCTCGTCCCGGCGACGGCGGCGGCAGGGCCGGTACCGCCCAGGTCGAGCGCCTGGCTTTGCGGCGGATAGCACAGGCCGGCGTCGGCGCAGCCCTGCCAGCCCAGGCGCAGTTGTCCGGCGGCGGCCGCCGGCAGGGTCAGTTCCAGGCTCTGGCGATAGACCTGCGACTCCCCGAAGAACTCGTCGCTGTGGCTTTCGCCCGGCGGCAGCTGCGGCTGCAAGGCCGGGTCGAGTCCGTCGAAGCGCAGGCGCTTCTGGTACAGGTAGTAGCCCGGCGCGATCTGCCAGCGCAGTTGCACCTGGCCGTCGTCGAGGCGCTCCCAGGTGAAGCGGAAGGCTTTCTCCACCGGCAGGAAATCCGTCTGCGTCGCGCCGCGCGGCGCGAACAGGTCGTCGCCCGGTTGCGCCTGGGACAGGCCCGGCAGCAGGAGCATCAGGAGCAGGATCAACACACGCATGGATAACG
This sequence comes from Pseudomonas sp. HMSC065H01, assembly GCF_001815235.1. NCBI lineage: Bacteria > Pseudomonadati > Pseudomonadota > Gammaproteobacteria > Pseudomonadales > Pseudomonadaceae > Pseudomonas > Pseudomonas sp. HMSC065H01. The sequence continues at coordinate 9,956 of NZ_KV819872.1, read as the reverse complement.
CCTTCTACGATGAACTCGGCGGCAGCATGGCCAGCGACGATTAACAGGCCGTTAACGCGGCCACGGGAAAACCCCGGCGACGCGCCGGGCGGGGCATAATCCTGGCTTAATTCGCCCGCTTCAGACTCCTATCCCTTTAACCAGCGATACCGCCATGCATGTACTGCTCACCGAAGACGACGACCTGATCGCCAGCGGCATCGTCGCCGGCCTCAACGCCCAGGGCCTGACCGTGGACCGGGTGGCCAGCGCCGCCGATACCCAGGCGCTGCTCCAGGTGGCGCGCTTCGACGTGCTGGTCCTCGATCTCGGCCTGCCCGACGAGGACGGCCTGCGCCTGCTGCAACGCCTGCGCCAGCAGGGCGTCGACCTGCCGGTGCTGGTGCTGACCGCGCGCGACGCGGTGACCGACCGGGTCGCCGGGCTGCAGGCCGGCGCCGACGACTACCTGCTCAAGCCCTTCGACCTGCGCGAACTCGGCGCCCGCCTGCATACCTTGCAGCGGCGCTCCGCCGGGCGCTGCGTCAACGTCATCGAACACGGCCGCCTCAGCTACGATCCGAGCACCCGCGAAACCTGGCTCGACGGCAGCCCCGTGGAGCTGTCGCGACGCGAACAGGCGCTGTTGCAGGCATTGCTCAACAACCGCGGGCGGATCCTCAGCGGCGAGCAGCTCAAAGACAGCGTCTATGGCTTCGGCGACGAGGTCGAGAGCAACGCCCTCAACGTCCACATCCATCACCTGCGGCGCAAGCTCGGCAACGCCATCGTGCAGACCGTGCGCGGCCTCGGCTACCGCCTCGGGCCGGCGCGCGGCGACGGAGACGACGCATGAGCCTGCGCCTGCGCCTTACCCTGATCCTCGGCTCGGCCTTCATCCTGCTCTGGTCGCTGGCCGCGGCCTGGATGCTCTGCGACCTGCGCGGGCAGATGATGCGCTCCTTCGACCAACGCCTGGCGGCCTCGGCGCGGATGGTTGCCGGCCTGCTCCAGCAGTTGCCGCAGCCGCAGCCGGCGGACGGCCAGACCACGCGCCTGAGCGCGGAGCAACTGGGAATTCCCAACGGCATGGCCTGCCAGGTCAGCTCACTGCGCGGCGAAGTCCTGGCGCAGAGCCATGCCACCCCGGAGCGGGCGCTGGACAGCACCGCCAGCGGCTTCCGCGACCAGGAAATCAACGGCGTGCTGTGGCGCAGCTTCACCGTGCAGGCCGGCGATCTGCGGGTCAGCACCGCCGACCGCCTGGAAGAGCGCGACGTGCTGCAACGCTCGGTGGTGGTGGCCGCCGCGGTGCCGGTGACGGTCGCCCTGCTCGGCAGCCTGGCCCTGCTCTGGCTCGGCGCCGGCCAGGGCCTGGCGCCGCTCAAGCGGATTCGCGACGCCCTCACCCGACGTGGCGCCGACTCGCTGGAGCCACTGGAGCTGGCGGCCCTGCCGAGCGAACTGAAGCCACTGGTGGAAACCCAGAACCAGTTGTTCCAGCGCATCGCCCAGGCCATCGAACGCGAGCGACGCCTGACCGGCGATGCCGCCCACGAGCTGCGCAGCCCGCTGACCGCGATCAAGACCCACCTGCAGGTCGCGCGCATGACCGAGGGCGCCGCCGCCGAGCAGGCCCTGGCCCACGCCGAGGAAGGCGCCGACCGTCTGCACCGGACGCTGGACCAGCTGTTGCTGCTGGCGCGGGTGGAAGGCAGCCTGTCGTTCGACGACGGCGTGCAATGCAGCGCCGAGGACGCCGCCCGGGTAGCCATGCACGACGCCGGCCACGGCGACGTGCGGATGTTCGAGCTGAAGCTGGCCGACGGCTTGTCCGAGGCGCCGCTGGAAGTCCCCTCGGTGCTGGCCATCGCCGCGCTGCGCAACCTGCTGGACAACGCCCTGCGCCACACCGCCGCCGGCACCCGGGTGGAGCTGGCGGTGGAAACCGCGCAAGGCTGCGCGCGCTTCCACGTCCGCGACCACGGTCCGGGCATCGCCGAAACCGACCTGCCGCACCTCACCCGGCGTTTCTGGCGCCACGGCAAGAGCGGCGGCAGCGGGCTCGGCCTGGCCATCGTCCAGGCCATCGTGCAACGCTGCCAATGCCGGCTGGACTTCGACAGCCGCGCGGACGGCCTGCGGGTGACGCTGGAAATGCCGCTGCGCAAGTGATGCGCGGGCCCACCCGCCAACCGACTCCCGTAGGGCGAATAGCCGCCCGCGGCTATCCGCCGGACCGAGGCCCAGGCATCGGCGGATAACGCCGTTGGCGTTATCCGCCCTACCCCCGCGCCGACCTGCTTCCGCCGGACCGGGTCTCCGTCCTGCGGACGCCAGGCCACGAGGGTCAGATTCCCTGTCCCAGCAGCACGCCGTTGACCTTCTGTCCGTACAGGTTGACGCCGTCGTTGGCATGGAACTTCTGCCGCGTCTTCTCCACCGAACCGTCCACCAGGCGCGGGTCCTGCGGGCGCTCGTGGCTGTTCATGAAGGCGGCGACGTCCCAGGCGTCGCGGTCGCTGAGGGTACCGGGCTTGCCCAGCGGCATGTTGTACTTGATGAAGGAGGCCGCGGTGTTGATGCGGTGCATGCCCGCGCCCCAGTTGAAGGACTGCGCGCCCCACAGCGGTGGGAACACCGTCTGCCCCAGAGCCATCTGGCCCTGGCCGTCGGCGCCGTGGCAGATCGCGCACTGCGCGGCATAGACCTTGGCGCCGCGCTCGATGCTGTAGCCGCCTTCCGGCGGGGCCACGTCCGGATAGCCGCGTCCGGGCAGGCTGACCCCGGTCGGCGCCTGGCTCGCCAGCCAATAGGCGTAGACGGTCAGGGCCTTGATCTCCGGGCTGTCGGCCGCCGGCACCTTGCCGTTCATGCTGAACTGGAAACAGCCCTGCAGGCGCTCGGCGAACGTATTGACCTTGTTGTTCTTGGCGCGGAACGCCGGATAGACCGGATAGGCCGCCCACTGCGGCGCGGAGTTGGCCCGGCGGCCCTGGTCGAGATGGCAGTTGACGCAGTTGAGCTGGTTGCCGACCAGATGCGGCGCGTTCTTCCGGGTTTCCACGAACAACGCCTGGCCCTGGCGGACCATTTCGCCGAAGGCGTTGTCCGGGAGGCTGCTTTCCGCCGGCGGCTGGAACGGCTCCGAGGGCGCCGTTGCCGCGTGGACGGGAGCGACCAGCAGGCCGGCGACGGCCAGGGAAAGGATCGACGGCATGTTCATGGCTGGCCTCCTGCCTGACCGAGGGTGGCGAAGAACTGGCTGACGCTGCGGATCTCCTCTTCGCTGAGGGATTTGGCGATATGTCCCATCAGATCGTTCGGGTCGTTGCGGCGAGTGCCAAGCTGCCAGGCGCGCAACTGGTTGCTCAGGTACATCTCGCCCTGCCCCTGCAACGGCGGGAAGGCCTCCCCCACGCCGATGCCGGCCGGACCGTGACAGGTCACGCACTCGGGAATGTTGCGCTCCCAGGCGCCACGTACCGCCAGGGTCTCGCCGGGGCTGCGCGGGGTGGCCACGCGCGACAGCTCCACCGGCTTGGGCGCCGGCATTGCCGCGAGGGTATTGGCGAGCGCCTGGATCTCGTCGTCGCCGAGAGCATCGGCTATGCCCTTCATCACCGGGTGCTCGCGACTGCCGCCCTGCTTGAGGTCGTGCAGCTGCTTGCTCAGGTAGGCGGCGGGAAGGCCCGCCAGGCGCGGAAAGCCGGCGGCGGCCAGGCCCATGCCATCGGCGCCGTGGCAGGTGACGCAGGCCGCGGCGGCCGGGTTGGCGCCGCCCTGTGTGTAGAGTTTCTGGCCGTCGACGGCGGCCTGGGCCGTCGCCGCCAGCAAGGCGGTCAATGAAAACAGCAGTCGGTGTGCAACCGGCATGGCAGGGTTCCTCTCTGGCTTATTGTTTTTAGTTCTAAGTTTAGAACCAAAAAACCTATCGCCGAAAGACCCTACCGCACGCAGGTCTACATCATTTTCCCTACAGGCCCCGGATCACGCCCCTTTCAGCCCCGCGACGATTTCGCAAGAGCGCAGCCGATGGGCGTGCTCGTAGAAGTCGCTGGTGAAGATAAGCTCGTCGGCGCCGGTCTGCTCCAGGAGGATCTCCAGGCGCGCACGAACCTTCTCCGGACCGCCGATCACCGCCAGGCCGAAGAAGCTGCCGACGGCATCCTGCTCGTGGGGCAGCCACAACGGCGCCATGCTTTCCACCGGCGGCTTCTGTTTCAGGCTCTCGCCGCGGATCAGCGCCAGCACGCGCTGGAAGGCGGTAGTGGCGAGGAACTCGGCCTCTTCGTCGGTAGGTGCGGCGATCAGCGGCACGCCGATCATCGCGTAAGGTTTGTCGAGTACCGCCGAGGGCTGGAAGTTGCTGCGGTAGATGCGCAGCGCCTCGTGCAGGTAACGCGGTGCGAAATGCGAAGCGAAGGCATAGGGCAAGCCTTTCTGCGCCGCCAGGTGAGCGCTGAACAGGCTCGAACCGAGTAGCCAGATCGGCACCTGGGTACCCTCGCCCGGCACCGCCAGCAGGCTCTGCTGGGAACGGCGCGGGCCGAGCAGCATTTCCAGCTCGGCGACCTGCTCGGGGAAGTCGTCGCCGTTGCCCAGGCGGTCGCGACGCAAGGCGCGCATGGTCGCCTGGTCGGCGCCGGGGGCGCGGCCAAGGCCGAGGTCGATGCGGCCCGGGTAGAGCGTCTCCAGGGTGCCGAAGTTTTCCGCCACCACCAGCGGCGCATGGTTCGGCAGCATCACCCCACCCGAGCCGACGCGGATCCGCGAGGTGCCGCCGGCGATATGGCCGATCAGCAGCGCGGTGGCGGAGCTGGCGATGCCATCCATGTTGTGGTGCTCGGCCAGCCAGAAACGGTTGAAGCCCAGGCGCTCCACATGGCGCGCCAGGTCCAGGGAGTTGTGCAGGGCTTCGGCCACGCTGCCGCCGGTGCGCACCGGCACCAGGTCGAGCATGGACAGGGGAATATCAGCAAGCGTTGTCATGAAAGCTCCAATCGGCAGCGGGCGATGGCCGGAGCGCGAGACACGCGCGGAAGGACCTCGCCCGGGGTTTGGATCAATTCTATATCACGCGTTATAGTTTTTGCCCACGGAGAATCCATGGGCTTTTTCCAGTCAAGGCGCGCTGTGGCGTCAGGCGGCCTCGACCGCCAGCAGGGAATCCCAGGCCGCCATCGCGCAGCGGCCGATGGCCAGCAACTGCTGGCGGCTGGCGCCGTCGCGGGCCTGGATCGACAGGCCCTGGAGCACGCTGCTGTAGAAACTGGTGAGCGCGTCGAGATCGGCTCCGGCCGGCACGTCGCCGTCGGCCACGCCTCGTGCGAAACGCTCGCGCAGCAGGCGCGCGGCGCGCCGCCGGTGATCGCGCAGGTAGTCTTCGACGCCTTTGTTGGCCGGCGAGAAATTGGTCGTGCTGAGGTCGACCAGGCAACCGCGCGGCTTGCCTTCGGTGGTGTAGCTGACGGCGGCGCTTTCCAGCAGCGCGGCGATCGACTCGCGCGCCGTCGGCAGGGCGAAGGCGCCCTTGGAAAGCTGGCACTCCTGGCTCAGGTAGAGTTCCACCGCCGAACGGAACAGCGCCTCCTTGGAACCATAGGCGGCATACATGCTCGGCGCGCAGATGCCACCCATGGCCTCCTTCAGCGCGGCCATGGTCGCGCCTTCGTAGCCGGCCTCCCAGAACACGTCGAGCGCCCGGCGCAATGCCTGTTCACGATCGAAGCCGCAGGGGCGTCCACGCTTGGCCATGGGAATTCCTGAGAAAAAAACACGTCATATGGTAACACCGGCGAACAGTCGCAAGGCTGGAGGGGGTCGCTTGATCCATCACCGCGCTCGATATACACCATGCAGGCTTTTTACTTCTGCCGGTTCTCCCGCTGGGCAAACATGCTCTCCAAGGGCAGACGCCCACCCTTCCCCAGGAGAACCGATCATGTCCAGCTTCAGCGCCCTCGCCAGCTACTTCGCCGCTTCCGCGTTCTACAGCAATGCAGTGACCCCTACTCGCCCGGTTCAGGCCAGCGCGCCCGCGCCGACCAGCGAGAAGAAATGAGCCCAAGGAGGCATCCATGCTCTCAGCCCGCTCCCGCAAGGCCCCGACCTATGGCGTCACCTATGTGAGCCTCGAGGATTGCACCCTGCACTTCGAGACCGAGTACATCATCGAGCGCCGCGACGGCAGCCTCGCGCACATGCCGATGCGCACGCCGGTCAGTGAGCGCGAAGCCCTGCAACGCCTGATCGAAAGCTGCATCGACGACTGATACCTCCAGTGCCCGTGTGCCGCTCTCAGGAGCGGCCAGCGGCGTTTTCCCAATCCGCCACCAGCGTCCGCAGTCGCGCGTCGCGCAGTTCGAAGAGTTCCAGCAGCCCCAGTGCCCGGATCGCCGGCAGCAGGGCGCGCAGGTCTTCTTCAGCCTGCCGCCGTTGCGCCGCGGGCAGTTCCTCCTCAAGCAGCAGCCGGGCGTTGGCGATGAACGCGCCGACGCTGCCCTTGCGTATCTCCACGCCGCCCAGGCGGATGCGGTCCTGTCGGTCGGGAAGGATGTCTTCGGCTTTCATGGCGTGCTCCAGGCAAGAATGATGAGCCGCCAGGCTACATCCGCAGTCGAATGGCCTATTATCCATCCCGAGCCAATCATCGTCGCTTTTCCGCCAAATGCTTCCGGAACCCCTGCCCGTCCCGCTCTTCGCCCTGCGCATCGACCGCGCAGCCAGCCGCACGGCCTCCCACCGCCATGCCTGCGGCCAGCTCTACTGCCTGGAGCGCGGCCTTCTGGTGGTCGAGGACGAGCATGGCCGCCAGGCCCTGCCTCCGCGCCAGATCGCCTGGATCCCACCGGGTCACCCACACTCGGCGCACTCCCACGGCAGCCTGGCGGGCTGGAGCGCCTACCTCGCCGCCGAACACTGCCGCGACCTGCCCCGGCACCCCGGCGTGCTCGCCTGCTCGGCTTTCGTGGCGCTGATCGTCGAACGCGCCACCCGCTGGCCGACCGGCTCCGCCTGGAGCACCGAACGCGAGAACCTGCTGCGCGTGCTGCTGGACGAACTGCGCCACGCCGTGCCCCAGCGGACCCGCCTGCCCTATCCGGGGGATTCGCGCCTGCGCAGGATCGCCGAGGCATTGCTGGCCAACCCCGGCGATCCGCGGCCGGCGGCCGAATGGGCACGCTGGGCGGGCCTCAGCAGCCGTAGCCTGAGCCGGCTGTTCGGCGCCGAGACCGGTATGAGCTTCGCGCAATGGCGGCAACTGGCGCGACTGCACGCGGCCGTCGAACGGCTGGCAGCGGGCCAGGCGGTCGGCGAGGTCGCCTGGTCGCTCGGCTACGAAAGCCCGAGCAGCTTCGCCAGTGCCTTCCGCACAGTATTCGGCGAGACGCCGTCCGGCTATTCCAGTCGCGCCAACGAAGCGCTAGCCTGAACCTTCCGCGCCACGAGCCTTTCCCCATGAGCCACGCCAATACGCCCCGCGACTGGGTTCGACGCGCCCCGCAACACGGTGCGGTGGAACGCATCGAGGCTTACTTCGCCGGCCACGGCTACGATCCGCATCGCCACGACACCTATGCCATCGGCCAGACCCTGGCCGGGGTGCAGAGCTTCCGCTATCGCCGCAGCCAGCGCCACAGCCTGCCGGGCGGCTGCCTGGTGCTGCATCCCGACGAGCTGCACGACGGCGAGGCCGGCAGCCAGGAAGGGTTCCGCTACCGGATGCTCTACGTCGAGCCGGCGCTGATCCAGCAGGCCCTCGGCGGCCGGCCGCTGCCGTTCGTGCGCGGGGGCTTGTCCGACGACCCGCGCCTGATCGCCGCCAGCCGGGCCCTGCTACAGGCCATGGATACCCCGCTGGAGCCGCTGGAAGAACAGGACGCCCTGTTCGAACTGGCCCACGCCCTCGACGCCGTGGCCGGCAACCGGGCGCGCGGCAGGCGCCACTTCGACTTCGTCGCCGCCGAGCGCGCCCGGCAGTACATCCACGCGCACCTGGAGCGCCCGCTGGGCCTCGACGAACTGGCGCAGGTCGCCCAGCGCGAACGCTGGAGCCTGTCGCGCGATTTCCGCGCGCTGTTCGGCACCAGCCCCTACCGCTACCTGATCCAGCGCCGGCTGGACATCGCCCGCCGGCTGATGCTCGGCGGCCAGACGCTGGCCGAAGCCGCGCTTGCCGCCGGTTTCGCCGACCAGAGCCACATGACCCGCCATTTCGGCCAGAGCTACGGCCTGCCGCCGGCACGCTGGCTGCGTATGCTCGGCCGCGCCTAGCCAGGTTGCACGATCATCCAAGACCGCCCGCTCCGTAGCCGCCTACCCTGGCGCCAGAGACCAACCACCGGAGCGCACCGATGTCCACCAGCACAACCCAAGCGATCAACTTCGCCGCCAAGCTCGCCCTGTTCGACGACCGCTGGCAACCCAGGGTGATCGCCCAGATGAACGACTACCAGTTCAAGCTGGTGAAGATCGAAGGCGACTTCGTCTGGCACAGCCACGCCGACACCGACGAGACCTTCATCGTCCTCGCCGGTCGCCTGCGCATCGATTTCCGCGACGGCGCGGTGCACCTGGGCCCCGGCGAGATGTATGTGGTGCCGCGCGGCGTGGAGCACAAGCCGTTCGCCGAGGGCGAGGTGCGCATGCTCCTGGTGGAGCCCTGCGGCGTGCGCAATACCGGCGACCAGGGCGGCGAGCGGACGGCGGTCAACGATCTGTGGATCTGAACGAATAAGCAGTGTGCTTTGGCGGCAATGTATATTCGCGCCGCCATAGCGCCTACATATACATGCAAACCTGCCATTGGAGACATCCTCTAAAACACAGCACGCTTAAGAATAAAAACTGCCAAGGCACATAATAAATTTCCAAAACCGCCAGAAACGACACATCTCCACATCCTTCAAAAACCCCTCCCAAGGGCATTTCAAAAGCGCCCCACCTAGACCGTCAAACATGCTTCTGTCTACTCCATGACACCCAAAGCCTCTCACGCAAGAAAAATCCATTAGTTTTCACAGAATTCTCTTACACACATCAAGAACGATATCGTGCTAAAAAACTAACGCCACACCACCCCAACCAGCAGGGAATATAAAATTGTCAGAACACAATTTTAGCAAACTCAAGATAGATAAAATCAGGAGAAGTCCTACACTCATAATTTCCGGCTACGGAGCGGGAATCGCCATACTCTTCTCAATCTTCAATGACCAACTAGGAATGGAGAAAAAATGGCTAGCAACCATTGACGCAACATTATCAATCTGCGCCATAATATTTTACACAGGAATCATTCATCTTATTTCAACAACAAAAGCGCTTAAAGAGCTAAACAAAGAAAAATCTAACCAACTAGAGCCACGAAAACGCATTCAAACACTTAGCGGGCTTCTAATCATGATCTCCACAGGCTTATTCGGCCTCTATCTGATTGGCAATAGCGATATATCACCAGGAGCAAAACTGTCATCATCTACAACCGGCCTAATACTACTTAGCTCTTGCATTATCGCTTTACTAATATCTTTTGAAAAAATCTCAAAGGAGTTATCAGGTGCGCGAACTAAGCATCATTGAGATGGATATTGTGTCAGGAGGAAACAGTCTTGATGCCGCAGCAACAGGAGCTGGTGGAGCTATAGGTGCAGGACTCGGAAAATTTGGCGGAAGTGCGCCCTGCGCATGGGCCTGGCGCCGGATACCCCGCTGCGCCTCTCCGGCGAGCTGGAGGCGCAACCCGACACCGGCTTCGTCAAGGCCATCGACGAGATGCTCGCCGAAGCCCGCCGCGAGCATCCGGCACTGCTCGCCGCCCAGGCGCGGCTGAAGGCCGCCGCCTCGGTGGAGGAAAGCCGCGCCGCCGGCCGGCCGAGCCTGGCGCTGAGCGCCAACCTGGCACGCAGCCAGAGCGACCAGGCGATGGCCTTCAACGGTGACACCCGCGAACGCGACCGCAGCATCGGCCTGCA
>NZ_KV819871.1:0-1358 GCF_001815235.1 Pseudomonas sp. HMSC065H01 | reverse complement strand
CTGGTGGCGATCGGCAACAACCTCGGCGAACGCCTCGAATACGACGTCGACACCAAGGGCAATCGCACCGCCCAGCGCATCAAGGACGCCAGCGGCAGCCTGGTGCGCCAGCAGCAATGGGCCTACGACGAGCTTGGCCGGCTGCTCCGTGCGGTCGGCGCCGGCGGCCAGACACGCAGCTTCGCCTACGACCTCAACGACAATCCGGTCGGCGAAACCAACCCGCGCCAGTTCGCCCACAGCCAGGCCTTCGACGCCCTCGACCGGCTGGTCGGCCAGAGCGATCCTCTCGGCGGCAAGACCCAACTCGCCTACGACGCCCAGGACAACCTCACCGAGGTCAAGGACCCGCGCGGCGTCACCACCCGCTACGAATACGACGGCCTCGGCAACCTGACCCGACTGGTCAGCCCGGACAGCGGCACCACCACCTTCGAGCACGACGCCGCCGGCAACGTCATCCGCCGCACCGACGCTCGCGGTACGGTCACCGAGTATCGCTACGACGCCCTCAATCGCCTGATCGAGCGCCACTCGCCGAGCGACCCGAGCCTCGACGTACAGTACCGCTACGACCTCACCGCCGACGGCAACAAGGGCATCGGCCGCCTGGGCGCCATCGAAGGTGCCCGCGACAGCCTGGTGTACCGCTACGACGAGCGCGGCAACCTGGTCGAGCAGGTACGCAGCATCCGCCTCGACCAGCAGACCCTGCTCGACCGCGTGACCTACCGCTACGACGCGGCCAACCAACTGCTGGAGATCGGCTACCCCTCCGGCCTCGCCATCGGCTACCCGCGCAACGCCGGCGGCCAGGTCGCCAGCGTGACCCTGGCAGTAGGCGACAAGGCGCCGAGCCCCCTGGTCGGGCAGATCGCCTACCTGCCCTTCGGCCCGCTGCAGCGCCTGACCTGGGGCAACGGCATCGCCCTCAGCCGCGAGTACGACCAGGACTACCAACTGCTGCGGCAGAAGGTCGGCCCCTGGCAGAGCGACTACCAGCACGATGCCAATGGCAATATCCAGCAGCACCGCCATAGCCTCTGGGGCACCCTGGACTACCAGTACGACCCGCTGGACCGCCTGACCGAGGAACGCGGCGTCCAGGGCGGGCGCAGCTATGCCTACGACGCGGTCGGCAACCGCACCCAACGCAGCGACAACCCCGCCTCAGGCGGCACCGCCAGCAGCCAGGACTACCAGTACGCGCCCGACAGCAACCGATTGACCGCCATCGGCGCGCAAGCGGTGACCAGCGACGCCGCCGGCAACCTCACCCAGGACCGCGCCGCGCGCAAACTGGCCTACGACGCCCAGGGCCGCCTGCAAAGCGTCAGCCTCGACGGCCAGCAGGTCGC
>NZ_KV819870.1:0-257 GCF_001815235.1 Pseudomonas sp. HMSC065H01 | reverse complement strand
GCCCACAGCTCTGGAAAGCGACTGAGCCAGTCGAGTGCAGTGCGCGGAAGCAGTTGGTGGATGAGGAGTGCTGAGGCAGCGCCGTGGAGCTGGTATTCGCGGGACTTCACGTACTTGAAGCGGTAAGGCTGGTTGATCGGTCCGTTCCAAGGGTGCCAGGTGCTGCCGTCCTGCAGCTCAACCTGCAGGTCGACGACGATCTTGCCTATGTCGTGAGCCAGGGCACCATAAGCCGCGGCGGCCGACCAGGCTTCAGC
>NZ_KV819869.1:0-308 GCF_001815235.1 Pseudomonas sp. HMSC065H01 | reverse complement strand
TTCTTCGCCGACCCCCGCGAAGTCCTGCGCCAGGTGGTGGCCAGGTTCACCGAGATGGAACTGACCATCGTCGCCGCCTTCGAGCTGGAGTTCTACCTGATCGACCAGGAGAACGTGAACGGCCGGCCGCAGCCGCCGCGCTCGCCGATCTCCGGCAAGCGTCCGCAGTCGGTGCAGGTGTACTCCATCGACGACCTCGACGAATACGTCGAGTGCCTCCAGGACATCATCGACGGCGCCCGCGCCCAGGGCATCCCGGCCGACGCCATCGTCGCCGAATCCGCACCGGCGCAGTTCGAGGTCAACCT
>NZ_KV819868.1:0-5199 GCF_001815235.1 Pseudomonas sp. HMSC065H01 | reverse complement strand
GATATAAATTGGCATAACGTGGAGCATAAAGATTTGCCCGGCAAGATGTTGTAAACTTCCTATCTCCGCTGGCAGAAACAGTGACCGTTCCTGGTGAAGGCATTGCCGAAATGATCATCCTTTGCAGAGGAGGGAGTGTAGGCGCCCTTTGACTCGACTTCATATTAGTTGGAAGAATCGAACAAACTACAACATCTTCAACATTCACACCCTTTGAGACTTCCCCTAGACTTGTTATTTCAACCCCACCCTGCGCCCGACATATCTCACTTCCATCATTTGAGCCCTCATCAGCACATGCGAAATTGCTAGCCACCAAAAGCACAGTCGACATAAAAAGTAATTTTTTCATTTCAAAAGACCTCTCCATGCTAAAAATTATTTATTCAGTGAATACCCAGTTCATTGGGCGGCTTTCGTATCAGCTTCTCTGATTCAAGAACACGCCCCTCAATTGGATCGCAGTTCAGCCGATTCAACCTCACACTCCCCTCTTCATTATCATTAACTCCGGAAATCTTCTGCTCTCTCTCAAAGCAGTGCTGCCCAATCTCATCCGCCCCACCTCCACCACCGACACACCCATAGATGAGAGCAATTAAAGAAAATAGAGAAAAGCACCTATATCCGCCCCAACCACCCATCTTCATACCGCAAGAAAAATACAACATTTGCGTCACACCTTTGTAATTCTCAAGAGTTACCCTTCACCTAGAAAAACCTACCCCCAATTTCGCTTCAATTCTGTTTCAGAAGACAACAACTATCTAATTTACTAGTATGAATCTCAGCGCAGCCTTCCTGCCTCTTAGCAACAAAAATGACTGTTTCGACAGCGACTGCTCAGTCCGCGCAAATACCTGAAAAAAAGATGGCTTGGAAGCTCACTTCTACCTTATGAGTTACCAGGCTCCCTCCTCTGCACCATGCGCCAACAATTCGCCATTACAGCGGTAAAAAATACCCCGGCGACGTAGTGATGATTTCCTGCTGCCCTATCGGAAGCGATCCTGTCTCCTACCTGTACCTATTCGAACCGGTACAGACCCATGCCTCTTCATCGTTCCCCCCCAGCCTGGTGGCCACGCCCCCTGGCCGTTGGCTTACTACTTGTACTGCTGACCGGCGCAAGCCAGGCCGAAACCTGGGTCATCACTGACCAGGCCCATCCGGTCACCGCCACCGGATCATCGCGAGTCCTGCTCCTGGATGCCCAGCAACACCTTGAGGAGCAACTGACTGACGCTCTGCCCAAGGATCCTCAACAAGCTCAGGTAGCGTTTCAGCAGTTGCTACAGAGCCCCGAGGGGCGACGCCTGCAGGCAGAGCTGGTGAAGGCACAACAAGACGTCACCGATGCGTGGAGTCTCGGTGTCGAGAAGATCCCTGCCGTGGTAGTCGACAGGCAGTACGTGGTCTACGGCGAACCGGACGTACCGCGCGCTCTTGAGCTGATCGCCAAGGCCAGGAGGACGCGCTGATGACCAGCCTCAACCTCCGCCGCCTGGCAGCGGCGGCCGCCACCTTCAGCCTCTCGTTCACGGCCGCGGCCGCGATCAACAGCGCCGCCATCGTCTCCTCCACCCTTTCCCCTCAGTGCCTCGAATACAAGGTCGTCGGGATCTGCTACTGGCTGCTCTGCGGCCCGCATGGCTGCAAGGTGAAGACGTCGGTCAAGGTCCGCCACTACGTGCCTGACGCAGTCGTCTCCAGCTATGCGAATACCGGGAGCAACCCCTGGACCGAGGTGTCGGCGCTGGGCACACCGAATCCCCTCGCCCAGGCCGGCAATGACGCGACCACCAACTACAAGGCCGAGAACAGCATCGGCCGCTTCAAGGAAGCGGATGTGATCGGCCATCCTGGCGGGGCCACGTTCAGCCGGTTCGCCAGCGCCTCTGGGTACGTTTGCCCTGGCGCCACCTTCCCGCTGGTGCCGTACTTCCTCAGCACACTGGACGCCATTGGCTGGCGGCATGGCATTCCCGAGCAGGTGTACCCCGAAGCGTTGGTCCCAGGGCTGCGCGAGGTGGGTGGAATCTTCTCCGGCGACATGTGGGGGAACCTCTATCCGCGCAGCGGATTCCTGCACCAGACCGACGACTACAAGACGGCGGCCGTCATCGCCCAGCGCGCCGGCGACATCACCACGCGAATCGGCCAGCTCCACGTCTACCTCCCCATGCGCGCAGCACCCAAGGACGGCTACTGGCCGGCGGGCGAGCTGAAAGAGGGCGATGCCTCGACCGGGAAATGGCAGGAGCTGACCCCGTCCCTGAGCCTCAACTGCGCGGTGTTTCCCAACTCAGGGCCGAAGACGCAAGCCGTCGACGGCGATTACGCCTGGGCGCTCTGGCGTCCCTACTCCTGCTGCCAGCGCAAGGGGCAGATCTTCCTCGGCAGTACCGACTTCCAATAAGGACACGGAGACGAATCATGCGAATGAACATCACCTCGGTCGCGCTGACGTGGCTGCTCGCAGCGCAACTTGCCCAGGCCGACGACCCAATCAACGTGTCCAAGACCGGCACGGTGCTCAGCGACGAGGTCCTATACAGCATTGGCGGCGGCAGTGCGGTGAGCATGGGCAGCGCCGGCCAGATGGACTCGATCGGCGTCGGTTTCGGCTGGAACAACGACCTGATGTGCGGAAACATGAACCTGAGCACCACCCTGGAGAACCAGCTCAACGGTGCCACACAGGGCTTCCAGAACATCATGGGCTCAGTCATCCAGAACGCGACCGGCGCGGTCATGTCGCTACCGGCGTTGATCATCCAGCGCGCGAACCCTCAGCTCTACAACCTGATCACCAATGGCATCCTGCAGGCGCGGATCGACTACGACCGCTCGAAAGGGACTTGCAGAGCGATCGCCGAGAAGATGGCTGACATCGCTGGGGAGCAGACCGGCTGGGGGAAAATCGCCGAAGGCCAGGCCCTGGGCGCCACGCTGGCCTCTGGCGGGAAAGACGCCGTATCCGCCCTCGAAGTAGTGGAGAAGAAGGGCGGCAACGATGGCGTAACCTGGGTCGGTGGAGACAAGGCCGGCGGCTCCGGCCAGAAGCCCATTCGCATCGTCAACGACGTGACCCGGGCGGGCTACAACCTGTTGACCAGCCGCTCGGTGAAAGACTCATCGAGCGTGCCTTCCGCCAGTTGTAACAACGGCCTGGTCTGCAACACCTGGTCCTCCCCCCAAGAAGCCGCTGCATTCGCCACCCGGGTACTGGGGGAGCAACAGCAGCAGACCTGTGAAGGCTGCCAGAAGACGGTGACGGCTGCAGGCGTCGGCCTGACCCCGCTGATCCAAGAGACCTACGACAAGAAGCTCCAGTCGCTGCAGGAGCTGCTATCGAAAAGTAAGCCACTGACCGCCGAGAACCTGGCTGCGGCCGGCACCGATGCGCTGCCAATCACCCGCGGCGTCATCGAGGCGCTGCGCGACGAGCGTGACCAGGACGTCCTGGCGCGCCGCCTGGCGTCCGATGTCTCCCTGATGGACGTGCTCAGCAAGGCCCTGTTGTTACAGCGCCTGATGTTCGCCGGCGCCAAGGAGCCCAACGTCGCCGCCAACGGCCTGGCCACCCAAGCCGTCGATCAGCAGACCAGCCTCCTGCAGCAGGAGATCTCGAACCTCAAGACCGAACTGGAACTCCGTCGCGAGTTGGCCAGCAATTCGCCCATGCGGGTCATCGAGCGCGGGCAACAGCGCGCCTCAGGGTCCAGCGGCGTGTTCGAGTCGGCGCCCGATGCTGATCGCCTTGATCGCCTGCAGGCCCCCTCTGCCGCCGGCGGCAAGTCGGGGTCGGGAGGGAGACCGTGATGGCAGATACGCTCACCAGCCGAAAGCTCCTCGGCCAGCTACTGGTCGGAGTGATGATCGTCGTCGGTCTGGCAGTGGTCGGTACGCTGCTCAGCCTCTTCGCCCTGAACCACTTCGGCGGCATCCAGGGCCTGGAGGCCTGGCGGCAAAGCAACTACTGGAGTTTGTTCGCCTGGCGGGCGCTGCTGTACTGCGCCCTGGCCATCGCCTGGTTCCGGCTCAAGCAGCGCAAGGAGCTGAGCGCGCATGAGCGGCAGCGCATTCGGCGGATCGAGATCCTGGTGCTGTTGCTGATCCTGCTCATCGAATTCAGCAAAGCCTACTTCCGCACGGGAGGCGCAGCATGACCTTCATGACCAATGACTACCTGGAGTATTACCTCACCCTCCTCGGTTGGATCATCAACAACGGGATCTGGAACATGATCTCGGATACAGGGCTGTTCGCGGTGCCCTTCGTGGCCATTGTGATGCGTGAGTGGCTGAAAGTTCGCGGGGAAGGCGCCGACGAGGGCAACAAAGGCGTGCTGTCTCTGGCCCGCATCGAGACGCATATCTACGTCGGCTACATCGTGGTCGCCCTGGCGGGAATCCCGGTCGTCAACGTGAGCTTCGACACCATCGAGTTCGACCAGGCCCGCGCCCAGCAGTGCCAGTACAACCTGCCAGCGCCGGCAGACACCGGCTGGTCGACCTCCTTCAGCAGCCTGGCCGGCAAGAGTGCGCAGATGCCGCTCTGGTGGGCGATGATGCACGCCCTGTCCAAGGGCTTCACCGCCGGCGCGGTCGCGGCCATTCCGTGCGGCACGGATCTGCGGCAGATGCGAATGGAAGTGGACAATACGCGCGTGAACAACCCGCTGCTGGCACAAGAAATCGCTGACTTTTCCAGGGACTGCTACGGACCTTCCCGTGCGCGGCTGTTCATGCGGCAACCCGATCTGGGCTCCGTCGGCGAGGACAACAAGGCGCTGCAGGACCTGAACTGGATCGGCTCCCGATTCCTGTTGAACACCCCGGGGTACTACGACACCGACTACTCGAAGAGTCCCCGTCAGTCGTGGCCCTACAACGCCACCCGCGACGCCGGGCTGCCCCAGGTGGGCGGTGGTGGTGGCTACCCAACCTGCAAGCAGTGGTGGGCTGACTCAGGGATCGGCTTGCGTGATCGGATCAAGGGCCAGGTGGATCCGGACCTGATGACCAGCTTCCTCAAATGGGCGAAATGGCTGGACCAGGACGAGGTGACCGAGGCAGTCATCCGCCAGGTGATTTCACCGTCCAGCCAGGTCAAAGGCAACGTCTATACCGACTATGGTGGGCAGGTGGGCGGTACGGTCTGGAACGGCATCGCGAGAACCGCTGGAACCTTCGG
>NZ_KV819867.1:0-363 GCF_001815235.1 Pseudomonas sp. HMSC065H01 | reverse complement strand
AGCGGCAGCCTGAGCGCCGAACACATCCTCAATGTCGTGGCGCGCCTGGCCGCGACCGAACCACCACCCAGCGTCGAAACCCACTTGTCGCTCAAGGAAGCCCCCGTCGCTAACACGGCGCGCTACGACCGCCTGCGTGGCCAGGCCGAGGAGGTCGGTCATGCGTGATTTGATGGCGGAACTCAAGGAGCTGCGCCTGCACGGCATGGCCACGGCCTGGGCGGAGTTGACTGCGCAGGGTGAGTCGAACACAGCCTCGTCCAAGTGGCTGCTCGAACACCTGCTGGAACAAGAGCACACAGATCGCGCCATGCGCTCGGTGAGCCACCAGATGAACATGGCCAAGCTGCCGATGCACCGCGA
>NZ_KV819866.1:0-20391 GCF_001815235.1 Pseudomonas sp. HMSC065H01 | reverse complement strand
GCCAGGGGTGGCAGCGCAGCAGCCGGCGCGCGCCGAGGTAGCCGCCTCGCAGCGCGCCATGCACGCGGATGGCTTCCAGGGTGTAGTGCGAGCAACTGGGGTAGAAGCGGCAGCGGGGACCGATCAGCGGGCTGATTGCGTACTGGTAGAAGCGGATCAGCCCGATCAGCAGGAACTTCATGGCGAGCCCTCGGCGGGGTTGCGGCGGCGAGCGGGCATTGTAGCGCCGTTGTCGGTCCTCAAGGAGCATTCTCCGCCGCGCAATAAAGGGTCCGCCCGTCGACGAGGCTGCGAGCAGTCGCCAGGCGGCCGCGCAGGCCGGGTTCTTCCGGCGCCAGCGTGCCTTCGCGCCAATCGCCTCCGCGCAACGGAATCAGCGCCGAACGGCCGTAGCCCGGGCAGTACGCCTCGGCGTCGCCCTCCAGATAGTCGACGCCGTCCAGGGTCAGCTCGCCGACATTCCAGCGCGCGCCGAGGTAGGCCTGGCGGAACGGCCCGTCGGCAAGGACGTAGAAGCCCCCGCGCACCTCGCTGGCCGCCGTGGCGAAGCCGATGGTGCGTCGCGGTTGCGGGATCACCAGCAGCGGTCGCCGTGGGTCGGCGAAGGCCTCCTGCAACTCGACCAGGCGCTGGCGGGTGGCGCCCATCTCGCGCCGGTAGCGCTCGCCGCGCGCCCGCGCGTCGTCGGGAAGTTCGCTCCAGGCCGGAGGCTGGTCGCGCAGCAGGTAGTCCAGCGGCCAGGTGCCGGCCGTCGCGGCTTCCTTCCAGTCCGCGTCGTCGTCGCGCAGGTCCAGCAGCACTCCGGCCAGCGCGCCGATCTCGTAGGCTTCGCTGTCGACGCCGACGCCGATCTCGTTGGCATCGTAGAAGGCCAGGGCGTACTCCCGCAGCGCCTGCCGATAGCGTTGCGGATCCTCGGCGAAATCGGTGCGGTAGCGCGCGGCGGCGGCCATCTCGATGTAGCGCGCGGTGCCTTCGCTGAGATCGACCTGCGCCGCCAGCCGGCTTTCCTCGGGAGCCGCTTCGCGCCAGCGGCGCAGCCAGCCCTGGGCGTCGCTCAGGTAGCTGTCGCGCTGCCCGGGCGTGCGCAGGGCCTGGAGCAGCGACTGGAACAGGGCATAGCGGTATTCCCGCGGGCGCGGGTCGAGCGTGGCCAGGTCGCCGCGATAGCCACCGGGCTTGCGCAGGCCCGGCCAGTCTTCCTGGGCGTAGCGATGGAAGGCTTCGTGCGGGCCGATGGCGGCCAGCGTCTCGCTATTGCCGGTATTGCTTCGCAGG
Source organism: Pseudomonas sp. HMSC065H01 (assembly GCF_001815235.1). Classification (NCBI taxonomy): domain Bacteria; kingdom Pseudomonadati; phylum Pseudomonadota; class Gammaproteobacteria; order Pseudomonadales; family Pseudomonadaceae; genus Pseudomonas; species Pseudomonas sp. HMSC065H01. The sequence goes on along the minus strand of NZ_KV819866.1, from coordinate 19,113 downwards.
TGCGCGGCGCTGATCTGCAGCAGCACCGCCGGACGGCCCCGGTAACGCGGAAAGGCATAGCTCAGGTCGAGATCCGGGTCGCTGTCGCCCGCCGCCGTGGTGCGCTGCGCGCGGCCTTCGGCATCGGCGACCCAGGTACTGCGGCCATCGCTGTAGAGGAAGGCCTTGTCGGCCATCCGCCAGCCGGGCCAGAGTCGTTCGCTGTGCTGGCCGACGGCATGGACATAGGCCAGGTAGCGGCGGGCGAACGACTCGCTGTCCGTCGCCGCGGCGGGAAGGGACAGGGCAAGCAGGAGCAGGGGCAGGGCTCGGGTCATGGCGGATACGGTTGCGCAAGGTCGGTCGGGGCGACGAAGGTATGCCGCCGCTTCCCGATTGACCGTCGCGGCCGCTGCCGCGTTCCCCTAGGCGGTGTTGCGCGCCCGCGCCAGGTCGCGCAGCGGCGGGGCGCCGAACAGCCGGCTGTACTCGCGACTGAACTGCGATGGGCTTTCGTAGCCGACCCGGTAGCCGGCGGCGGCCACTTCCAGGCCCTCGCTGAAGATCAGTCGGCGCGCTTCCTGCAAGCGCAGCTGCTTCTGGTACTGCAACGGGCTCATCGCGGTCACGGCCTTGAAGCGGTGGTGCAGGGTCGAGGGGCTGAGGTTGACCACCTGGGCCAGTTGCTCGATGCGCAGCGGCTTGCCGTAGTTCTGGTTGATCCAGTCGATGGCGCGGGTGATGCGGTGGGCCTGGCTGTCGGCGATGGCGATCTCGTGCAGGCGCTGGCCCTGGCCGCTGCGCAGCAGCCGGTAGAAAATCTCGCGGAGGATCAGCGGCGCCAGCATCGGGATGTCGCGCGGGCTGTCCAGCAGATGGATCAGGCGCAGCACCGCATCCAGCAGGCTGGCGTCGATACGGTCGACGTAGAGGCCACGGTCGCCGCGCCGGCTGGCCACTTCCATGGGCCCGGCGTCGGAGATCAGTTGGGTGATTTCCGCAGGGTCGATATCCAGCCGGACGCAGAGGTAGGGCGCGTCCGGCGAGGCGTCGATCACCTGGCCGGCCAGCGGCAGGGTGACCGAGACCACCAGGTAGTGCAGCGGATCGTAGATATAGCGTTCCTCGGCCAACTGCACCTCCTTGCGGCCCTGGGCGATGATGCACAGGGCAGGTTTGTGCATGCCGCGCGCCGGCAGGGTGGGGCCGTCGGCGCGAATCAGGGCGAGGGGGTCGACGGCGGTGCCGTAGACACCGTCGCTGGGACAGTGCTCGAGCAGCAACTGCGCCAGTTCGCTCTGGCGCTGGCGCAGTTCGGCGGGGAGATCGACGGAAAGAAGCGGGGTGTTTTCGCTCATGCGGGGACTCGCGGGGGAAACCTTCCCAAGACTAGCGCGCGCCGCGGCTGCAGGCACTCATCGCGATGCGCGTTGGCAGGATCAGGCAAGCATTCGCCAGGAACAGGCAAGCCAGCTCGTCGGACGGGGCGCAAGCGGATGAGAAAAAACCGGAACGCGGCAGTTTCAGGCAAGAACCCGACAGTATCCGTCTACCGATTCCCCGCGCCATCCCCCTAATCTGGCTGGCATGGCGGAATCTCCGTCATGCCGATGGGAAACACATGCAGGGGGACACACCTATGTCAAATCAACAGGCCAGACTGTCATCGGGCGGCATGTCGCCGGAGCGCGCGCCGGGTGCCTTCCGTTCGCGGCCGGTGCGCGACGGCGCGCTGGTCCCCGAGGCGCCTTCCCGTTCGCCTTCCGGCCCTGCCGCGGGCGGCACGCTGGCGCGGCGGACCCATCCCGGCAACTGGTAATCGGAGGCAGGGCACATGCGTCACCCTTACACCCCACAGCGGCCGGCCGGCGTCTTGGCGCCGCCGGCCCTTCCACTCCTGGTGCCGCTTGCGCAGCGGCGAATCCATGTCGAGGAGGCAGAGAGCATGCCAGCGTTCAATCGGGCCAGTCACCTGGTCAGCATTCGCGCCCGCAGCGGCCAGTCGCACCGCCTCGGCCTGCGCCTGCAAGAGCTGGCGCAGGCGGGCCAGGCCGCGCCCGGTTGCCTGCGCTACGAACTGCGCCAGGCGGACGGGGACTCCGACCTGTGGTTGTTGCACAGCGAGTGGAGCGATGACGCGGCCATGCAGGCGTACCTGGCCGGCGACGCCCAGCGGGTCTTCGCCGAGGTGCTCTGGCAAGCGCTGGCGGCGACCCTGGACGTGCAGGAGCGGCCGTTCTGAAACCGGGCGGGCGGATGACTCGGCGCGGCGTCCGCCCGTCCCCCTTGTTCTGGCCTCTCAGCGACCCGGCGTGACCGGCGACTGGTCCGCTCGTTCGTCTTCGACGTCGCGATGTCGCTCGAAGGCGGTCGCCGGCGAGCCATCGGCATTGACCTGCAACACCGCGCGCGGACGGCCGTCCTCGCCAATGAATACCTGGCCGATCCCGGCGCTGTTCCACAGGCGCTCGCCGGCCTGGCTGTGCTGCGGAACGCGCGGGCGGATTTCCAGACTGCGCCGTTGGGTCAGCCAGTTCAGCGGCGACCAGGGCGCATAGAGCCAGCGATTGAGGCGGTCGAACCAGTCCAGCAGGCGTCGCGGGAATTCGTTCTTGATCCCGCTGCTGGTGATCTGCCAGAGCCGGGGCCCGCGCTCGCGATGGCGAATCCGGATGTCGTAGACGAAGGAGTAATGCACGTCGCCGGAAAGGATCAGGTAGTTACCCGGCGTACGCGAGTGGCGGAAGATGTTCATCATCACCGAGGCCGCGCCGCGATGGGCCATCCAGTTTTCCGCATCGACCAGCAGCGGCTGGCCGATCCAACTGAAAAGCTTCTGTACGCCCTCGATCAGCTTGACCCCGAACATCGGCGCCGGCGACACGATGATCGCCGCCTTTTCGCCGAGCAGGTCCTGCTGGAATTCACTCAGTGCCTCCCAGTCCATCAGCCCGGAGGGCCGGCCCAGGTTGCGCTCGCTACGCCAGCGGCGGGTGCGCGTGTCGAGGACGATCAGGGTCGGGCTGCCAGGCAACCGGTAGTGCCAGTGCTGGAAGTCGAGCAGGGCATCGAGCAGGCGGTCCTGCTCGGCGCAGGGCAGCCGGCCGTCTGCCGCGGCACCCTCCATCAGGGCCGCGACCGGCGCCAGCCATTCGCCGCAATGCTGCGGGTCGTTGCCCCAGCCCTGGCAGAGCAGGTAGGCGAGCAGGGCGTTGCCGATGATCCGCCGGGAGAACGGATGGCCGTAGGCGGTCAGCTCCCAGCGCGCGGAAAGGTTCCAGTCGTCGGTGATGTCGTGGTCGTCGAAGATCATCAGCGACGAGATATGCGCCAGCGCCCGCGCCACGCGGGGCAGGCCATCGCGGAAGGCTTCGATGTGCCGGCGCTCGCCGGCGAAGCGCTGCGCGTGCCGCGCATCCAGCCCCGGCGGCGGTTCCAGCCTGACCAGGCGCCAGGGCGCCGGCGACCAGACCAGCAGGTACATCGCCAGCACCTCGGCCAGGCCGACCAGATGGTTGTGGGCGTTGGCCGAGGTGAAGATCGGCTTCTTCACCCCGCCGAAGAAGCGCTCGCGCAGGGCTTCGTTGGACTCGAAGGCGGGCAGCAGGTCCTCGCGCCGGTAGTAGGTGGCCGGGTGCGCGTAGAGTGCCTCGCTGTCGTTCACCAGTGCGCCTTCCAGGTGTTCGCCGTACAGGCCGAGGCGGTGGATCAACCCATGGATGGCCACCAGCATCGGCCCGGCGACGTCGTCGGCGTAGACCTGGTCGCCGCTCATCATCAGCAACGCCGGGCGGCTTTCGGCCTGCAGCAGGTTTTCCTCCAGCAGCCGGTCGACCTGCAGCAGGCCATCGGCCGCTGGGTGATGCGGCTTGCGGCAGGAGCCGTGGAGCAACTGGTCGAGACGTGGCTTGAGCACCAGGCTGGCGCGCTGGCGACCGGGGTAGAGCAGATGCGGCGCCCATTCGGCGATTCCCGCAGGCTCCCGGCCGTCGGCGGCGAGGCGCAGGTCGTAGTCGACCAGGCGGGCGCAGGGCAACGGCGGGTCGAGCGCGACATCCAGCAGGTGCAGCCAGGCATGGGTGCCGATGCGGATGGCCGAGTGGGTTCCTTCCGCGAGGCGGACCCGACGCTCCGCCTCGCCTTCGCTGGCGAGGATCAGTTCGATGGTCGTCGGGCATGACGTGGCCAGCCAGAACACCAGGCGTCCGGGCTCTGCGCGGCGCAGCAGGGGACCGGCCAGGACCAGGGGCAGGGCTTCGTCAGGCGGGGTGTCGTTGGGGAGCGAGGCGGACATTGGTACGGGCGTTGTCGACGCGGCGAAACAAGCTGACGAGTATGCCGCTTTCGGCGGATCGCGGCGTTGCCATTTCGTAAGGAATGACGACAGTCGTCGCGGGATGGCGATCTTCTAATGCCAAAAAGTTAAGTACACCTTAATTAATATTCTTTTTTGCGTTCGGGCTTCTGCGGCATATTGCCTTCCGCGCAGGCCCGGCGGCCTGCCATCGCTGTTTGCGGGAGGGACACGTGCAATCCGACGTCGGCGCCGCCTCCCGCCGATCAAGGTTTCGCCTGCCACCCCGACGCCCGGTGGCGCAGGCCCGTAGCACGAGAGTGCGGAATGGGCATGGATCAGACACGCAATCGCCTCGTCGGCCTGATGTTCCAGAACGACTATTCCTGGCTGAGCGGGCGCCTGCGGCGCTACCTCGGCTGCCCCCACAGCGCCGAGGACATCGCCTCGGAAACCTTCCTCAAGGTCCTTGCCCTGCCGGACCCGGCAAGCATCCGCGAGCCGCGCGCGCTGCTCACCACCATCGCCCGCCGGCTGATGTACGACGGCTGGCGGCGCCAGGACCTGGAACGCGCCTACCTGGAAAGCCTGGCCGGGCTTCCGGAGGCCCTCGCGCCGTCCGCCGAGGAGCAGGCCCAGGTGGTGGAAACCCTGCTGCGCCTGGAGCGCATGCTCGCCGGGCTGTCGCCGAAGGCCCGCGCCGCCTTCATCCATAGCCAGATCGGCGGACTGACCTACGTGGAGATCGCCGGCTTGCTGGAGGTTTCCGTCAGCCGCATCCACCAGTACATGGTCGAGGGCTTCAAGCAGTGCTACCAGGTGCTTGCCGAATGAGCCAGGGAAGGCGAGAACGCATCCTCGACGAAGCGGCGCAGTGGATGGCGCTGCTGCAATCCGGCCATGCCGGCGCCGAGGAGCGCCTGGCGTTCCAGCAGTGGCGCCAGGCCGATGCCGAGCACGGTGCGGTGTTCGACCGGCTCAGCCTGGGCTTGCAGTCGTTTCGCGACGAGCCCCTGCACGGCTTGCGCGCCGAGCAATTGATCGGAGCCCTCGAGGCGCCGTCCGCTCGTCGCCGGTTTCTCCAGCGCAGCCTCGCCCTGGCGGCGTTCGGCGTGGCGACGCTGGCGCTGGGGCGGATCGGCATCGTCGGCTTCCCCTGGCCCGGCGACCTGTACACCGGCACCGGACAACGCCAGAGCTTCCGCCTGGAGGATGGCAGCCAACTGGTGCTGGACGCGCGCAGCCGGGTACGCCCCGAATTCGATGGCTACCGGCGTCGCCTGCGCTTACGCGAGGGCCGCCTGCTGGTTGACGTGGCACGGGATCCGGCGCGGCCTTTCGTCGTCGACACCGGGCGTGGCCAGGTCGAGGCGCAGGGAACCCGCTTCCAGGTCAGCGATGACGGCGCCAGCTCGCGAGTGGTGGTGCTCGAGTCGCGGGTGCGGATCACCACTGCCGACGGACGGCAATGCCTGTTGGAGCGCGGCCAGAGCGCCCGTTTCGACGCCTCGGCGATTCTCGCCCGAGGTCCTGCCGAAGGCGGCGAGAGCGCCTGGCTGGATGGCCGGCTGGAGGTCCGCGACCGCCCGCTGGGGGAGGTGCTGGAAGCGTTGCGCGCCTATCGCCGCGGCATCATCAGCGTCGCCGACGACGCGGCGGCGCTGCGCGTCAGTGGCATCTACCCGCTGGACGACAGCGGCGCGGCGCTGGCATTGCTGGAGCAGAGCCTACCGATCCGGCTCGACTACCACGGGCCCTACTGGGTCAGCATCGCCAGCCGCTGAGGCGCGCGCCCGGCGGCGAGCCGGGCGGCGCGACGCTTCAGAACGGCTTGGTCGGCAGGTACTTGCCGTCGAGGGTGATCACCGCCCGCGAGCCGCCTTCCGGGTCCTCGACCTTCTTGATGTCCAGCTTGAAGTTGATCGCGCTGATGATGCCGTCGCCGAACTGTTCGTGGACCAGCGCCTTCAGGGTGCTGCCGTAGACTTGCAGCATCTCGTAGAAGCGATAGATGGTCGGGTCGCTGGGAATGCCGCCGGGAATGCTGCCGCGCAGCGGGATGCTTTGCAGCAGGAGCACCGCGTCGTCGTCCAGGCCGAGTTGGGCGGCGACCTTGCGCGCCGCCGCCTCTGGCAGGGCATGCTGGCCGAGCAGGGCGGCGGTGACGAAGGTCAGGGCGAGACCGGTGCCGTCGGCCAGGTCCTGCCAGGACAGGCCCAGGCGGGCCTTGTTCAGGACCACGGTCTCGGCCAGTTGCTGGCGCGCGTTGGGGGACACTTGGCTGTGTTGCATGAGATGACTCTCCTTGCGGGTGGTTGTGAGGGAAGGGATTCAGGCGACCGCCTGCCCGGGTTCGCCGCCTACCGCGCGCACTTCGGGATGCTCGGCGAGGGAGACGAAGCGCCGGCTGGCGCCGTCGAGGGCGTCGATGCGGCCGCTTTCGATGTCGTAGACCCAGCCGTGCAGGTTCAGCCGACCCTGCTCCAGGGCGCGGGCGACGCAGGGGTGGGTGCGCAGGTTGGCCAGTTGGGCGATCACGTTGTGCCGCACCAGGGCGTCCAGCCGCGCCGCCTCGGAGGCGTGTTCGTGGGCGCTGTTCATCGCCCGTGCGGCCTCGGCGTGGTGCAACCAGCCGGCCACTGCCGGCAGGTGGTCGAGACAGGCGCAGGAAGCGATGGCGCCCATCGCGCCGCAGTCCGAGTGGCCGCAGACCACGATGTCGCCGACCCCGAGCACCGCCACCGCGTATTCCACCGAGGCGCTGACCCCGCCGGGCTGCGGCCCGTAGCCGGGGACGATGTTGCCGGCATTACGGATCACGAAGAGTTCGCCGGGCTCGCGCTGGGTCAGCAGTTCGGGGACCACCCGGCTGTCCGAGCAGGCGATGAACAGTGCCTTGGGGGCTTGCCGGGTGGCCAGGGACTTGAACAGTTGCGAGCGCGCCGGGTAGGCGTCGCGCTGGAAGCGGAGAAAGCCGTCGATGATGTCACGCATGGCGCTGGGCTCCTGGCCGTCGAATGGTGGAGCCAGGATGCGCGGATTGAGCCATAGGGTCCAAGACCGGTTTATTATTCCAGTCATTGGTCTGGTCTATAGTTGGATGTTTCCATGCTGCTTCGCCACCTGCGCTACCTGCTCGCTGTCGCCGAGCATCGCAACTTCACCCGCGCCGCCGAGGCGCTGCACGTTTCGCAGCCGACCCTGTCGCAGCAGGTGCGGCAACTGGAAGAGCAACTGCGCGTGCAATTGCTCGACCGCTCCGGCAGGAGCGTGCGTCCCACCGATGCCGGCGAGCTGTACCTGCTTCATGCGCGGCGTGCCTTGCGCGAGCTGGAAGCGGCGCAACGAGCGATCCACGAGGTGCGCGACCTCAGTCGCGGCCGCCTGCGCCTGGGCATGACGCCGACCTTCACCTGCTATCTGGTGGGCGCCCTGGTGGATCCGTTCAATCAGCGCTATCCGGGCATCGAGTTGAGCCTCGAGGAGTTGCCCCAGGACGCCCTGGAGGCGGCGCTGATCGACGATCGCCTGGACCTTGGCGTGGCCTTCAGCGAGCCGGGTTCGGTGGAGATCGACAGCCAGCCGCTCTACCTGGAGCGCCTGGGCCTGGTGCTGGGGGCGGAACACCCGGCGGCGGACGCGCCGCTGGCCGCCGCAGCGCTGGCGGAGTTGCCGTTGGCGTTGTTGCGCGACGACTTCGCCACGCGTCGGCATATCGACGCTTACCTGCGCCAGCAAGGGGTGACGGCGCGGGTTGCGCTGGAGGCGAACTCGATCAGCGCCATCGTCGACGTGGTTCGCCGCGGAAGACTGGCCAGCATCCTGCCGGAGGCGGTGGCGCGCCAGCAGGCCGGGTTGCGCTGCGTGGCGCTGCGGCCGGCGCTGCCGACCCGTCAGGTGGCGCTGTTCTGGCGCCAGGGCAGCCACCCCGGTGCCGCGCGCCTGGCCTTCCAGGCCCTGGCGCTGGAGCTCGGCGCCGAGCTGGGCGACGCCTGAGCGGGATCAGCCGCGACTCGGCTGCAACGCCGCGGGCTCCTCGCGGCGCAGGCGGAGGGCCAGGGCGGCGCCGCACAGGGCGAGCAGGGCGCTGAGCGCGGTCACCCATTCGATGCCGCGCGCCTGGCTGGCCAGCAGGCTGGCGGCATCGGCGCCGCGTACCTGGGCGTTGGCCAGCGCCACCAGCAGGGCCAGGCCGAGCGCGCCGCCGATCTGCTGGGTCATCGAGGCCATCCCCGAGGCGACGCCCTGTTCGGCGGGATCGACGCCGCTGGCGGCGCTCACCCACATGGCGGTCCAGGTCATGCCCTGGCCGATGCTGAGGATCACGATGGCTGGCAGCAGCGCCAGGAAGCCGCGCCCCAGCGGCAGGCACGCTGCCAGCAGGCCGAGCCCGAGTGCGCCCAGCAGCAGGCCGGCGACCAGCGTCGCGCGTGCCCCGTGGCGGGCCAGCAGGCGCTCGGCGACGCGGATACCGAGGGTGCAGAGCAGAGTCGCCGGGAGGAACGCCAGGCCGGTCTGCAACACGCTGTAGCCGTACACCGACTGGAAGTAGATGGCCAGGAAGTAGTACTGCACGCCGTAGCTGCTCATGAAGATCGCGGTCAGCAGCATCGCCACCTGCAGGTTGCGGTTGCCCAGCAGGCGCAGCGGCATCAGCGGGTCGCGGCTGTAGTGTTCGATGGCGAGGAACGCCAGTAGCAGCGGGACGGAAAGGTAAAGTCCGAAACGTACCGAGGGCGCATCCCAGCCCGACTCGGGGCCCTGGACCAGGGCGAAGACCAGCAGGGTGGCGCCGGCGGTGACCGTCAGCGCGCCGGCCAGGTCGAAGCGCCGACCGCGCTGGCGCCGGGCGTCGGCCGGGATCAGGCGCAGGGCGAGCAGCGCCGCGGCGCCGGCCAGCGGCACGTTGACCAGGAAGATCGAGGCCCAGCCGAACAGCTCGGTGAGCGCGCCGCCGAGCGCCGAGCCGAGGGCCAGGCCGAACGCCGAGGCGATGCTCCAGATCGCCAGGGCACGATTGCGCGCCGGGCCCTCGGCGAAGTGATTGCCGATCAGCGCCAGGGTCGCCGGGAACAGCAGCGCGCCACCCAGGCCCTGCACGGCGCGGGCGAGGATCAACGGCAACTCGCTCTGGGCCAGGCCGCCCGCGAGGGAGGCGAGGGCGTACAGGCTTTGCCCGAGGACGTACATGCGGCGCCGGCCGAGCAGGTCGGTGGCGCGCCCGCCGAGCAGGAGGAAGCCGCCGAAGGCCACCGTATAGGCGCTCACCACCCATTGCAGGCGTTGCGCCGAAAAATCCAGCGCCCGGCTGATTTCCGGCAGGGCGACGAACACGATGGTGGCGTCGAGGGCGATGATCAGTTGCGCGCAGGCGAGCAGGGCGAGCATCCAGTTGGAAGGGGCGGCACGGTCCGTCACGGCGGGACTCCTGGTCTGGGTTGGGCGCGGCCAGTGTTTCTCATGCTGGAATCGTGATAAATAGCCTCTCCGTCCTTTCACTGATGAAAATAATCATCGATGAGATCGCCATGGACCTGAATGCCGTCAAGTTGCTCGCCCGCGTGGCCGAGACCCGTAGCTTCACCCAGGCCGCCGTTTCTCTCGGTCTGACCCAGTCCGGCCTGTCGCGCGCCATCGGCCGGCTGGAAGCCGAACTCGGCGTGCGTCTGCTGCACCGCACCACCCGCAGCGTCAGCCTGACCCCGGACGGCCAGCTGTTCTACGAGCGCTGCGCACCCTTGCTGGCGGAACTGGAGGAAGTCGAGAAGTTGCTGGTGGACCGCCAGTGCGCGCCGAGCGGTCCGCTGAAGATCACCACCCCGCAGGCGCTCGGGCGGATCGTGATCATGCCGGTGCTGCGCGAACTGACGCGGCGCTACCCGCAATTGCAGATCGAGGCGGCGATGACCGATCGCCTGGTCGACCTCACCGAGGAAGGCTTCGACGCCGCCGTGCGTCTCGGTCGGGTCGGCGACGTGCGCCTGATCGCCCGGCCATTGGCGGCGTTGCGCTGGGTCACGGTGGCGTCGCCGGAATACCTGCGTAGCCACGGCACGCCGGAGCGCCTGGAGCAACTCGCCGGGCACAACTGCCCGACGGTGCGCGACCTGCATACCGGCAAGCTGCTGGAATGGCAGTTCCAGCGCGACGGCCAGCCGCTGAGCCTGGCGGTGCGCGGCGACCTTGTGCTGGACGTGGCCGACGCGCTGGTCGACGCGGCGCTGGTCGGCCAGGGCATCGTCCAGGTGATGGGCTTCATGGCCGAGGAGGCGATCCGCCGGCGTCGACTGGTACGCATCCTCCAGCCGTTCGAACCGCCGCTGTGCCCGGTGTCGCTGATCTACCCGCCGTCGCGGCAGTGCTCGCTGAAGATCGGCGCGCTCTACGAGGAACTGAAGAGCGCGCACTGGTGCGGGGCGCTGACATACTGACCCGAGGGCGGCAGGGCGGATAACGCCGTGTTCGGACCGGCGGATAGCCGCAAGCGGCTATTCGCCCTACACGGGGCAAGGCCGGTAGCCGAGCTTGGGGGTGATTTTGGGGTAGGGCGAATAACGCCGGAGGCGTTATCCGCCGCCATGCCTATTCGCCCGCGCTTATAAGCTCAGAACAAAGCGTTCCAAGCCTGCCCTGCAAATCTCCCGCGCTCATCGCTCATCCCCTGGAAACCATGTTTTCGGGGGGAACCGAACGATGCCGCACCATGCTCCATCCACACGCCTGCCTTCCAGCCTGGCCCTGGCCGCGCTGCTCGCGGCGGCCCTGGCCGCGCCGCCGGAGGCACGTGCGGAGACGCCCGCGCCCGCCGCCAAGGCGCTCACCTTCGACGTCGCCGCCGGCCCGCTGGACCAGGTGCTGCTGGGCATCTCGCGACAGAGCGGCTTGCTGATCTCCTTCGAGCAGTCGCTGGTGCGCGGCCGGCAGGCGCCGGCGGTGCGCGGTCCGCTGAGTGTCGACCAGGCCCTGGAACAGGCCCTGCGCGGTAGCGGCCTGCAGTTCCGCCGTTCCGAGCGCGGCGCGGTGATTTCCGCCGCGCCGCTGCGCGCGGCCGTACCGGCGGCGAAGGTGCAGCCGCTGGCGGCGAAAGCGGAGCAGACCCTGGAGCGGGTGGTGGTGACCGGCTCGCGGATTCCCCGCGCCCAGCAGGAAGGGCCGTCGCCGGTCACGGTGATCAGCAGCGAGGAAATCCAGAACCGTGGCTACCGCAACGTCTTCGAGGCCTTGCAGACGCAGACCCAGAACACCGGCATGACCCAGGGCGAGGACTACGGCAACACCTGGCAACCGGCGGCCAACGCCCTCAACCTGCGCGATCTCGGCCCCAACCACACGCTGGTGCTGATCAACGGCCGGCGCGTCGCCGACTACCCGACCGCCTATGGCGGCTCGGTGAACTTCACCAACCTGGCGAACATCCCGGCGGTCATGATCGACCGCATCGAGATCCTCAGCGGCGGCGCCTCGGCGATCTACGGCTCGGATGCCATCGCCGGGGTGGTCAATATCGTCCTGAAGAAGAAATTCGATGGCGTCGACGTCAACCTGCGCGCCGGCACCACCGAGCGCGGCGGCGGCGACAACCAGCGCCTGCAACTGGTCGGCGGCGGCGCGACGGGCGACTTCGAAGGCCTGTTCGGCCTGCAGGTCGAGCAGCGCCAGCCGGTCTGGGCCAACCAGCGCGGTTTCATGGACAGCTACCCGGACGGCAACAACGTCGGCTACCGGCTGAACCCGCAGAGCGGACGCTACCTCGGCGACGCCTCCTGCGCCGGCCTCGGCGGCCTGTTCGGCGGCAACGTGGCGCCGGTGCCGGGCGCCAGGGGGGGCTATCGCTGCATGACCGACCAGTACTACAACAACTACTGGACCCTACAGACCAAGAAGGAAAACTACGACGGCTACGCCGGCGGCACCTGGCACCTGAGCGACAGCGGCAAGCTGTTCGCCGACCTGCTGTTCGGCTTCGACCACCTGCAGAACAATACCCGCGGGCCGTCCTTCACCTCGCCGGACTTCATCAATGCCTCCAGCGGCGACCTGGAGCGCTGGTACCGGCTGTTCTCGCCCGAGGAGATCGGCGGCAAGAGCAGCAACAACAGCAAGTGGCGCGAGGTGTCCTGGACCGGCACCCTCGGCTACAGCGACCGCGTCGCCAATACTTCCTGGGAATACGAACTGGCCGCGACCCGCTCCGAGTACCGCAGCGACCGCACTACCCGCTACACCCCAGCGGCCGGGATCCTCGACCTGTACCTGGGCCGCAAGCTCGGCGAACGCGACGGCTACCCGGTCTACGATCCCGATCCGGCGCGCCTCGGACGTCCGCTGAGCGAGGAAGAGTGGCGCAGCCTGCGGCGCAACGTGACCCAGCACAGCGAGTCCTACTCGCAGACCTACAGCTTCACCGGCAACGGCGAGCTGTTCGACCTGCCGGCCGGCCCGGTGGCCTTCGCCGGCGTGCTGGAGGTGGGCAAGCAGGGCTACAGGATCCGTCCCGACTCGCAATACAACGACGGCTCTCTCTACAACGTCTCCAAGGCCAGCAGCTCCGGCGGCTCGCGCGACCGTTACGCCGTCGGCGGCGAATTCAGCATCCCGCTGCACGACACGCTGCTGGCGTCCGCCGCCGGCCGCTGGGACCAGTACAGGTTCAGCGGTCGCACCGAGGAGCAGACCACCTACAACCTGGGGCTGGAGTGGCGCCCGCTGACCAGCCTGCTGCTACGCGGCAGCTACGGCACCAGCTTCCGCGCGCCGGACCTGAACTACATCTACCAGGCCGACGCCAACGGCTACTACCCGGCGCAGAAGGACTACTACGGTTGCGAGAAAGGCGTCGACGGCGCCTGCAAGAACGGCCGGGTCGACTACGTGCAGAGCGGCACGCCCGACCTGAAGTCCGAGCGCGGGCGCTACTGGAGCTACGGCTTCGTCTGGTCGCCGTCGAGCAGGTTCGACTTTTCCGCCGACTACTACCACATCCAGATCGATGACCTGCTGACCACCCTCGATCCGGACAAACTGCTGCGCGACGAGGCGGCCTGCCGCAGCGGCGGGCTCGATCCGGACTCGGCGCAGTGCCGCGACACCCTGGCGCGGGTCGAGCGCAACGCCGGCGACGCCAGCGTCGACCCGAATCGCCTGAACAAGGTCTACGTCAATGCCATCAACGCGGCCAAGGAGCGCACCAGCGGCATCGACCTGCGCAGCAACATCCGCTGGGGCGCCGGCGACTACGGCGCCTTCTCCTCGACCCTCGGCTACACCCTGGTGTTGTCCCACGACTACAAGCAGTCCGACGACTACCCCAGCGAGAACCAGCGCGACAGCCTCGACTCCCACGACTGGCGCAGCAAACTCAACGCCAGCCTGACCTGGGACTACGCACAGTTCACCTCGACGCTCTTCGCGGTGCGCTACGGCAGCGTTACCAACGCCGCTGGCAGCGGGCGCCTGAGCCCGTGGACGGTGTTCAACGCCAGCGCCCGCTACCGGCTCAACGAACGCGCCAGCGTCGGCCTGACGGTGAACAACCTGCTCGACCAGATCAAGGAGGACGACTCCGATGGCTGGCCGTACTATCCCACCGGCAACTACGACGCCATGGGCCGCCAATGGTGGCTGGACTTCAGCTATCACTTCGGTGGTTGAGCCATGCCCGGACGCATCCTGGTCTTCGCCTGCTGCCTGCTCGCCAGCCTGGCCCGCAGCGAGCCGCGCCATGCCATCACGCTCTACGACGAGCCGGCGAAATATCCGCCGGGTTTCCAGCACTTCGACTTCGTCGACCCGCAGGCGCCCAAGGGCGGCAGCCTGCGGCGGATGGAAAGCGGCAGCTTCGACACGCTGAACCCCTTCGCCAACCGCGGCACGCCGATCAGCATGACCCAGGCCGCGCTGATCTACGAAACCCTCGGCTTCCAGTCACTGGACGAGCCGTTCACCGAATACGGCTACCTGGCGCGCTACATCGAGAAAGCCCCGGACAACAGCTGGGTGCGTTTCCATATCGATCCGCGGGCGCGCTTCAGCGACGGCGTGGCGGTCACCGCCGAGGACGTGAAGTTTTCCTTCGATAGCCTGGTCGAGCAGGGCAGCCCGTTCTGGCGCGCCTACTACAAGGAGGTCCGCGAGCCGGTGGTGGAGGATCGCCTGCGCATCCGCTTCGATTTCCGTCATGCCGGCAACCGCGAGCTGCCGCTGGTGCTGGCCCAGCTCTACGTGCTGCCCAGGCATTGGTGGCAGGGACGCGACTTCAACCGCAGCAGCATGCAGCCGCCGCTGGGCAGCGGACCTTACCGGCTGGAGAAGGCCGAGGCGGGGCGTTCGGTGAGCTACCGGCGCAACCCCGACTGGTGGGCTCGCGACCTGCCGGTCGGGCGTGGCCTGTACAACTTCGAGCGGATCCGTTTCGACTACTACCGCGACAGCGGCGTGGCCTTGCAGGCGTTCAAGGCCGGGCAGGCCGACATCAATGTCGAGACCAGCGTCAAGGCCTGGAGCAGCGGCTACGACTCGCCGGCCCTGCGCGATGGCCGGTTGCGCCAGGAGAGCTTTCCCTACCCGTACCCGGCCAGCCTCCAGGGCCTGGTGTTCAACCTGCGCCGACCGCTGTTCGAGGACCGCCGGGTACGCCAGGCGCTGAGCCTGTTGTTCGACTTCGAATGGACCAACCGGCAGCTCTTCGGCGGTCGCTACAAGCGCCTGCGCAGCTATTTCGACAACTCGGAGATGGCCGCTCGCGGCCTGCCCGGCGCCGACGAACTGGCCTTGCTGGAGCCGCTGCGCGGGCAGATCCCCGAGGAGGTCTTCGGCCAGGCCTACGCTCCGCCGGTGAACGACGGCAGCGGCGATATCCACGAGCGCCTGGTGCAGGCCTACCGCCTGCTCGGCGAGGCCGGCTGGCATGCCGTCGACGGGCGCCTGCTGGATACCGCCGGACGGCCGCTGCGCTTCGACCTCCTGCTCCAGGGCAAGGGCCTGGAGCGCGCGCTGCTGCCGTTCCAGCGCAACCTGGCGCGGATCGGCATCGATATGCGCCTGCGCCAGGTGGACGCTTCGCAATACATCGAGCGCATACGTGCGCGGGACTACGACATGATCGTTTCGAGCTTCTCCCAGTCCAATTCGCCGGGCAACGAGCAGTACAGCTTCTGGCATTCCTCCAGCTACGCCGATCCCGGCGGCTACAACCGCATCGGCCTGAAGGACCCGGCCATCGACCGGCTGGTCCAGGCGGTGGTCGAGGCCGACTCGCGGGCCGCCCTGGAAACCGCCGTGCGCGCCCTCGACCGGGTGCTGCAATGGGGCTACTACCTGATCCCGACCTGGTATTCCGACGAGGTCTGGATCGCCAGCTGGAATCGCTTCGGCCGACCGCCGCAGGCGCCGCGCTACAGCCTGGGGCTGAACACCTGGTGGGAAGTCCGCGAGCGGGCCGCGCCGAGCCGGGAGGCGCAGTGACATGGGCGGCTACCTGTTGCGCCGCCTGGCGCTGATCCTGCCGACCCTGCTGGGCATCCTGCTGATCAACTTCGCCATCGTCCAGGCCGCACCCGGCGGGCCGGTGGATCAGGCCATCGCGCGCCTGCAGGGCGTCGACGGCGGCGGCCCGCTGGGGCGTGGCGGGGAGGGTGGGCATGGCGCTCTGGAACCGCAGCGCCACGGCGAGACCGGCATCGATCCGCAGCTGGTGGCCGCCCTGGAGCGCCAGTACGGCTTCGACAAGCCGCCGCTGCAACGGCTCTGGCTGATGCTGTCGAGCTACGCCCGGCTGGATTTCGGCGAGAGCTTCTACCGCGACGCGCGGGTCATCGACCTGATCGCCGAGAAGCTGCCGGTCTCGCTGTCCCTGGGCTTGTGGGCGACACTGATCACCTACCTGGTGTCGATTCCCCTGGGGGTGGCCAAGGCGGTGCGCCACGGCAGCGCCTTCGACCTGTGGAGCAGCGCGCTGGTGGTGATCGGCTATGCGGTGCCCGGCTTCCTCTTCGCCATCGTCCTGATCGTGCTGTTCGCCGGCGGCAGCTACCTGGACTGGTTCCCCCTGCGCGGCCTGGCTTCCGAGGGCGCCGAGCGCCTCGGCCCGCTGGCGCGCTTCGCCGATTACCTCTGGCACCTGGCGCTGCCGGTGGGTTCGCTGGTGGTCGGCGGTTTCGCCAGCCTGACCCTGCTGACCAAGAACAGCTTCCTCGACGAGATATCCAGGCAGTACGTCGCCACCGCTCGCGCCAAAGGGCTCAGCGAGCGCCGGGTGCTCTACGGCCATGTGTTCCGCAACGCCATGTTGCTGGTGGTGGCCGGGCTGCCGGCGGCGCTGGTCTCGGTGTTCTTCACCGGGTCGCTGCTGATCGAGGTGCTGTTCTCCCTCGACGGCCTCGGCCTGATGGGCTACGAAGCGGCGCTCGGCCGCGACTACCCGGTGGTGTTCGGCAGCCTGTTCATCTTCACCCTGCTCGGGTTGCTGGTGAAGCTGGCCGGCGACCTGGCCTACAGCCTGGTCGACCCGCGCATCGACTTCGCCGCGAGGAAACAGTGAGATGGCCATCGTCCTTTCCCCGCTGCACCGCCGCCGCCTCGCCGCGTTCCGCGCCAACCGCCGCGGGCGCCTGGCGCTACGGCTGTTCCTCGCGCTGTTCGTCACCTGCCTGTTCGCCGAGCTGATCGCCAACGACCGCCCGCTGCTGCTGGAATACCGTGGCCAGTGGTTCCTGCCGGTGCTGCGGGACTATCCGGAAACCGCCTTCGGCGGCGAGCTGCCGTTCCCGCCGGACTACCGCGGTCGCTTCATGAGCGAACGCATCGCCCGCGACGGCTGGGCGCTGTGGCCGCCGATCCGCTTCGACGCGCGCAGCATCAACTACGCGCGCCCGGCGCCGGCGCCGCCCTCGGCGGAGAACTGGCTGGGTACCGACGACCAGGGCCGCGATGTGCTCGCGCGGGTGATCTACGGCCTGCGCCTGTCGATTCTCTTCGCCCTCGGCCTGACCCTGGCCTCGTCGTTGCTGGGAATCTGCGCAGGCGCGGTGCAGGGCTACTACGGCGGCTGGATCGACCTGTTCGGCCAGCGCTTCATCGAGGTCTGGTCGGGTCTGCCGATGCTTTACCTGCTGATCATCCTCGCCAGCCTGGTGCAGCCCGGGGTCGGCTGGCTGCTGGCGATCATGCTGCTGTTCTCCTGGACCAGCCTGGTCGACGTGGTTCGCGCCGAGTTCCTGCGCGGTCGTCACCTGGAGTACGTCAAGGCGGCGCGAACCCTCGGCCTCGGCGACGCCGGGGTGATGTTCCGGCACATCCTGCCCAACGCCATGGTCGCGACCCTGACCTTCCTGCCGTTCCTGCTCTGTGGCGCGGTGACCACCCTGACCGCCCTGGACTTCCTCGGTTTCGGCCTGCCGCCCGGCTCGCCGAGCCTTGGCGAACTGGTCGGGCAGGGCCGCGACAACCTCCAGGCGCCCTGGCTCGGGCTGACCGTGTTCGTGGTCCTGGCGACCTTGCTCAGCCTGCTGGTGTTCATCGGCGAAGCGGTGCGCGACGCCTTCGATCCGAGGAAATGAGATGAACCGGGAACTGTTGCGAGTGGAAAACCTGAGCGTCGCCTATGGCGACACGCAGGTCGTGAAGGGGATCGACTTCAGCCTGCGCGCCGGCGAGACCCTGGCCCTGGTCGGCGAGTCCGGCTCCGGCAAGTCGCAGACCGCCCACGCCCTGCTGCGCCTGCTGCCGGGCGCGGCGCGCCTGGGCGGCAGCGTGCGCCTGGACGGCGAGGAACTGCTCGCCCTGTCGCCGCAGGCATTGCTGGCGATTCGTGGGCAGCGCATCGGCATGGTGTTCCAGGAGCCGATGACCTCGCTCAATCCATTGCAGCGCATCGGCCGCCAGGTCGGCGAGGGCCTGCGCCTGCATCGCCGCCTGCGTGGCGCCGCGCTGCGCGGGCGGGTACTGGAACTGCTCGAACTGGCCGGCCTCGAGCAGCCGCGACGCCTGCTCGAGGCCTATCCGCACCAGCTCTCCGGCGGCCAGCGACAGCGAGTGATGCTGGCCATGGCGCTGGCTTGCGAGCCGCAACTGCTGATCGCCGACGAACCGACCACGGCTCTCGACGTCACCGTGCAGAAACGCCTCCTGGAGCTGCTGCAAAGCTTGCAGCGACGGCTGGGCATGGCGATCCTGCTGATCAGCCACGACCTCAACCTGGTGCGCCGGGTCGCCGATCGGGTCTGCGTGATGCGCGATGGCCAGATCGTCGAGGAGAACGCCTGCGAGACGCTGTTCCGCTCGCCCCGGCATCCCTACACGCGCCTGCTGATCGAGGCCGAGCCGGGTGGGCTGGCGGAGCCGGTGGCGTGCCGCGAGACCTGCCTGGAGGTGCGCGCGCTGAGCCTCGACTACCCCGCGCCCGGCGGCTGGCTGCGCCGGCGCGCGGGACTGCGCGCGGTGCACGAGGTCAGCCTGCGGCTGCGCCGTGGCAGCACCCTGGGGATCGTCGGCGAAAGCGGTTCGGGCAAGTCCTCCCTCGGCCAGGCGCTGCTGCGCCTGTTGCCGGCCGAAGGGCAGATCCTGTTCCAGGGCGAGCGCCTCGACCGGCTGCACGGCAAGCGCCTGTTGCCATTGCGCCGGCAGTTCCAGGCGGTGTTCCAGGACCCCTACGGCAGCCTCAACCCGCGCCTTAGCGTGGAACAGATCGTCGGCGAAGGCCTGCGTATCCATGGCATCGGCGATGCCGGCGAACGCCGCGCGCGGGTGCTGGAGGCACTGCGCGAGGTCGGTCTCGACGAGCCTTGCCTGGAACGCTATCCCCACGAGTTTTCCGGCGGCCAGCGCCAGCGCATCGCCATCGC
>NZ_KV819865.1:0-386 GCF_001815235.1 Pseudomonas sp. HMSC065H01 | reverse complement strand
CCCGACGGCCAGTTGCTCGGCGAAGCCGAACACGACGGCAGCGGCCGGAAACTGCGAGCCCAGTACTACCTGTGGCTGGACAGCCTGCCGCTGGCCACCATCGACGCCGACTACGACGCCCAGGGCAAGGTCGGCAACCCGACCCTGCTCTACCTCCATGGCGACCACCTCGACACCCCGCGCCTGGCTACCGACGCCAGCGGCCAGATCGCCTGGCAGTGGCAGTCCGACGCCTTCGGCCGCGGCGAAGCGCTGAGCCAGGGCAGCACCCAGGTCAACCTGCGCTTCCCCGGGCAGTACTACGATGCGGAAAGCGGGCTGCACTACAACTACTTCCGCGACTATGATCCGGAGACTGGGCGGTATGTGGAGAGTGATCCGATTGG
>NZ_KV819864.1:0-489 GCF_001815235.1 Pseudomonas sp. HMSC065H01 | reverse complement strand
ACCCGCCGCCCTGCCGGTAGCAGGGCATCACCGAACACCAGCCCGGATCAGGGCAAACCTAAAACGGAGAATTGCGATGGCGAGCAAGAAAAAGGCTGCGTCCGAAGAGGTCGTGACCGCTTACAAGGGATTCAAGCAGGACCTGACCTGTCGCAGCTACCAGTTCGAGATCGGCGGCACCTACAAGCACGATGGCGAAGTCGAGGCATGCGCCTCGGGCTTCCACTCCTGCGAGTACCCCCTTGATGTCTTCGGCTACTACGCCCCAGGCGACAGCCGATTCGCCATCGTGAAGGCTTCGGGGCAACTGAGCCGTCACGACGATGACAGCAAGATCGCCAGCGCCACCCTGGTGGTGGAAGCGGAAATCAGCATGCCGACCATGATCTCGCGAGCAATCGACTGGATCATGGCTCGGTTGGACAGCTCGGTTGAGCAGACGGTGGTGGGCGACACCGCCAGCAACACCGGCTACCAGTCGGCAGCCAG
>NZ_KV819863.1:0-102209 GCF_001815235.1 Pseudomonas sp. HMSC065H01 | reverse complement strand
ACCTACCAGGTCAGCGGCCTGAAGAACGGTGACAGCGCCGGCTCGATCCTGACCGGCGGGCTGAACCGCGACGCAGGCGAGAACGTGGGTGTGTATGGCATCAACCAGGGCGGCCTGGTGCTGACCAGTGGCAACTATGACCTGGCCTACCAGGGTAATGACCTGACCATCACCAAGGCGCTGCTCAACGTATTCGCCGATGCCAAGAGCAAGCAGGTCGGCACCGCCGACCCGGCGCTGACCTATCAGGTTTCCGGCCTGAAGAATGGCGATAGCGCCGGTCAGGTGCTCGCCGGCGGGCTCGGTCGGGTGGGCGGCGAAGCCGTAGGCCAGTACGACATCCTCCAGGGTGGGCTTGCCCTCACCAGCGGCAACTACCAGCTCAACTACCAGGGCAACCTGCTGAGCATCCTGCCGCTGCCGGTCACGCCGGGCGACCTGGGGCAACTGGCAGCGCTCTCCGACTTGCGCGAACTGCAGAAGGGGCGCGATCCGGATACCCCCGGGGATGCGGTCTACCGCACCACCACGCTGGAAAACCCGTTCCTCGAAAACCCGTTCCTGCGCGCCTACGCTCTGGGCATGGACGTCAGCGATCCTAACCTGCTGCCGGCTACCGCCGCGGGTCCGGCGGAGGACGCCAGCGCCAAGCGGGTGGGGCAGTTCACCGATCGTCCGCTCAGGGCAGAGGCCGAGAGTGGGGCGGGTTGCTCGAACCAGAGCTACCTGGCCGACTACTGGAGCTGCTTCAACAAGCCTCTGAATTTCTAACCCTTTTCGCAATGCGCACTATCGTCTCCGGGCGGTAGTGCGTCATCTGCCCGAGGTGAATGATGAAACCTTCGCAATGGACGCTTCGCTGGGTGACGCTCTGTGGCTGCGGGATGCTGGCTGCTTCCGCCGCCGCCGTGGAGTTGCCAGGGACTGTACAGCCATCCCAGCTCGATGAACGCTTCAAGCCCCGCAGCGAGCCGCAAGCCAAGCCCGAGGCGCCGCTGGTGGTGCCCAAGCAGGTCGCGCCGCAAGGCAGCGAACAGATCCGCTTCGAACTGCGCGAGATACGCATCGAAGGCAACACCCGCTATGACAAGGCGGTGCTCGAGTCCTATTACCAGCATATGCTCGGCAAGCAGGTGTCCCTGGCCGAACTGGTCGACCTGGCCAACCGCCTCACCGCCAAGTACCGCCAGGACGGGTACCTGTTGACCCAGGTAGTGGTGCCGGAGCAGAGCATCGAGGGCGGCAAGGTACGCCTGCAGGTGATCGAGGGTTACCTCGAACACGTGCAGATCAAGGGATCCGTCGATGGGCCGCGGGTGCGAGTGGAGGAACTGCTCGCGCCGCTGACCGAAAAACGTCCGCTGGATGCCGATACCCTGGAGCGCGGCCTGCTGCTGGTCGGCGACCTGCCGGGGGTCAACGTGCAGAGCGTGCTCAGCCCGGGTCAGGCGCTGGGCTCGTCGAACCTCGACGTGGCCTTGCAACAGCAGCGATACGAAGGCTTCGTCAGCCTCGACAACCGCGGCTCGCACTACACCGACCCGACCACCCTGGCCTTCGGCGCCACCGAGTTCTCCCGCCTGGGCTTCTACGAGCAGATCGACGTGCTCGGCGCGATCTCGCCGTTCAGCGATGCCACCCGCTACATCCAGTTGCGCGGCACGTTGCCGCTGGGTGGCATGTTCGCCGGCGATACCCTGCAGATCATGGGTTCCTATTCGAAGGTCAACCCGGACATTCCGGACTCGGTATTCCCCTTCGACAGCGTCAGCAAGAGCACCGAAGGCAGCATTTCCTACAACCATCCCTTCATCCGCTCGCGCTCGCAGAACCTGAGCGGCGGCCTGGCGTTGCAGTGGAAGGATACCGAGACCCGCCTGCGCGACTTCGCCAGCGACGCCTCGAACCCCGGTCGTGACCATGTGCGGGTGTTCCAGCAACGCCTGACCTATGACTGGGTCGACCGCTGGATGGGCATCAACCTGGCGGAGGTGCGCAACAACATCGGCCTGGACATGTGGGGCGCGACCAAGAAGGACGATGAACGTCGTTCCCGCGAAGTGGCCGACGGACGTTTCGTCTATCTCAACGGCAACATCGGGCGTCTGCAAGGGCTCGGTGGACCCTGGTCGGTGTATGGCGAATTGCAATGGCAGTACAGCTTCGACCCGTTGCTGCCGAGCGAGCGCTTCGGCGTCGGCGGCAGCGGGATCGGTCGCGGCTTCGCCCCGGGCAACATCACCGGTGACCGTGGCTTCGCCCTGAAGCTCGAACCGCGCTATGGCCAGGCGGTGGGCTATAGCTGGCTGCGCAGCTACCAGGCCTACGCTTTCTACGACTGGGGCAAGACCTACAACCTCGACGTGGACGATGACGAGCAGCAGAAGCTCGGCTCGATCGGTGCCGGGGTGCGCTTCAACCTCACCGACCAGTTGTCGTTCAACCCGGAGATTGCCCGCCAGGTCATCGGCGAGCCAGCCGACCAGCGCGATGGGAAGCGCGAGACGCGGGTCCTGTTCAACGTGGTGGCGCGCTTCTGAACCCTGCCGGCCTCCGTTCCGGAGGCTGCTGACGGAGCCCCTCTCCGGTTCTGCGGAGAGGGAGGTCCGTGCTCAATTCCGAGTGTTTTTCTCAAACTTTCGATTTCTTCGATTTTTCATATCGATGCCGTCAATCCGTGCCAAGGCCGGTCGGAGAGGCGTATTCTTGCTGTAACTCCTGTACTAGAGCGGTTCTTCGCACTATTTCAAACGTCGATGAATACTATTGGCGCGCTTCGTTTTCCAATCGAGTTTCCCGAACAGAGAATGGCCCCACGTAACGAATACCTGGAGCCACTGCCATGAAACGCCCGCTGATCCTCGCCATCGCCCTTGCTACCCTGACCGCCAATGCCGCCTTCGCTGCACCGCGGGTCGAATCCATCGCCCTGCGCGGTGCCCAACAACTGATCGCCTCCGACGGTTCCGACCGTACCCTCGAACGCCTGCGCAAGACCCAGGCGCCGCGCGTCCAGGAAGAACGCCGGGTCGCCGAAAGCGGCAGCGAGCAGACCATCGATCGCTTGCACCGCGACATGACCAGCCGCGAGGCGCGCCTGGCCGAGAACGGCAGCGAACAGACCGTCGACCGTCTGCACAAGGACATGGGGCGCGTCGATCTGCGCCTGGCCGACAACGGTAGCGAGCGCACCGTCGACCGCCTGCATCGGGAGATGCGGCGCCCCGCCTGACACCGGGGATAACGCCGCAAGGTGCGAGAAAAGCCCGGCTCGATGCCGGGCTTTCTTATTGCCGAGAAGGTGCGGTGTTCCATGGGGAGGACGGATAACGCCCCAGGCGTTATCGCCGATACGCCGCTGTCGGGGCAGCGGCGCGCGACGGCATTGGCCTCAGTGCAGGCGGTCGCGTTGCGCCAGGCTAGGGAACAGCTTCATCCACGCTCCGGTGACCACCAGGGTGCCGATCCCGCCAAGGACCACTGCCGGTACCGTGCCGAACCAGTGTGCGGTGAGCCCGGACTCGAACTCGCCGAGCTGGTTCGAGGCGCCGATGAACAGGCCGTTCACCGCGCTGACCCGGCCGCGCATCTCGTCGGGGGTTTCGAGCTGCACGAAGGCGCCGCGGATGACCATGCTGACCATATCCGCGGCGCCGAGTACCACCAGCACGCCGAGGGACAGCCAGAACGATTTCGACAGGCCGAAGGCGATGGTTGCCAGGCCGAAGATGCCCACGGAGAGGAACATGATCCGCCCGACGTTGCGTTCGATGCTGAAGTGCGCCAGCCAGAACGACATTGCCAGGGCGCCCACCGCTGGAGCCGAGCGCAGCAGGCCGAGGCCCCAGGGCCCGGTGAGCAGGATGTCCTTGGCGAACACCGGGAGCAGGGCGGTGGCGCCGCCGAGGAGCACGGCGAACAGATCGAGGGAGATCGCCCCGAAGATGTCCGGTCGGCTGCGGATGAAACGGATGCCGGCGAGCAGCGAGTCGAGGGTGGCCTTGCCCTGGGTGAGCGGCTGGTTGCGTACCGGCAGGCTGAGCGTCAGGACGCACGCGAGGACGTAGAGAGTCGCGGTCGGCACGTAGACCCAGGAGGCACCGAACGCATAGAGCAGGCCGCCGAGGGCCGGGGCGGCAATGGTCGCCGCCTGCATCGCCGAAGCCGAAGCGGCCACCGCGCGCGGGAACAGCCCGGCCGGTACCAGGTTCGGCAGCAGCGCCTGGGTGGTCGGCATTTCGAAGGCGCGGGCGGTACCGAGGGCGAAGGCGAGGACGAAGATCATGTTGCGGGTGATCTCTCCCGAAGCCGCGCCGAGCACCAGTGCCACCGCCACCAGGGCCTGGCCGGCCTGGCAGAGGGCGGCGATCCTGCGTCGGTCGTAGCGGTCGGCAACATGCCCGGTGTGGAGCATGAACAGTACCCGCGGGAGGAATTCGACCAGGCCTACCAGGCCCAGGTCGAGGACATTGCCGGTCAGTTCGTAGATGTGCCAGCCGATGGCCACGGTGAGCATCTGGAAGCCGCTGGCGGTGCAGACGCGGGCCAGCCAGAAGGCGAGGAAGGGACGATGGCGGAGCAGGGAGCTGGGTTGGCTGGACATGCTGGGGTCGGGCGTTTCGAGAGGAGGGCGGAGAGTAACATGTGGTTACCTCTTGGCTGTTGCCATTGCCGAAATCGAAGATTCAGAGAAGCGCACGAAAAGGTTGGAGCCGGCCTGGCAGGCGACCAAAGTCGAGTGTCCATGGGGCCTTCCAGCGGTAGACGGGACTTTTCCTCGGGTGCGACTTGTCGCTAAAATTAACTCCTGAGTCAGGTTTTTCCGCCTGCGTGCTCCACCTCGTCCGTCCGGACGAGCTGTTCAAGCCTGAATAACGACATGGGTGGGAACCGTACCACCCAGAGGAACTTGCATGTCCAACCGTGATATATCCCGGCGCGCCTTTCTCCAGGGCGGGTTGATCGCCGGCGTGGGTGTCACCCTGGCGCCGCTCGGCAGCCAGGCGTTCGCTGCCTTGTTCGAGAACCAGGTGACCGTTTCCGCCCAGCGCTGGATGGCGGGCAACGGTCAGGTCCGTTTCCGTAACGACGCCTTGTCCAAGGTCTGCGGCAACAAGGTGTT
Source organism: Pseudomonas sp. HMSC065H01 (assembly GCF_001815235.1). Taxonomy (NCBI): domain Bacteria; kingdom Pseudomonadati; phylum Pseudomonadota; class Gammaproteobacteria; order Pseudomonadales; family Pseudomonadaceae; genus Pseudomonas; species Pseudomonas sp. HMSC065H01. The sequence goes on along the minus strand of NZ_KV819863.1, from coordinate 97,087 downwards.
CGCCCGCGATATCCGCGCCAGGGACATGCCCGGCTGGCCGCAGCAGCAAGGCCACGCCATGTTGCTGAAGACCGTTCGCGCCGACCGCATCTACGAAGGCCACGACCTTTCCTGGCTGGGCGCCGAGTTGCAGCCGGACCGTATCGTCACCGCCGCCGACCTGGAGAAGGACGGCATCGTCTTCCCCGAGGCGCATTCGCCCGATCCGCTCCTGCCGCCGGGCAAGGTGCCGATGTTCATCGGCCATCCGGTGGCGATCCTGATCTGGAACGACTTCGAGCGCTTCCGCCGGGCCAAGCTCAAGCTCAAGTTCAACGACAAGGCGATCCGCTATGGCGCCCAGGCCCCGCTGTACCAGGGCGATCCCTACGGCAGCTATCGCTTCGTCCGGGTCGGCGGCAAGACGCCCTACGAGGACGACGAGTTCTCCAGCCTGAAGGACTCGATGCTGTTCCCCACCATCCTCAACCGCAAACCGGTATGGACCAGCGAGCCGAAGCTGCACGGCGACCTCACCGAGCAGGGGCTGTTCCATGCCAAGCGCATGGCCGAGCAACTGGAAAACCCGCCGCAGGACTGGCTGGTCTTCGACGAGCGCTACAAGACCCCATCGATCGAGCCGGCGGCACTGGAGCCGGACAACGGCAACGGCTGGTACGACGCGGCGAGCAAGACCTTGCACTTCGTGGTCGCCACCCAGTGCCCGTTCGAAGTCGCCTACGAAAGCGTGCACATGATCAAGCCGTCGCGCTTCGCCCTGGAGAAGTTCAACATCCATCCGGGCTATACCGTCGGCTACGGCTCCAAGGACAACAACATCTTCGTCTTCTATGCCGCGCTCGCCGCGCTGTATGGCGAGGGTGTGCCGGTGCGCCTGGCCAACGACCGCTACGAGCAGTTCCAGAGCGGCATCAAGCGCCACCCGTTCGACATCCGCTACCAACTGGCGGTAGACAGGAACGACCTCGGCTTCCGCATCTTCCGCGCCGACATGAGCGCCGACGGCGGCGGGCGCGCCAACTACAGCGCCTCGGTGGCGGCGGTGGGCGCCACCGCCGCGCAGTCGATCTACTACATGCCGCAGAACGACCTGGCGGTCACCGCCTATCATTCGCGCGGCGTGGAGGCCGGCTCGATGCGCGGCTACGGTACCCTGCAGACCATGGCCGCGACCGAGATGATGGTCGACGAGATCGCTGGCCGGCTGGGCGTCGACGCCATCGACCTGCGTCGTCGCAACGCCCTGCGCTCGGGCATGAAGAACACCCAGGGCGCGGTCCCGGCCGGTGCCCTGCGCCTGCACGAGATCCTCGACAAGGCCGCTGCCCACGAGGTCTGGAAGGACCGCGACGCACGCAAGAAGCGCTTCGACGCGGAGGACCCGGACAACTGGTATGGGGTCGGCTTCGCCATTTGCCAGAAGGACTTCGGCACCGGCGCCGAGGCGCCGATGGCGAGCATCGAGTTCAGCGCCGACGGGCGCATCAGCCTGCGCCACATCGGCACCGAGATCGGTACCGGGATGTCCACCTCGCAGGCCTTCGTGGTCGGCGACTTCCTCGGCCGTCCGGCGGACGAGGTGAAGACCGCCGAGACCGAATGGCCCGAGCTGCGGCTCACCACCAAGGGCAATCCCTACCTGATGAGCCAGGCCGAGCAGGACGCCGCGCTACGCGATCCGCGCTGGGTCGGCAAGCTGGCCTCGCCGTCGTCGGCGACCAACTCGGCGTTCTATTTCAGCCACGCCACCCGCGAAGCCGCGCGCGTGCTGTTCAACCACGGCCTGTGGCCGGCGGCCCTGGAGCTGTGGCGCAGCGGTCCGTTCGGCGGCCAGGCCAATCCCTATGTGGTGCGCCGCGAAAACGCGGTATGGGTCGACGGCCAGTTGACCGGCAACGGCCTGGCGCCGATTCCCTTCGCCGAGCTGGCGAAGAAGGCCCACGAGATGGGCCTGGTCACCGGCGTCAGCGTCCACGGCTTCAACCGCTGGAGCTGGGCCGAGGCGGACTTCGTCATCGATGGCGTGCGCGAGCGCCTGCCGCTCGACGCCATGGCGGTGAAGTACGGCGACGGCGCGCCGGGAGTGAAGAAGGCGATGATGAACAGCGCCGGCTTCCACCTGCTCGACCGGCAGAATCCGGCTTATCCGGCGACCCAGCTGAACAACGCGATGGTCACCTACTACAGTCCGGTGGCGACCCTGGTCGAGCTGAAGGTGAACAAGGGCAGCGGCGAGGTGCAGGTGCTCGACCACCATTCCTGGATCGAGTGCGGCCGGGTGCTGGTGCCGGAGCTGGTCAAGGGCCAGCTGGAGGGCGGCATCGCCATGGGTATCGGCCATGCGCTGCTGGAGGAAATGCCGCTCTACGAGGGCGGCCCTGCGGAAGGGGACTGGAACTTCAACCGCTACCGGTTGCCGCGGGCGAAGGACGTGGCGGTTTGGAACCAGACGGCGGAGATCCTCCCGCCGCTGTCGCCGACCGATCCGGCCAAAGGCATCGCCGAGGTGGTGATGATCCCGGTGGTCGGCGCCATCGCCAACGCCGTGGCGCACGCCACCGGCAAGCGCGTCCGCGACCTGCCCATCACTCCCGCCCGCATCAAGGAGGCCCTCCATGGCTAACCGCAAGCTCCAGATGACCCTCAACGGTCAAACCGTCGGTCCGGTGGAGGTCGCCGAAGACCTGCCGATGATCGACTACCTGCACGAATACCAGAACCTCACCGGCTCGCGCCTGGGCTGTGGCCAGGGCATCTGCCATGCCTGCGTGGTGATCGTCGACAATCCGGACGGCACCAGCGAGGAAGTGCGCACCTGCATCACCGGCGCGCACTACTTCGACGGCAAGAAGGTTCGCACCATCGAGGGCCATGCCCAGCGCGACGAGAATGGCGACATCCGCGAGCTGAACCCGATCCAGCAGAAGTTCGTCGACCAGTTCGCCTTCCAGTGCAGCTATTGCGCGCCGGGCTTCGTCAACGCCGCCACCGTGCTGGTGGAAAAAGCCCAGCGCCAGCCGATCAAGCGCAGCGAGCTGGAGCAGGCGATCGAGGACAGCCTCGGCCATCACATCTGCCGTTGCACCGGCTACGTGCGCTACTACAGCGCCACCCGCGACGTGCTCGACGAACTCGGCCTGGTCAAGGAGGCTTGAGGATGAAGCTGACCCTTTCCGGCCTCGCCCTGGCGCTGGCCGCGCTGTCGCCGTTCCTGGCCTCCGCCGCCAGCGCCGACGCGGCGCTGGTCAAGCGCGGCGAATACCTCGCCCGCGCCGCCGACTGCATGGCCTGCCATACCGCCGAGGGCGGCGCGCCGTTCGCCGGCGGGCTGCCGATCCAGTCGCCGTTCGGCACCATCTACGGCACCAACATCACCCCGGACAAGGAACACGGCATCGGCGCCTACAGCGCCGACGAGTTCTTCGCCGCTCTTACCGAGGGCAAGCGCAAGGACGGCGCCTACCTCTATCCGGCGATGCCCTACACCTCCTATCACCTGATCGAGCGCGAGGATGCCGACGCCATCTACGCCTACCTGATGGCCCAGGAGCCGATCGCCCGGCCGGCGCCGCAGACCAGCCTGAGCTTCCCGTTCAACGTGCGCATGGGCCTGGCCGGCTGGAACCTGCTCTACGGCAAGAGCGTGCGCTTGCAGCCGGAGGAAGGGCGCAGCGAGGCCTGGAAGCGCGGGCAGTACATGGTCGAGGTGCTCGGCCACTGCGGCGAGTGCCATACCCCGCGCAACCTGGCCGGCGCCCTGGAGCAGGACAAGCGCCTGAGCGGCGGCCTGCTCAACGGCTACCTGGCGCCCAGCCTGCTGCCCGGCGCCCTTGCCGCGCGCGGTTGGACCCAGCCGGACCTGGCGAGCTTCCTCAAGCACGGCATGAGCGCCCAGGGCAGCATGTTCAACGAGATGTTCCCGGTGGTGCACCACAGCACCCAGCACCTCGACGACAGCGACCTGGCAGCCATGGCCACCTACCTGCTCGGCGACCAGCCGCCGCCGGCCAAGGTGGTCCAGGCGCTGCCCGAGGCGCAGCTGAACGACAGCGGCAAGCGCGGTCGCCAGCAGTACCTCAACGTCTGCGCCGGCTGCCACGGCGGCGAAGGCGAGGGCAAGCCGCATATCGCGGTGGCGATGAACGGCAACACTACCCTGCGCCTGCAAGACCCGCGTAATCTGTTGCGAGTGATCGAAGACGGCATCGTCGAACAGCAGTTCACCGGCTTCGAACGCATGCAACCGATGCCCGGTTTCGCCGGGAAACTCGACGACGAGCAACTCACGGACCTGCTCAACTACCTGCGCCAGACCTGGGGCGGATTGCCCGGTGACCTCGGTCCCCAACAGGTCGCGCAATTGAAGATGGAGAGCGCTTCGGCGCATACCGTCAAGGTGAAGTGAATCGTGCAACACCTCGATCTACAGGTGGTCCGCAAGGCGCTGAAGTGGTCCGTGGGCGGCGAACGGGTGTGGTTCTGTACCGTGCTCACGACCTATGGCTCGGCGCCCCGCGCGCCGGGATCGCTGCTGGCGGTGAACGCCAGCGGTGAATGGATCGGCTCGCTGTCCGGCGGCTGCGTCGAGGATGATTTCCTCGAACGGGTCGCCGCCGGCGGTTTCCCCGATCCCGCGGTGATCGTGCGCTACGGCGAGGGCGACGACCCGAACTCGAACATCCGCCTGCCCTGCGGCGGCATCCTCGACGTACTGGTGGAAAACCTGGCGCCGGACTGCGATGTCCAGGCCCATCTGCGCGAGCTGGAGTCGGCGTTGCTTGGTCAGCGCCGCCTGCTGCGCGAGGTCGAGCTGGGCAGCGGCGCGCGCAGCCTGCGCGACGATTCCAGCCACGGCCCTCGGGCTGAACGCGACGGCGAGTGCGTGCGCTTGCGCGTCGGCGCTGCCCAGCGCCTGCTGCTGGCCGGCTATTCCAGCGTCGCCCATGCCTGCGCCGAGTTCGGCAAGGGCCTGGGCTTCGAGGTGATCCTCTGCGACCCGCGCGAAGAAGCCTTGCGCGGCGTGGTGCTGGAGGGCATCGAGATCCGTCGCGAGCTGCCCTCGCTGTTCATCGCCGACGGCGGTTGCCACGCCGATACGGCGGTGGTGGCGTTGACCCACGATCCGAAGATCGACGACCTGGCGATGCTCGAGGCGGTGCGTACCGAAGCCTTCTATATCGGCGTGATGGGATCGCGGGCGACCTCGGAGAAACGCTTCGAGCGCCTGCGGCGCATCGGCGGCCTGGGCGATGCCGAACTGGCGCGGATCCACGCGCCGATCGGCCTCAACCTCGGCAGCAAGACGCCGGCGGAAATCGCCCTGGCGGTGCTGGCGGACATTCTTCGCATCCGCAACGGCATTCCCCGCGAGCGGCTCTGATGGTCGCCGCCGACGAGGTGCTGTGCCTGGTCCTGGCGGCCGGGCAGGGGCGCCGCTTCGGCAGCGACAAGCGCCTGGCGCGCCTGGCTGATGGCACGACCCTGCTGGCGGCCAGCGTGGCGCGGGCGCGCGAGGCGTTCGCCGAGGTGCGGGTGGTGGTGCGTGCCGGAGACACCCCGGCGAGCCTGGGCCTGCCGGCGCAGCAGCGGCTTGTCCACAGCCTCGATGCATCGTTGGGCATGGGCCACAGCCTGGCCGCCGGCGTCGCGGCGGCGAGGAACAGCACGGCCCGGGCCATCGCCGTCCTGCTCGGCGACATGCCCTGGATCGCCGCCGATACCCTCGAGCGTCTGGCCGCGATGGCCACTCCCGAAGCCATCGTGTTTCCCCTGTACGACGGTCAGCGCGGCCATCCGGTGCTGTTCGGCCGCGCTTTCTGGGACGCGCTTGCGCAACTGGACGGCGACCAGGGCGCGCGCCGTGTGCTGCAGGCCCATCGTCCGGCCTGGTGCGAGGTGCCGTGCGACGATCCGGGCGTACTCCGCGACGTGGACACCCCGGCGGCGCTCGGCTGACTATTTTCCCGCTTTCAGGATCACGAACTTCGGATTCGCCGCGACCTGCTCGACCCCGCGGAACAGCCGCTTGAGCTTGGCGTGGTAGCCCAGGTGGCGGTTGCCGACGATCCACAGTTCGCCGCCCGCCGCCAGGGCATCGCGAGCCTGGAGAAACATGCGCCAGGCGAGGAAGTCGCCGACCACCTGCTGCTGGTGGAACGGCGGGTTGCACAGGACCAGGTCCAGCGAGCCCGCCGCCTGGCCGGCCAGGCCATCGTCGGCGCGGAACGTCGCCGGCCGCTCGCCCAGCGCCGCTCGCCAGTTTTCCCGCGCCGACTGCACGGCCATGTACGACTCATCCACCAGGGTCAGCTCGGCCTGCGGGTTGAGCAGCGCGTAGGCGATGCCGAGCACCCCGTTGCCGCAGCCCAGGTCGGCGGCGCGTAGCGCGCCGAGGCTGCGTGGCAGGTGCGGGAGGAAGGCGCGGGTGCCGATGTCGAGACCCTCCCGGCAGAATACGTTGGCGTGGTTGAGCAGCGTCAGCGGCGGCTGCTCCAGGCGATAGCGGGTCGGATAGGGCGAGCGCGGTTGCGGGCGCTCCGCTGCCTCGGCGATCAGCAGGCGGGCCTTCTTCACCGCCAGCGAAGCGTGCATCGGGCCGATGTAGCGTTCCAGCAGGTCGCCGGCGGCGCGCGGCAAGTGCTTGACCATCCCCGCGGCGACGACCTGCGCGCCCGGTGCCAGTTGGCCGTGCAGGCGGATCAGTTGCTCCTCCAGCAACGCGAGGGTCTTCGGCACCTTGACCAGTACGTGATCGAAGGGCCCCACGGCGGTTTCGCTGGCCGGGACGAAGCGCACCGAGCCCAGGTCGAGGCCGTTGCGCGCGAGGTTCTTGCGCAGGGCGAGGAAGCCCAGGTGCGAATCGCCGCTGCTGGTGACCTGGACGTGCGGCGCCAGGCTCGCGGCGAGGGCGCCGAAGGCGTCGTTGAGGACCAGCACCCGGCATTGCGCCGTCACGCCCCGTTCGTGCAACTGGTTGAGCAGGTATTCGTCGGCGGCGTCGAACGCCTGGAGGGGCTCGCCGTCCTGCTCGGGCTGGCGGACCAGGTCGAGCTGGGCGAAGGGGGGGGCGAATAGAGGCATCGGGTTCCCGGCGGGGCGAATCCCGCTCGTCAATTAACAATCTGTCGAAACTGAGAGCTGGTTGGAGTTCTCCAGCTTGTGCGGCACACGGATATGCCGAAAAATTCTTTACCCGGCTCTGGTTAGTCGTTTCCTTACCGACGAGTCATCCAGCCGGGCACGCCAATAATAACCGGGCTAGGGCTTCGATAGCGCCTGTCATGACCCGGTAGCGCCTGGACGGGCGCCTTCGCCACTTCGAGCGGTGACCGTCACCCAACCCGTTTCCCGAACGAGACCCGTGCGAGCCGTCGCGGGGCTCGTCGTTGCCATCGCACAGGTACATCGATGTTCAAGCCGTTTGTCGGTGTGGCGTTCGCCGCACTGTTCGCCGTTTCCGCCGTCGCCCATGCCGAGGACGCCGGCCCGATCGTGATCAAGTTCTCCCATGTGGTCTCCGACGACACGCCCAAGGGCAAGGGGGCGCTGTTGTTCAAGAAGCTTGCCGAGGAGCGTCTGCCGGGCAAGGTCAAGGTCGAGGTCTACCCCAACTCGACGCTGTTCGGCGACGCCGACGAGATCGAGGCCCTGCGCGCCAACAAGGTGCAGATGCTGGCCACCTCGCTGTCCAAGTTCGAGCCCTATACCAAGCAACTCCAGGTGTTCGACCTGCCGTTCCTGTTCGATGATCTGGAGGCCCTGAAGCGTTTCCAGAAGCGCGACAAGAGCCGCGAACTGCTGCGCTCCATGGCCAAGCACGGTATCTATGGCCTGGCCTACTGGAACAACGGCATGAAGCAACTTTCCGCCACTCGCGAGCTGCACCGGCCGGACGATGCCAAGGGCCTGGTCTTCCGTATCCAGCCGTCGTCGGTGCTGGAAGCGCAGTTCGCCATGCTCGGCGCCACCGCCAAGCAGTTGTCCTACGCCGAGACCCTCAAGGCCATGCAGGCCGGCAGCGTGCAGGGCACCGAGAACACCTGGTCGAACCTCGCCGGACAGAAGATCGACAGCGTGCAGCCGTACATCACCGAGACCAATCACGGCGCGCTCAGCTACATGCTGATCACCAGTTCGGCGTTCTGGACCGGCATTCCCTACCAGACCCGCACCGAACTGGAGAGCATCGTCGACGAGGTCACCCTGGTGGTGAACAAGGAAGCCGAAGCGCTCAACCAGAAGGAGCGCGAGCACCTGCTGGCAGCCGGCAAGAGCCGCCTGGTCAGCCTCAGCGCGGAAGAGCACGAGGCCTGGCGCAACGCCATGAAGCCGCTGTGGAAGAACTACGAGGCGCAGATCGGTAGTGACGTGTTGCGCGCGGCCCAGGTGGTCAACCGCAAGCGCTGATCGGCCGCTGGCTATTCCCGTCAGCGGGGATAGCCACAAGCCTTGCGGGTGTTTCTGCCGGGTGCTTTGCGGGACACTAGGGGAGTATCGGTATCCGGAGCGGACCATGACCGCCAGCGAAGAGAAATTCACCCGCCAGACGCTGCTCGACGTGCAGCCTCTGACTCCCAACCTGTTCACCCTGCGTACCAGCCGCGACGCGGGATTCCGGTTCCGCGCCGGGCAATTCGCCCGGCTCGGCGTGTACAAGCCCAGCGGCAGTATCGTCTGGCGCGCCTACTCGATGGTTTCGGCGCCTCATGACGAATTCCTCGACTTCTTTTCCATCGTCGTCCCGGACGGCGAGTTCACCAGCGAACTCAGCCGCCTGCGCGAGGGCGACCAGTTGCTGGTCGATCGCCAGGCCTTCGGCTTCCTCACCCTCGACCGCTTCGTGGATGGTCGTGACCTTTGGCTGCTGGCCACCGGTACCGGTGTGGCGCCGTTCGTCTCGATCCTGCAGGACTTCGAGGTCTGGGAGCGCTTCGAAAGCATCAAGCTGGTCTACAGCGTGCGTGAGAGCAAGGAGCTGGCCTACCGCGAGCTGATCGCCGGCCTCGCCGAGCGCGAATACCTGGCCGAGCATGCCCACAAGCTGCAGTTCATCCCGGTGGTGACCCGCGAGCAGGTACCCGGTTGCCTGAACGGACGTATCACCACGCTGATCGAGAACGGCGATCTGGAGCGTGCCGCCGACCTGGAACTGACCCCGGAGCATTCGCGGGTGATGCTCTGCGGCAACCCGCAGATGATCGAGGACACCCGCGCCGTGCTGAAGGCTCGCGGCATGAACCTCAGTCTGACCCGGCGCCCGGGGCAGGTGGCGGTGGAGAACTACTGGTAGGTGCGTGCCCGCGCAGTAGCGGCGGATAACGCTGCCGCCCGGCGTGTTGTCCGGCAATGAAAAAGGGCCCGTTCGGGCCCTTTTTCATTGTTCCGCCGACGCGATCACGACTTGTTCTGCTGGGCTTTCAGCAGATCGCGGATCTCGGTCAGCAGGGTTTCCTCGGCACTCGGCACTGGCGGTTCGGACGGCGCGACGGCTTCTTCGCGCTTGAGGCGGTTGATCGCCTTGACCCCCATGAAGATGGCGAAGGCCACGATGACGAAGTCGAGTATGGTCTGAATGAACTTGCCATAGGCCAGCACCACCGCCGGCACGTCGCCTTCGGCGGCCTTCAATGTTATCGCCAGGTCGGAGAAGTCGACTCCGCCGATCAGCAGTCCGATCGGCGGCATGATCACATCGCCCACGAAGGACGAGACGATCTTGCCGAAGGCCGCGCCGATGATGATACCGACAGCCATATCCACGACATTGCCCTTGACGGCAAAGGCTTTGAATTCACTCAGAAGACCCATGGGTTCACTCCCTGTATTTCGCTAATAGGTAAAGGCAGTCTAATGCAGCCTTCGGCAAGTTGCTCAGGCTGGAAGATTGGTGTGTTGGTTCCCCCCGGCAACGCGAAAATTCGCAAGGCATACGTTTGCGTCGGGTCTTGTGGGGAGAAACGAAGTTTAGAGGAAAAACATTACACTCATGTCGATTTTCAGGAATTCGCCAAGAAAGAAGACAAAGCAACTTCGGCAACTTTGAACTGCGCCATGCAGATGCCGGAAGTTGAAGTTGGAGTGGCGAGGTTCTCCGACCTAACTTCGCAGGCAAATAACGAAGGTGAACTCGTTTACCGGCGAGCGGACTGGGAGTGCCTGGTGCACCAGCGCGGGCTTTCTTCGGCTGGCGGTCTTTTTTATTTCTTTTTGCGATTCATGGGCGCATTGATATTCCTAATCGGCGCGGTGAGGTTTTTCAATTTAGCGTCGCCGGCGGCGCTCCTTACCTTGGTCGGGCGCAACAAGACGCCTGACAAGCCATTAGGAGCTCTTCCATGAACCCTTCCCTGAACGCCTTCCGTCCCGGCCGCCTGCTGGTGGCGGCAAGCCTGACCGCCAGCCTCCTGTCGCTGTCCGTGCAGGCCGCGACCCTGACCCGTGACAACGGTGCGCCAGTGGGCGACAACCAGAACTCGCAGACCGCCGGGCCCAACGGTTCGGTGCTGCTGCAGGACGTGCAACTGCTGCAGAAGCTGCAACGTTTCGACCGCGAGCGTATTCCCGAACGCGTGGTGCATGCCCGCGGCACCGGCGCCCATGGCGAGTTCGTCGCCAGTGCCGATATCAGCGACCTGAGCATGGCCAAGGTCTTCCGCAAGGGCGAGAAGACCCCGGTATTCGTGCGCTTCTCCGCGGTGGTGCACGGCAACCACTCCCCGGAAACCCTGCGCGATCCGCGCGGTTTCGCCACCAAGTTCTATACCGCAGACGGCAATTGGGACCTGGTGGGCAACAACTTCCCGACCTTCTTCATCCGCGATGCGATCAAGTTCCCGGACATGGTCCATGCCTTCAAGCCGGACCCGCGCAGCAACCTCGACGACGACTCGCGACGCTTCGATTTCTTCTCCCACGTGCCGGAGGCGACCCGCACCCTGACCCTGCTGTATTCCAACGAGGGCACCCCGGCCAGCTACCGGGAAATGGACGGCAACAGCGTGCATGCCTACAAGCTGGTCAACGCCAGGGGCGAAGTGCACTACGTGAAGTTCCACTGGAAGAGCCTGCAGGGCCAGAAGAACCTCGATCCGAAACAGGTGGCTGAAGTCCAGGGGCGCGACTACAGCCACATGACCAATGACCTGGTGAGCGCGATCCGGAAGGGCGACTTCCCGAAATGGGACCTGTACATCCAGGTGCTCAAGCCCGAGGACCTGGCGAAATTCGACTTCGACCCGCTGGACGCGACCAAGATCTGGCCGGGCATTCCCGAGCGCAAGATCGGCCAGATGGTGCTGAACCGCAACGTCGACAACTTCTTCCAGGAAACCGAACAGGTCGCCATGGCGCCGTCGAACCTGGTGCCGGGCATCGAGCCCTCCGAGGATCGCCTGCTCCAGGGACGGCTGTTCGCCTACGCCGATACCCAGATGTACCGGGTCGGCGCCAACGGCCTGGGCCTGCCGGTCAACCGCCCGCGCAGCGAGGTCAATACCGTCAACCAGGACGGCGCGCTGAACGCCGGACACAGTACCAGCGGGGTGAACTACCAGCCGAGCCGGCTCGATCCGCGCGAGGAGCAGGCCAGCGCCCGATACGTGCGGACCCCGCTGAGCGGCACCACCCAGCAGGCGAAGATCCAGCGCGAGCAGAACTTCAAGCAGACCGGCGAGCTGTTCCGCTCCTACGGCAAGAAGGACCAGGCCGACCTGATCGCCAGTCTCGGCGGGGCGTTGGCGATCACCGACGACGAGAGCAAGTACATCATGCTTTCCTACTTCTACAAGGCTGACAGCGACTACGGCACGGGCCTGGCCAAGGTGGCCGGGGCCGATCTGCAGCGCGTCCGGCAACTGGCGGCGAAGCTCCAGGATTGATCGCAACCGGGGCGGCCATCCAGGCCGCCCTTCCTCTATCGGTTTGGTGGGAGATGACGACGATGCGAGGTTGGATTCTGGCAGGCTTGCTGCTCGCGGCGCTGGCCGCGCAAGCTGGCGAGGTGCATGGGGTCGAGGTCGAAGCGCGGTTGCGCGACTACTTCTTCGATGCCGCCCGACGCGGTGACCAGGCCATGCTGAAGGAGTTCGTCGAGGCCGGCTTCGACCTCGATGTGCAGGATGCCAAGGGCTATACCGCGCTGATCCTGGCCGCCTACCACGGCCATGGCGGAGCGGTGGAACAATTGCTGGAGGCCGGGGCCGACCCCTGCGTCCAGGATGCGCGCGGCAACACCGCCCTGATGGGCGCCATCTTCAAGGGCGAGGTCCGCATCGCCCGGCGCCTGATCGGCGCGCAATGCAGCCCCGACCAGCGCAACGGCGCAGGGCAGACCGCGGCCATGTACGCGGCGCTGTTCGAGCGCGAGGAGCTGCTCCAGGCGCTGTCGGCGCGCGGTGCCGACCTTGGCGCCCGCGATGCGCTGGGCAACAGCGTGGAAAGCCTGCGACGCGGCGAACTGAACGGCACTGCGGCGGCGAGGTGATCGGGGGCAATGTTCGGAGGAGGCCTGCTGGGCTAGTCTGGAGGTGTCGTATACAACGTCAGAGGAGGTCCGTCATGCCGCTCGAGCAACATCCGCTTTCCCGGGAGTTTCCGGATTTTCATGCCGAACTGAAGCAACTTCATGGCAACGACGCCCACTTCACTCGCCTGGCGGCGGACTATGAGAGCCTCGACAAGCGCATCTACGAGGTCGAGGGCGGTCGCGAACCCCTCGACGACCTGGCGCTGCAGGGGTTGAAGCAGCAACGGGTGCAACTCAAGGACGAAATCGCCGAGAGGCTGAGGAAGGCCAACGGAAAAGGCCATTGATTCATTCACGACAACGGCATGAAAAAGGGCGCCTCCGGCGCCCTTTTTCATGTGGGCATGCTCAGAAGGCGCCGCCGAAACGGAAACTCTGTCCGACCGCGACGAAACCCAGGCCCACCAGGGTGATCGCGGCGATGTGCCAGCCCAGCTTCGGCAGGCTCTCGGCGTCCAGGTTCGGGATCAGGCGCAGGCGCGCATGCACGCCCAGGGCGGCGGTCGCCGCCAGGAGCAGCAGCTTGAGCTGCAGGGCACGGGCCACCGGCGTGGCGCCGAACCAGTGGTCGAACGGCAGCCACAGGCTGGCCAGCCACAGGCCGCTGACCACCTGCAGCAGCAGGGCGGGGATGCCGATCCGCTCGTAGACCTGCTCGAAGGCACGGATCGCCTGGGGATCGCGGCGGCGCAGGGCGCCGGGGAGGATGCCGAGGGCCAGGACCAGGTGGCCGCCGACCCAGATCGCGGCACCCAGCAGGTGCAGGAACAGCAGTGTGCGCATGGAAGTCTCCTTGTCCGGCCATCAGTGTTGCGCGAAGCGCGGTCGATCGAGGCTGATCGGAATCAAGCCAGCGGCTATCATCTGCGCTTTGCCCGCGAGAGGAGTTCCCATGGCCAAGGCCAAGCGCATGTACGGCTGCACCGAGTGTGGCGCGACCTTCCCGAAATGGGCCGGCCAGTGCGCGGACTGCGGGGCCTGGAACACCCTGGTGGAGACCGTCGTCGAGGCCGCGCCGAGCGGCTCCGGCCGCGGCGGCTGGGCCGGCCAGCAGGCCAACCTGAAGACCCTGGCGGAGGTCAGCGTCGAGGAAATGCCGCGCTTCACGACCGGCTCCACCGAACTGGACCGGGTTCTCGGCGGCGGCCTGGTGGACGGTTCGGTGGTGCTGATCGGCGGCGATCCCGGCATCGGCAAGTCGACCATTCTCCTGCAGACCCTTTGCAACCTGGCCAGCCGCGTCCCGGCGCTGTACGTCACCGGCGAGGAATCCCAGCAGCAGGTGGCGATGCGCGCGCGGCGCCTGTCGTTGCCGGAAGACAAGCTCAAGGTGATGACCGAGACCAGCATCGAGACCATCATCGCCACCGCGCGCCAGGAGCAGCCGCGGGTGATGGTGATCGACTCGATCCAGACCATCTTCACCGAGCAGTTGCAATCGGCGCCGGGCGGCGTCGCCCAGGTCCGCGAGAGCGCCGCGATGCTGGTGCGCTATGCCAAGCAGAGCGGCACGGCGATCTTCCTGGTCGGCCACGTGACCAAGGAAGGCGCCCTGGCCGGCCCGCGGGTGCTCGAACACATGGTCGACACCGTACTGTATTTCGAGGGCGAATCAGACGGCCGCCTGCGCCTGCTGCGGGCGGTGAAGAACCGCTTCGGCGCGGTCAACGAACTGGGAGTGTTCGGCATGACCGACAAAGGCCTGAAGGAAGTGAGCAACCCTTCGGCGATCTTCCTCACGCGGGCCCAGGAAGCGGTGCCCGGCAGCGTGGTGATGGCCACCTGGGAAGGCTCGCGGCCGATGCTGGTGGAGGTCCAGGCGCTGGTCGACACCAGTCACCTGGCGAATCCGCGGCGGGTGACCCTGGGCCTCGACCAGAACCGCCTGGCGATGCTGCTGGCGGTGCTGCACCGGCACGGCGGTATCCCGACCTACGACCAGGACGTGTTCCTCAACGTGGTGGGTGGGGTCAAGGTGCTGGAAACCGCCTCCGACCTGGCGTTGATGGCGGCGGTGATGTCCAGCCTGCGCAACCGCCCGCTGCCGCACGACCTGCTGGTGTTCGGCGAGGTCGGGCTGTCCGGCGAGGTGCGTCCGGTGCCGAGCGGCCAGGAGCGCCTGAAGGAAGCCGGCAAGCATGGTTTCAAGCGTGCCATCGTACCCCTCGGCAACGCGCCGAAGGAGGCGCCGGCGGGATTGCAGGTGATCGCCGTGACGCGCCTCGAGCAGGCCCTGGACGCCCTCTTCGAGTGACCCGCCTCAGTCGTCGTGGGCGCTGACCAGCAGGGCCAGCTCGCGCTCGAGGAGTTCCTCGTCGCCCAGGTTCAGTTCCACCAGGCGGCGCAGGTGGCTGATGGAGTCGAGGTCGATGTGCTGGCATTCGAAGCCGAGCAGGCCGTCGCGAGCCCAGGCCAGGCTGATCTCCATGCGGATCAGTACATCCAGGCCCAGGTACAGGCGGGCCTCGAAGGGCCGTTGCGGGTCGCCGTTCCAGTCCTGCGGCTGGCCGACCAGGATGCCGTGCAGGGAGACGTCGTGGAGCAAGACCTCCCAGCGCCGTTCGCCCTGGAGGATCTCGCTGTCGGCGTCGAAGGCGATCCGGTGGAAACGTCGACGTTCGTCGTGCTGGTCACTCATGTCGCGATCCCTCGGTGCGCGCTGCTGGATACCACTATAGCCAAGCCATGCCGGCGGGGAAGTGGCGGAATTCGATCGGCGGTGCCGTCCGTCCCCGCCTGTGCGGCTGGATCGGCGGCATGTGTCCGAGTTTGACAGTTCGTCAAGTCTCGCCAAAGCTGCTAAAGCGTTTTTCTCCAAAATACAACTGCGGAGCGCAGACATGGACAAGCGACTTTTGAGCAAGGGGTTGGTTCTGGGGCTGCTGAGCCTGGGCAGCATGACGGCACACGCCGACGCGGCAGGCGGTAATGGCTGTGGTTGGGGCAACATGGTGTTCGAGGGCCAGCGCGGCCTGTTCCCGCACCTGCTGGCCACCACCACCAACGGTACCTCGGGCAACGCCACCTTCGGCATGACCTCCGGGACCAACGGTTGCAACACCAATGCACGCCTGGGCTACGGCGGCCGCTCGATCTTCGCCATGAACGGGATGCTCGACAACATCGCCGAGGACATGGCCAAGGGCCAGGGCGAAGCGCTCGACGCCTATGCCGTGCTGCTCGGCGTGGAAGCCAAGGACCGGGCGCACTTCGCCCAGGTCACCCAGCAGCATTTCGGCGAGATCTTCGCGAGCAAGGATGCGACGGGCGAACAGGTCCTGAGCAACACCCTGGCGGTGATGAGTCGCGACGGCACCCTGGCGCGCTACGCCAAGCAACCGGCCTGAGACCTCAGGCCCAGGAAAGAGCCCGCTACGGCGGGCTTTTTCGTGTGCGCGGCCTGCCCGCCGGAGGTTGCCGCCTTCGTTGCCACGGCAGACGAACGGCTTGGGCATGCGGCGTTTTCCCAGGGCGCTTCCTACGGAGAGGGCAAGGTCGCGCCGAAGCGTTTTCGCCTGGCCGGCCCTTGTCGGCCATGGACTTTTCCGGCGGATTCCTGCGACATTGCGCCTACCGCCATCGCGCGGTAACCGCTCTAGACTAAGGTCGTATGACCCCTGGTCGGTTCGCGGCTAGAATTTTCGCTGCAGAACTGCGCCCTCCATCTGTCGGAAGCCAAACACTATGAACAATAACAATAGCCTGCTACGTCACCTCGCCTGGCTGGTGGTGGCGATCGTGGGCGCCGCGGCCCTGGGCGTCGTCGCCCTGCGTCGTGGCGAAGCGATCAACGCCTTGTGGATCGTGGTGGCGGCGGTGGCCATCTACCTGGTCGCCTACCGTTACTACAGCCTGTTCATCGCCAGCAAGGTGATGCAACTGGACCCCAACCGCGCCACTCCCGCGGTACTCAACAACGATGGCCTGGACTACGTCCCGACCAACAAGCACATCCTCTTCGGCCACCACTTCGCCGCCATCGCCGGCGCCGGTCCGCTGGTCGGTCCGGTCCTTGCCGCGCAGATGGGCTACCTGCCCGGCACCCTCTGGCTGATCGCCGGCGTAGTCCTCGCCGGCGCGGTGCAGGACTTCATGGTCCTGTTCATCTCCAGCCGTCGCAACGGCCGCTCGCTGGGCGAGCTGGTGCGCGAGGAAATGGGCCAGGTGGCCGGGACTATCGCGCTGTTCGGCGCCTTCCTGATCATGATCATCATCCTCGCGGTGCTCGCGCTGATCGTGGTGAAGGCTCTGGCCGACAGCCCCTGGGGCATGTTCACCGTCCTCGCGACCATTCCCATCGCGCTGTTCATGGGCGTCTACATGCGCTTCATCCGCCCCGGCCGGATCGGCGAGATCTCGATCATCGGGGTGTTCCTCCTGCTCGGTTCGATCTGGCTCGGCGGGCAGGTCGCGGCCAGTCCGGAATGGGCGCCGCATTTCACCTTCAGTGGAATCCAGATCACCTGGATGCTGATCGGCTACGGCGCCGTCGCCTCGGTACTGCCGGTGTGGCTGCTGCTGGCGCCGCGCGACTACCTGTCGACCTTCCTCAAGATCGGCACCATCATCGGCCTGGCGATCGGCATCCTGATCGTCATGCCGGAACTGAAGATGCCGGCCCTGACCCAGTTCACCGACGGCACCGGCCCGGTCTGGAAAGGCAGCCTGTTCCCGTTCCTGTTCATCACCATCGCCTGCGGCGCGGTGTCCGGCTTCCACGCGCTGATCTCCTCGGGGACCACGCCGAAGCTGCTCAACCGCGAGCCCGACGCCCGCTACATCGGCTACGGCGGCATGCTGATGGAGTCCTTCGTGGCGATCATGGCGATGGTCGCCGCCTCGGTGATCGAGCCGGGCATCTACTTCGCCATGAACAGCCCGCCGGCGGTGGTCGGCGCCGACGTCAACGCGGTGGCCGCGACCGTCAGCAGCTGGGGCTTCGCCATCACGCCGGAGCAACTCACCCAGACCGCCCAGGACATCGGCGAGACCACCATCCTGGCCCGTGCCGGCGGCGCGCCGACCCTGGCGGTGGGGATCGCGCACATCCTCCACCAGGTGCTGCCGGGCGAGAACACCATGGCCTTCTGGTACCACTTCGCGATCCTCTTCGAGGCCTTGTTCATCCTCACCGCGGTGGACGCCGGCACCCGTGCCGGGCGCTTCATGCTGCAGGACCTGCTGGGCAACTTCGTGCCGGCGCTGAAGAAGACCGAGTCGTGGACCGCCAACATCATCGGCACCGGCGGCTGCGTGGCGCTGTGGGGCTGGCTGCTGTACCAGGGCGTGGTCGACCCGCTGGGCGGGATCAATACCCTGTGGCCGCTGTTCGGCATTTCCAACCAGATGCTCGCCGGCATCGCGCTGATGCTCGCCACCGTGGTCCTGATCAAGATGAAGCGCCAGCAGTATGTCTGGGTCACCATCCTGCCGGCGGCCTGGTTGCTGATCTGCACCACCACCGCGGGCCTGATCAAGATCTTCGACAGCAACCCGGCGGTCGGCTTCGTCGCTCTTGGCGAGAAGTACGCCACCGCGCTGGATGCCGGCCAGGTGCTGGCGCCGGCCAAGGATATCGGCCAGATGCAGCACGTGGTGCTGAACGCCTACATCAACGCCGGTCTGACCGTGCTGTTCCTGCTGGTGGTCTTCAGCGTACTGTTCTACGCCATCAAGGTCGGCATCGCGGCCTGGGGCAAGAGCGAGCGGACCGACAAGGAAACCCCGTTCGAGCCCATCCCCGACGCCTGACCGGCCGCGCTCCCCGGTTCGCCAGGGAGCCTTAACGAGGAACTCGCCATGTTCAACGACCTCAGCCGCATGGGCAAATACCTGGGCCAGGCCGCCCGGATGCTGGTCGGCATGCCCGACTACGACACCTATGTCGAGCACATGCGCAACAAGCACCCGGACAAGCCGGTGATGACCTACGAGGAGTTCTTCCGCGAGCGCCAGGAGGCGCGCTACGGTGGCGGCAAGGGTCGGCCGATCCGCTGCTGCTGAATCCCCATCCTTCCGCGGGCCACGTCTGACGTGGCCCGCGTCTTTTCTGGAAGTTGCGCATGTCCGAAGTAGCCAACGACAACCACGCCCCGATCCCCGTCACCGTGCTCACCGGCTTCCTCGGCGCCGGCAAGACCACCCTGCTCAAGTACCTGCTGCAGGCCGAGCACGGCATGAAGATCGCGGTGATCGAGAACGAGTACAGCGAGACGCCGATCGACGGCCAGTTGCTCGGCGTCGAGCCGGTGCAGGTGATGACGCTGTCCAATGGCTGCGTCTGCTGCTCGATCAACACCGACCTGGAAAAGGCCCTGTTCCTCCTGCTGGAGCGCCGCGACAACGGCGAAATCGACTTCGACCGCCTGGTGATCGAGTGCACCGGCCTGGCCGATCCGGCGCCGGTGGCGCAGACCTTCTTCGCCGACGAGGAACTCTGCCAGCGCTACGTGCTGGACGGCATCATCACCCTGGTGGACGCCGCCAACGCCGAGCGTCACCTGCAGGAAACCATCGCCCAGGCCCAGGTCGGCTTCGCCGACCGCATCCTGGTGAGCAAGACCGACCTGGTCGACGCCGCCACCTTCGAGGCCCTGGGCCAGCGCCTGCAACGGATCAACCGGAGGGCGCTGGTGCATGTGGTCGAGCACGGCCGCATCGACCTGGCGCACCTGCTCGACGTACGTGGCTTCAACCTCAACGCCGACCTCGGTCCTGGCATCGGCCTGCGCCCGCTGCGAGCGGTGGCAGCCAAGGACAGCCGCGATCGCATCGGCACCCTGGTACTGCGCAGCGACACGCCGCTCGATCTCGAAAGGCTGAGCGAGTTCATGGACGACCTGTTGCAGTGGCATGGCAATTCCCTGCTGCGCTACAAGGGCGTGCTGAACATCGCCGACGAGCCGCGTCGCCTGGTGTTCCAGGGCGTGCTGCGACTCTACGGCTTCGACTGGGATAGCGAGTGGCGGGACGACGAGGCGCGCGAGAGCGTGATCGTGTTCATCGGCGACAACCTGCCGGAGGACAGTATCCGCGAGGGCTTCGAACGCATCGTCGAAGGCCGCTGAGGCGCATCGACGCCAAAGGAGCGTGGAAATGGACAGGAACGCATTGATCGGCGCCTGGCGGGACTGCATCCGTGGCGCGGACAAATCCTGGGTGCTGTTCGCCCAGGGCACTTGCGTGATCCTCACGCAGCCGGAGCCGGACCTCGCGGCCCAGGCGCGGGCATTGCTGGCCGAGTGGGGAGCGGTACAGGTCGGCACGCCGGCGGGCGACTTCGGTGTGATCACCCTGGACAACGGCCGCGGCTGGGTGGTGACCGGGCATCACCCGGACATCCTTACCTTCGTCCCTCGCGAGGAACTGGAGGAGGACGCCGGCGAGCTGCTCGTCGGCATGCACGGCCGCTCCCGGCGGGGCGAGGATGCCGAGGCCTTGGCGGTGATCCATGTCGAGGACCGGCGATAACGCTACCCGGCGCCTCCTCCCTCGGAGGAAATGAAAAAGCCCGGCATTTGCCGGGCTCTTTCGTCTTGCCTTGTCGCTTAGTTGCCGTAGACCGGGAACTTGGCGCAGATCGCCTTGACCTTCTCGCGTACGCCGTCGACCACGGACTCGTCGCCCATGTTCTCGAGGATGTCGCAGATCCAGCCGGCCAGCTCGCGGCACTCGGCTTCCTTGAAGCCGCGGGTGGTCACGGCCGGGGTACCGATGCGCAGGCCGGAGGTGACGAACGGCGAGCGCGGGTCGTTCGGGACCGAGTTCTTGTTCACGGTGATGAACGCGCGGCCGAGGGCGGCGTCGGCGTCTTTGCCGGTGATGTCCTGCTTGATCAGGGAGAGCAGGAACAGGTGGTTCTGGGTGCCGCCGGAAACCACGTCGAAACCGCGGTCGAGGAAGACCTGGGCCATGCTCTGGGCGTTCTTCAGGACCTGCTGCTGGTAGGTCTTGAACTCCGGCTGCAGGGCTTCCTTGAAGCACACCGCCTTGGCCGCGATCACGTGCATCAGCGGGCCGCCCTGGGCGCCGGGGAATACCGCGGAGTTGAGCTTCTTCTCGATCTCCTCGTTGGCGCGCGCCAGGATCAGGCCGCCGCGCGGGCCGCGCAGGGTCTTGTGGGTGGTGGTGGTGACCACGTCGGCGAACGGCACCGGGTTCGGGTAGACGCCAGCGGCGACCAGGCCGGCGACGTGGGCCATGTCGACGAACAGGTAGGCGCCGACCTTGTCGGCGATGGCGCGGAAGCGGGCGAAATCGAGGACCTGGGAATAGGCGGAGAAGCCGGCGACGATCATCTTCGGCTTATGCTCCACGGCCAGGCGCTCGACTTCGTCGTAGTCGATCAGGCCATTGGCGTCGATGCCGTACTGCACGGCGTTGTACAGCTTGCCGGAGGAGGAGACGCTGGCGCCGTGGGTCAGGTGGCCGCCATGGGCCAGGCTCATGCCGAGGATGGTGTCGCCGGCCGACAGCAGGGCCAGGTAGACCGCGGCGTTGGCCTGGGAGCCGGCGTGCGGCTGGACGTTGGCGTAATCGGCGCCGAACAGTTGCTTGGCGCGGTCGATGGCCAGTTGCTCGACGATATCGACGTACTCGCAGCCGCCGTAGTAGCGCTTGTGCGGATAACCTTCGGCGTACTTGTTGGTCAGCACCGAACCCTGGGCTTCCATCACCGCCGGGCTGGTGTAGTTCTCGGAGGCGATCAGCTCGATGTGCTCTTCCTGGCGCTGGGCTTCCTGCTCCATCGCGGCAAAGAGTTCGGCATCGTAGCGGGCGAGGGTCAAATCACGGCTGAACATGGCGGTCCTCATAAGGATCGGTGCTGGGAAAAGGCGCGCATTCTAACCCATGCGGCGGGTGCTGGCACATGAAAGGCCATCATGTCGCGGATAAGCGGCGCTCAAGCGCGCCGCACGGCGGCTCAGCCCTCGTTGAACATGAACAGCACGTCGCTGGCGTAGAGCATGCCGAACTGCTCGGCGGGCATCGGCCGGCCGAACAGGTAGCCTTGCACCTCGTCGCAGCCGTGCTCGCGAAGGAAGTCCAGCTGGGCCTGGCTCTCCACGCCCTCGGCGATCACCATCAGGTTCAGGCTGTGGGCCATGGCAATGATCGCCCGGGCGATCTGTGCGTCCTGTTCGCCGTGGGGCAGGCCGTCGACGAAGCTGCGGTCGATCTTCAACACGTCGATGGGGAACTGCTTGAGGTAGTTCAGCGAGGAGTAGCCGGTGCCGAAGTCGTCCACCGCGATGGCCAGGCCGAGGCGCTTGAGCCCGGAGAGGATCTGCATGGCCTCGGCGACGTCACTCATCAGGATGCTTTCGGTCAGCTCCAGCTCCAGGCAGGCCGGCGGGATGCCTGTCTCGTAGAGGATCGCGGCGATCCGCTCGCCCAACTGGCCATCGGCGAACTGCCGTGCCGAGAGGTTCACCGAGACCTTCGGCACCCGCACCTTGGCCTTGTGCCAGCTGCGCAACTGCTTGCAGGCTTCCGCCAGCAGCCAGTCGCCGACCTGGGCCACCAGGCCGATCTCCTCCAGCACCGGAATGAACTCGCTCGGCGGAACCAGTCCGCGGCGCGGATGCTGCCAGCGCAGCAGGGCCTCGGCGCCAGTCAGGCGGCGGCCGTCGCCGGTGAACTGCGGCTGGTAGTGGAGGACGAACTCGCCCAGTTCAAGGGCGCGGCGCAGGTCGCTTTCCAGTTCCAGGCGCTCCAGGGCGCGAGCGTTCATCTCGGCCTGGTAGAACTGGAAGTTGTTCTTGCCCATCTCCTTGGCGTGGTACATCGCCGTGTCGGCGTTCTTCATCAGCAGGCTCAGTTCGGTGCCGTCCTGGGGCGACAAGGCCACGCCGATGCTGGCGGTGACGAAGAATTCACGGCCTTCCAGGGTGAACGGCCGGGCCAGACGGCCGAGGATCAGCTCGGCGACCTGGATCGCCCGTTTCAGGGCGATCTCGCGGTCGCCCTGGGAAGGCAGCAGCAGGGTGAATTCGTCGCCGCCCATGCGCGCCACGGTATCGTCCTGGCTGACGCAGGCGCTCAGGCGGGTCGCCACTTCCTGCAGCATGCGGTCGCCGGCGGCGTGGCCGAGGGAGTCGTTGATCGGCTTGAAGCGGTCGAGGTCGAGGAACATCAGCACCACCCACTGGCCGTTGCGCTCGGCCTGCTGCAGGGCGGTATGCAGACGGTCCTGGAACAGCGTGCGGTTGGGCAGGTGGGTGAGGGCGTCGTAGTAGGCCAGGCGGTGGATGCGCCGCTCGCTGGCCTTGCGCTCGCTGATGTCGCTGAAGAAGCAGACGAAGCTGACCAGGTCGCCTTCCTCGTCACGCACCGCGGTGATGCCGACCCAGGACGGATAGAGTTCGCCGGTCTTGCGCTTCTGCAGGATCTCGCCTTCCCAGCTGCCGCTGTGCTGCAGGCTGGCGAGCACGTGCTTGAGCTGGTTGGCTTCCTGGCGGTCGGCGGTGAGCAGGCGCGGCTGCTGGTCGAGCACGTCGGCCGGGCTGTAGCCGGTCAGGCGCGAGAAGGAATCGTTGACCTGGACGATGTAGCCGGCCGGGTCGGTGACCATGATCGCCGCCGTGGAGTGTTCGAATACCGTCGCCGCCATCCGCAGCTCGCGTTCGGCGCGGCGCTGCTGGCTGATGTCGCGGGCGATGCCGAGCAGGCCTTCGAAGCGGTCGTGCTCGTCCCACATCAGGACGATCCGCAGTTCGATGGGAATCTTGCGTCCGTCGGCGCGCAGGCAGTCGAGGGCGAACAGATGCTGGCCAGGGTTTTCCCGCAGCTCGGCGAGCTTCTGGCGGTCGCCGATGGCGTGCCGCACGCGGCGCAGCAGGCCGTTCAGGCGGCCGAGCTGGCGCGGGTTGGTGGCGGTCTGATGGAGGCCGTTGAGCAGCGCCCATTCCGGGCTGTAGCCGAACACGTGCTGTACCGAGGGGCTGACGTAGCTGGCGTTGAGTTCGGCGTCGGTGGAGAAGATCACGTCGCTGATGTTTTCCGCCAGCATGCGGTAGCGTCGGCCGTTCTCGCGCAGCGCGTTGTTCGCCTCGACGGTGAAGGTGATGTCCTTGGCCACGCCGATCAGGCGCGCCACGCGACCGCTGCGGTCGCGGCTGAAGGCCTGCTCGCGGATGTCGAACCAGTGCCAGCGGCCGTCGCGGTGGCGCCAGCGCAACTGGCTGTCGAGCAGCAGGCCGTCGCCGACCACGTGCTGCAGGTTGCGGATGCGCCAGTAGTATTCCTGGTCGTCGGGGTGCAGCAGGGTTTCCCAGAAGTTCTCGCCCATCCGCGCCAGTTCTTCCTGGTTGTAGCCCAGTTGCTGGCCCAGGTGATGGTTGCTGAAGATCACCCGGCGCGCGTGCAGGTCGTGGATGTAGAGGGTATCGGGCACCGCCTGGACCGCGTCCGACCAGAACTTCTCGCGCTCGATCAGCGACAGTTCGACTTCCTTGCGACTGGTGACGTCGGACAGGCTGAGGGTCACCGCATGCCATTCGCCGGGGTTTTCCGGCAGGCGCAGTTGCAACCACAGGTGCCGCGGCGTGCTCTTGCCGCAGCGCAGCGTGGCTTCAAGTTCGAGTACCGGCCGGCGCTCGATGAGCGCCTCGATCACCTGCAGGCGCAGGCTGTCCGGTTGTAGCGGGCCGTGGTCGAGCAAGCGCTGCCAGGCCTGTTCGGTGGAATCGATCTGTAGCAGGCGGCGACTGACATCGTTGATCTCGGTGATGCGGATCCGCTCCAGCAGCGCCTGCTGCCGCCCGGGTTCGCCGGCGAGCCAGGCGCGCAGTGCGGCGCAGCTGTCCAGGCCTTGCTCCACAAGAGCCTGGCGCAGGGCGGAGAGGTCGAGCACGCAGAGGGCCACGCCGACCCCTTCGAAGATGTCCTGGTAGCGCCGCCGGGTTTCCTCCAGGACGCCGAGGGCGTGCTGTTCCTCGGTGACGTCGCGCAACACCCAGACCTGCCCGCCCTGGAGTATCTGCTCGCGGAGGGTCCAGGCCTGGTCGGCGAGCGCCGGATAGCTGGCCAGCGGATGGCGGCTGAGGGTGAACGTCCGCGGCTCGCCGCGCACCCGCAGCGGCAGCAGCTCGCTACGGGTCTCGCCGTCGCCACCGGCGTCCGTCAGCCAGCCTGGCTCGAGGTCTGGCAGCAGGCCCAGCAGATGATGCTGGCGGGCCTGGGCCGAACTGATGCCGAAGAGGCGTTCGGCCTGGGGATTGAGGTAGCTGAGGCGGCCGTCGGCGCGGGTCACCAGCACCCGCTCGTCGATCGCCGCCAGTGCCGTGGCCGCCTGGCGCAGGCTGCGCTGCGAGGCCAGGGTCATGGCGCGCAGGCCTTGCTGCTCGCGGTGCAGGCGCAGCAGCATGTACACGGTGACGCCGACCAGCAGGAGGAAGATCGCCAGCTCGCCGCCGATTCCCGGCAGCAGGCCGAGCCGCACTCGCGTGCTGTCGTAGAGCCCGCGAAGCTGCCAGTCGCTGTTGCGCAGCGGTTCCACGCCGAGGGTCTGCATGTCGTCGAGCAGCGCCGTGCTCCCCGGGGTATGCCAGAGCACCCGCCCGGCGTATTGGTCTTCCAGGCGCCAGAGCAGGTTGCCGGTGGGCAGGTCGGGACTCCACTGGGCGAGGCTGTCGCTGGCCAGGTGCAACAGCCAGAAGCCACTGTCGCGGCGGCTGCCGGGTTCGCGCAGGGTCAGGTAGAGGGATTCGCCGTCGCGCGGGTCGAGGCAATAGTGGTAGAGGCCGGAGCCGGCGTGCTGGCGCAACTGCTCGGGCAGCGTCGTTTCCGGCGACGGGCTGTCCGTCTGCGGGGCGCTGTCCACCCATTGCAACTGGCGCACCTGCGGCAGCGCATCGCTGATGCGCGGCAACAGCCTGCCCTGTATCTCGCCACGCTCGCTGGGGGGCACGCCCGGGAGCAGGGCGAGGGCGGTGCGCGCCTTGAGTTCGAGGGTCAGGGACAGGCGGTCGTTGAGACGATCGAGCTGGGCCGCGGCTCGCTCGTGTTCGAAGCGTTCCTGCTGGCGCAGCTCCTGGCTCATCTGCCAGAGCAGCAGGCCGAGCATCAACAGGACCAGCAACAGCAGGCCAGCCTTGGCTGCCGGTCGGTCGGGTACGGTCAGTGGGTCGCCGGCGGGAGGCGGCGACGGGGTTAGCGAGGGGGTCGACACTGACCGGAATTCCTGGGGGAGGTGTGATTCGGTAGACAGTTAGGATGCCCGGAAGCAAGGCCAAGTGCCAGTATCGCCGACGAGCGTCACGGTCCTTTCCGGCTGTCGAGGCACTTTGTCGCAGGGCCGGTGAGGACTGATCTTCCCGAGTGTCGAGCAGGCCTCCGGGCGGCCGAAGTCGACGGCACGCGGATCGGTCCGTGCCATGCGGCGACGAGAGGGGCGCCGCCGCGGGTGCGAGGGTCAGGAGCGAGCCGGATTGGAGGCGCCATGGAGGAACATCTGCTCCAGGGTATGCGCGGAATTGGAGCTGGCCGCCCGTCCGCGACGTTCCGCATCGACCATGCCGTAGACCAGGGTGATGAACAGTTCGGTGAACACGGCCGCCGTGATGTCGATGCGAAACACGCCTTTCTGCTGTCCGCGCAGGAAGAAGGCGTCCAGCGCTTCCAGGTAGGACTGCCAGCGTGCGCCTTCACCGTGCGGGTCGAGGAAGTCCGGGCGGTACTGGAATACCAGGAATACCAGCAGCTCGCGGTGGGTGAGGTGTTCCTTGATCAGGCGCTGCAACGCCTCCAGAGGCTCGGCATGCTCCAGGTCGCAGGCCTGGATGATCTGGTTCAGTACGGTCTCTCCGTGGTCCTCGAGCATCTGCACCAGGTTGTCCCGCGTGCCGCAGAAGCGGTGCAGGGTGGCCTTGCTTACGCCGGCCGCCTCGGCCAGTTCCTTCAGCGTCGCTCGCGGGCGGTCGACGATAGCGACTGCCAGCGCCTTGATGAGTCGCTCGTCATGGGAAATCAGGGTCATCGATGGGTCCCGGTTGGTTTTTCTGATTGTGCGCATTGTGCAGAAAACTGGCCTCGCGTCCAAAGGAATTAGCTGTCAAAAGATCATTTGAGACAATATTGACTCAATTAGCTCGAAAAAGTACCATTCGATCCGTTTTCAATCAACGGTCGGGTGTGTCATGGCTGATTTGCGTGCAATAGGAAGGATCGGGGCGTTGGCTATGGCCATCGCGTTGGCGGGTTGTGGGCCGGCGGAAGAGCGACAGGAGGCCGCCGAAATGGTGTTGCCGGTGGAGGTCCTGACGGTGCAGGCCGAGCCCCTGGCGCTGAGTTCGGAACTGCCTGGGCGGATCGAACCGGTGCGGGTCGCCGAGGTGCGCGCGCGGGTGGCCGGCATCGTCGTGCGGAAGCGCTTCGAGGAGGGCGCCGACGTCAAGGCTGGCGACCTGCTGTTCCAGATCGATCCGGCACCGCTGAAGGCTGCGGTGTCGCGCGCCGAAGGTGAGCTGGCGCGGAACCGCGCGGTGCTGTTCGAGGCGCAGGCGCGGGTGCGTCGCTACGAGCCGCTGGTGAAGATCCAGGCGGTCAGCCAGCAGGACTTCGATACCGCCACCGCCGACCTGCGCAGCGCCGAGGCGGCGACCCGCTCGGCCCAGGCCGACCTGGAGACCGCGCGCCTGAACCTCGGCTACGCCTCGGTCACTGCGCCGATCTCCGGGCGCATCGGCCGCGCGCTGGTGACCGAGGGCGCGCTGGTCGGGCAGGGCGAGGCGACGCTGATGGCGCGCATCCAGCAGCTCGATCCGATCTATGCGGATTTCACCCAGACCGCGGCCGAGGCCCTGCGCCTGCGCGACGCCCTGAAGAAAGGCACCTTGGCCGCCGGCGACAGCCAGGCGCTGACCCTGCGCGTCGAAGGGACGCCCTACGAGCGCCAGGGCGCGTTGCAGTTCGCCGACGTGGCGGTGGATCGCGGTACCGGCCAGATCGCCCTGCGCGGCAAGTTCGCCAACCCCGACGGGGTCCTGCTGCCGGGCATGTACGTGCGCGTACGTACGCCCCAGGGCATCGACAACCAGGCGATCCTGGTGCCGCAACGGGCCGTGCACCGCTCCAGCGACGGCAGCGCCCAGGTGATGGTGGTGGGCGCCGACGAGCGCGCCGAGTCGCGCAGCGTCGGTACCGGCGTCATGCAGGGTTCGCGCTGGCAGATCACCGAGGGCCTGGAGCCGGGTGACCGGGTCATAGTCGGCGGCCTGGCTGCGGTGCAGCCGGGGGTGAAGATCGTGCCGAAGCCGGATGGTGCCCAGGCGCAAGCCCAGTCACCTGCGCCGCAACAGTAAGGGCGGGTTCGCCCCGAGGATTTTCCGATGTCCGAATTCTTCATCAAGCGGCCGAACTTCGCCTGGGTGGTGGCCCTGTTCATCTCCCTGGCCGGCCTGCTGGTCATTTCCAAATTGCCGGTAGCGCAGTACCCCAATGTCGCGCCGCCACAGATCACCATCACCGCCACCTATCCCGGCGCCTCGGCGAAGGTGCTGGTGGACTCCGTCACCAGTGTGCTCGAGGAGTCGCTGAACGGCGCCAAGGGCCTGCTCTACTTCGAGTCGACCAACAACTCCAACGGCACCGCCGAGATCGTCGTCACCTTCGAGCCGGGCACCGATCCGGACCTGGCCCAGGTGGACGTGCAGAACCGCCTGAAGAAAGCCGAGGCGCGCATGCCGCAGGCGGTGCTGACCCAGGGCCTGCAGGTCGAGCAGACCAGCGCCGGTTTCCTGCTGATCTATGCGCTCAGCTACAAGGAAGGCGCTCAGCGCAGCGACACCACCGCCCTCGGCGACTACGCCGCGCGCAATATCAACAACGAGCTGCGGCGCCTGCCGGGCGTCGGCAAGCTGCAATTCTTCTCTTCCGAGGCGGCCATGCGGGTCTGGATCGATCCGCAGAAGCTGGTGGGCTTCGGCCTCTCCATCGACGACGTGAGCAATGCCATCCGCGGGCAGAACGTGCAGGTGCCGGCCGGCGCCTTCGGCAGCGCACCGGGCAGTTCCGCGCAGGAGCTGACGGCGACCCTGGCGGTGAAGGGCACCCTGGACGATCCGCAGGAGTTCGGCCAGGTAGTGCTGCGCGCCAACCAGGACGGCTCGCTGGTCCGGCTCGCCGATGTCGCGCGCCTGGAACTCGGCAAGGAGAGCTACAACATTTCCTCGCGACTGAACGGCACGCCCACCGTGGGCGGGGCGATCCAGCTGTCGCCCGGGGCCAACGCGATCCAGACCGCTACCCTGGTGAAACAGCGTCTCGCCGAACTGTCGGCGTTCTTCCCCGAGGACATGCAGTACAGCGTGCCCTACGACACCTCGCGCTTCGTCGACGTGGCCATCGAGAAGGTGATCCACACCCTGATCGAAGCGATGGTCCTGGTGTTCCTGGTGATGTTCCTGTTCCTGCAGAACGTCCGCTACACCCTGATCCCGTCCATCGTGGTGCCGGTGTGCCTGCTGGGTACGCTGATGGTGATGTACCTGCTGGGGTTCTCGGTGAACATGATGACCATGTTCGGCATGGTCCTGGCGATCGGCATCCTGGTGGACGACGCCATCGTGGTGGTGGAGAACGTCGAGCGGATCATGGCGGAGGAGGGGATTTCCCCGGCCGAGGCCACGGTCAAGGCGATGAAGCAGGTATCCGGCGCCATCGTCGGCATCACCCTGGTGCTCTCGGCGGTGTTCCTGCCGCTGGCTTTCATGGCCGGTTCGGTGGGGGTGATCTACCAGCAGTTCTCGGTGTCGCTGGCGGTCTCGATCCTGTTCTCCGGCTTCCTCGCCCTGACCTTCACCCCGGCGCTGTGCGCCACGCTGCTCAAGCCCATTCCCGAAGGGCACCACGAGAAGCGCGGCTTCTTCGGCGCCTTCAACCGTGGCTTCGCCCGCGTCACCGAGCGCTATTCGCTGCTCAACTCGAAGCTGGTGGCGCGCGCCGGACGCTTCATGCTGGTGTACGCCGGCCTGGTGGCCATGCTCGGCTACTTCTACCTGCGCCTGCCGGAAGCCTTCGTGCCGGCGGAAGACCTCGGCTACATGGTGGTCGACGTGCAACTGCCGCCTGGTGCTTCGCGCGTGCGCACCGATGCCACCGGCGAGGAGCTCGAGCGCTTCCTCAAGTCCCGCGAGGCGGTGGCTTCGGTGTTCCTGATCTCGGGCTTCAGCTTCTCCGGCCAGGGCGACAATGCCGCGCTGGCCTTCCCGACCTTCAAGGACTGGTCCGAGCGAGGCGCCGAGCAGTCGGCCGCCGCCGAGATCGCCGCGCTGAACGAGCATTTCGCGCTGCCCGACGATGGCACGGTCATGGCCGTGTCGCCGCCACCGATCAACGGTCTGGGTAACTCCGGCGGCTTCGCATTGCGCCTGATGGACCGTAGCGGGGTCGGCCGCGAAGCGCTGCTGCAGGCTCGCGATACTCTTCTTGGCGAGATCCAGACCAACCCGAAATTCCTTTACGCGATGATGGAAGGACTGGCCGAAGCGCCGCAACTGCGCCTGTTGATCGACCGGGAGAAGGCCCGCGCCCTGGGGGTGAGCTTCGAGACCATCAGCGGCACGCTGTCCGCTGCCTTCGGCTCGGAGGTGATCAACGACTTCACCAATGCGGGGCGCCAACAGCGGGTGGTGATCCAGGCCGAACAGGGCAACCGGATGACCCCGGAAAGCGTGCTCGAGCTATACGTGCCTAACGCTGCTGGCAACCTGGTACCGCTCAGCGCCTTCGTCAGCGTGAAATGGGAAGAGGGACCGGTGCAATTGGTGCGCTATAACGGCTACCCGTCGATCCGCATCGTCGGTGACGCCGCGCCCGGCTTCAGCACCGGCGAAGCCATGGCGGAAATGGAGCGCCTGGCCGCGCAGCTGCCGGCCGGCATCGGCTACGAGTGGACCGGCCTGTCCTATCAGGAGAAGGTCTCCGCCGGGCAGGCCACCAGCCTGTTCGCCCTCGCCATCCTGGTGGTGTTCCTGTTGCTGGTGGCGCTCTACGAGAGCTGGTCGATCCCGCTGTCGGTGATGCTGATCGTGCCGATCGGCGCCATCGGCGCGGTGCTCGCGGTGATGGTCAGCGGTATGTCCAACGACGTGTATTTCAAGGTCGGCCTGATCACCATCATCGGTCTTTCGGCGAAGAACGCGATTCTCATCGTCGAGTTCGCCAAGGAACTCTGGGAGCAGGGGCATAGCCTGCGCGACGCCGCCATCGAGGCCGCGCGCCTGCGCTTCCGGCCGATCATCATGACTTCCATGGCGTTCATCCTCGGCGTGATACCCCTGGCCCTGGCCAGCGGTGCCGGCGCGGCGAGCCAGCGTGCCATCGGCACCGGAGTGATCGGCGGGATGCTCAGCGCCACCTTCCTCGGCGTGCTGTTCGTACCTATCTGTTTCGTCTGGCTGCTGTCGCTGCTGCGCAGCAAGCCGGCACCCATCGAACAGGCCGCTTCGGCCGGGGAGTGAACGAGATGCGCAAACCTGCTTTCGGCGTATCGGCGCTGCTGATCGCCCTGACCCTCGGTGCCTGCTCCATGGCGCCGACCTACGAACGTCCCGCCGCGCCGGTGGCCGACAGCTGGAGCGGCGCCGCCGCCCAGCGCCAGGGCGCGGCGATCGACACGCTGGATTGGAAGAGTTTCATCGTCGATGCCGAACTACGCCGCCTGGTGGGCGTGGCCCTGGATAACAACCGCTCGCTGCGTCAGACCCTCCTGGATATCGAGGCGGCCCGCGCGCAGTACCGAATCCAGCGCGCCGACCGGGTTCCGGGCCTGAATGCCGCTGCCACCGGCAACCGCCAGCGGCAGCCGGCCGACCTGTCCGCCGGCAATCGCTCGGAAGTGGCCAGCAGCTACCAGGTCGGGCTGGCCCTGCCGGAGTACGAACTGGACCTCTTCGGTCGGGTCAAGAGCCTGACCGACGCAGCCCTGCAACAGTACCTGGCCAGCGAGGAGGCAGCGCGCGCGGCACGGATCGCCCTGGTCGCCGAGGTCAGCCAGGCCTACCTGAGCTATGACGGCGCCCTGCGGCGCCTGGCGCTGACCCGTCAGACCCTGGTCAGCCGCGAGTATTCCTTCGCCCTGATCGACCAGCGCCGCGCGGCCGGCGCCGCCACCGCGCTGGACTACCAGGAAGCCCTTGGCCTGGTGGAGCAGGCGCGCGCCGAGCAGGAGCGCAACCTGCGGCAGAAACAGCAGGCATTCAACGCGCTGGTGTTGCTGCTGGGTAGCGACGATGCCGCGCAGGCGATTCCGCGGAGTCCGGGGCAGCGGCCGAAGCTGCTGCAGGACATCGCTCCCGGCACGCCGTCCGAGCTGATCGAGCGACGCCCGGACATCCTTGCCGCCGAACATCGTTTGCGGGCGCGCAACGCGGATATCGGCGCGGCGCGCGCGGCGTTCTTCCCGCGCATCAGCCTGACCGGCAGCTTCGGCACCTCCAGCGCGGAAATGTCCGGCCTGTTCGATGGCGGCTCGCGCTCCTGGAGCTTCCTGCCGACGCTGACGCTGCCGATCTTCGATGGCGGGCGCAACCGTGCCAACCTGAGCCTGGCCGAGGCGCGCAAGGATTCGGCGGTGGCCGCCTACGAGGGGACCATCCAGACCGCTTTCCGCGAGGTCGCCGACGCCCTGGCGGCCAGCGATACCCTGCGTCGCGAAGAGAAGGCCCTGCGCGCCCTGGCGAACAGCAGCAACGAAGCCCTGAAGCTGGCCAAGGCACGCTACGAGAGTGGCGTCGACAACCACCTGCGCTACCTCGATGCGCAGCGCAGCAGCTTCCTCAACGAGATCGCCTTCATCGACGGCAGCACCCAGCGGCAGATCGCCCTGGTCGACCTGTTCCGCGCGCTCGGCGGAGGCTGGGACGAGGGACGGAGCCTGGTGGTACATCGAGGCGGCAGGAGTTGAGCGGGTAAACGTGTGGGAAACGGTGCTAGCGGGTGGCAACTGCCGCCCGCTCAAGGGCTGGCAGGTTGTGCGGGGTTCGACGCGCCACGCAGGAACAGCTCCTCCAGCGTGGCGGACAACCCGGCACTGGCCGCGCGACCGCGGCGCTCGGCATCGACCATGCCGTAGATCAGGACGATGAAGAGTTCGCTGAAGGTCGCCGCGCTGA
Source organism: Pseudomonas sp. HMSC065H01 (assembly GCF_001815235.1). Taxonomy (NCBI): domain Bacteria; kingdom Pseudomonadati; phylum Pseudomonadota; class Gammaproteobacteria; order Pseudomonadales; family Pseudomonadaceae; genus Pseudomonas; species Pseudomonas sp. HMSC065H01. Next base: position 64,450 of record NZ_KV819863.1, on the reverse strand, counting down.
TATCGATACGGAACACACGCTTCTGCTGGCCGCGCAGGAAGAAGGCGTCCAGGGCTTCGACATAGGACTGCCAACTGGCGTCCCCATGCCCGGCCTGGCGTCCCGGGTTCTGCTCGAACATCAGCAGCGCCAGCAGGTCGCGCTGGGCGAGGTGTTCCCGGATCAGCTCGCGTAGCGCTTCCCGCGGCTCCAGCCGCTGCAGGGCGGCGCTGTGGGTGAGGCGTTCGAGGGTACTCCTGGCATGGCTTTCCAGGCGCCGCTTGAGACCTTCGCGGGTACCGCAATGACGGTTCAGGGTTGCCCTGCTCACTCCTGCCAGTTCCGCCAGTTCTCCCATGGTGGCGCGCGGATGATTGACCATCGCGGTGGCCAAGGCCTTGAGCAGGCGCTGGTCCTGAGACGACGGGGTGGGCGCTGGGTCGAGACTGTCCCTGTGCGGGGAGTCGGGTAGCTGGGCGGATCTGGGAGCGAGTGTCATTTTTGAGGTTTTTTTTGTTCTTTTGAGACTGATTTGGATCAATTGTAGCAGGCTGGATCTCCCCACGCCTTGCTTCGCGTCAGGTCTTGAGCGGCAGCACCATGGCCGCGAGCAGTGCCAGGCCCACCCAGACCTCGCACGGGGCGATGGTCGCCGCCTCGCTCAGGCAGAACGCCTTTGACAGGACGAGGGTAGCGGAGACAGTAAGGGCGGCCAGTACGCTGCTCAGCGTCACCGTAGCGGCCTGGAATCGGACGGCGAACATCCGCCGGCAAAGCGCCCCGCCCCACGAAAACCGGGGTGGCTGGCCAGCTTTCTCTCGGTCTGTCATATACTTGGCCGAGTTTTTTTCCTTTTCTTCATGAGGTGCTCGTTTTGGCTCAGTACGTCTACACCATGCATCGGGTCGGCAAGATCGTTCCGCCCAAGCGTGAAATCCTCAAGGACATCTCCCTGTCGTTCTTCCCCGGCGCCAAGATCGGCGTGCTCGGCCTGAACGGCGCGGGCAAGTCCACCCTGCTGCGGATCATGGCCGGCGTCGACACCGAGATCGAAGGCGAGGCCCGGCCGATGCCGGGGATCAACGTCGGCTACCTGCCGCAGGAGCCCAAGCTGGACCCGCAGGCCACCGTGCGCGACATCGTCGAAGAGGCCGTCGGCCAGATCAAGCAGGCCCAGGCGCGGCTGGACGAGGTCTATGCCGCCTATGCCGAGCCGGATGCCGACTTCGACGCCCTGGCCGCCGAGCAGGCCAAGCTGGAGGCGATCCTGCAGGCATCCGACGGACACAACCTGGAACGCCAGCTGGAAGTCGCCGCCGACGCCCTGCGCCTGCCGCCGTGGGATGCCAAGGTCGAGCACCTGTCCGGCGGCGAAAAGCGCCGCGTAGCGCTGTGCCGTCTGCTGCTGTCGGCTCCCGACATGCTGCTGCTGGACGAACCGACCAACCACCTGGACGCCGACTCGGTGGCCTGGCTGGAGCATTTCCTGCACGACTTCCCCGGCACTGTGGTGGCGATCACCCACGACCGCTACTTCCTCGACAACGTCGCCGGCTGGATCCTCGAACTCGACCGTGGCCATGGCATCCCGTTCGAAGGCAACTACTCCGGCTGGCTGGAATCCAAGGCCGCCCGCCTGGCCCAGGAAGCCAAGCAGGAAGCCTCCCACGCCAAGGCCATGAAGGCCGAGCTGGAGTGGGTACGCCAGGGCGCCAAGGGCCGCCAGGCCAAGTCCAAGGCGCGCCTGCAGCGCTTCGAGGAACTGCAGTCGCAGGAATTCCAGAAGCGCAGCGAGACCAACGAGATCTACATCCCGGCCGGTCCGCGCCTGGGCGACAAGGTCATCGAACTGCACAATGTGACCAAGGGCTACGGCGACCGCGTGCTGATCGACAACCTGTCCCTGAGCATTCCCAAGGGCGCCATCGTCGGTGTGATCGGCGGCAACGGCGCGGGCAAGTCGACCCTGTTCCGCATGCTTACCGGCAAGGAGCAGCCGGACTCCGGCACCATCGAGATCGGCGAGACCGTGCAGATCGCCAGCGTCGACCAGAGCCGTGACAGCCTGGAAGGCAACAAGACCGTGTGGGAGCAGGTTTCCGACGGTTTCGAGCAGATCAAGATCGGCAACTACGAAGTCCCGTCGCGCAGCTATGTCGGTCGCTTCAACTTCAAGGGCGCCGACCAGCAGAAGTTCGTCAAGGACCTCTCCGGCGGTGAGCGTGGCCGTCTGCACCTGGCCCTGACCCTGAAGCAGGGCGGCAACGTGCTGCTGCTCGACGAACCGTCCAACGACCTCGACGTGGAAACCCTGCGTGCGCTGGAAGAGGCGCTGCTGGACTTCCCCGGCTCCGCCATCGTGATCTCCCACGACCGCTGGTTCCTCGACCGGATCGCCACCCACATCCTCTCCTACGAGGACGATGGCAAGGTGACCTTCTTCGAAGGCAACTACACCGAGTTCGAGGCGGACCGCAAGAAGCGCCTGGGCGACGCCGCGGCCCAGCCGCACCGCGTGCGCTACAAGAAACTGGCGTAAGCGCACCCTCGAGAAACCGCCCGCCGGCGTTGCCGGCCGGCGGTTTTTTCATGCCTGGAATTCAACGAGCCATGCGCTGGGGAACATGGGAACTGCGCAGGGACACCTCCATCGGCGGTACCCGGGGGAGGCTCCCACGCAGCATGCCTGAGCCTTCACCTAACTAAAGATGGGGGTGCATCGACGGCTGCGATGGTGTCAGCTCTGCTAGTGGTCTGCGCAGCCGATCCGTGCGCTCAATACCGCCTGCCCGGAGAGGCCGCGCCATATGGCGAAGCCCGGCGGAATCGAGTACCGGCATTGGCCGGGCGGACCAGCCGCTACCTTCGCTCGGCGCTGGCGCCTCGGGGTAGCGTTGCCGGTGGTGGCGGCTTGTGCGCTGTCTCCATCATCAGCAGTATGGCCGTTCGGCCTGTATCGCCGGCCTTGCGGCGGTACGACCGGGCGGGCCTTGAAGGGATGCGAGCGGTCGGGTGCGAATGCCAACAACAAACAAGCACGAATCATTGATCTCCCTGCGGGGGATCGGCAAGGGCTACCTCCTGGGGGGGCAGCCGCTGCAGATACTGAAAGACGTCTGCCTGGACATCTTTCCCGGAGAAAGCTGCGCGATCGTCGGCGCGTCGGGCTCGGGCAAGAGCACCCTGCTGAATATCCTCGGCCTGCTCGACCGCCCGGACAGCGGTGCCTACCGCTTCGCCGAGCACGACATCTTCAGCGTCGACGGGGACCGACTGGCGGCGATCCGCAACCGCCTGATCGGCTTCGTCTTCCAGAGCTTCAACCTGTTGCCGCGGCTGAACGCGCTGGACAACGTCGCGCTGCCCCTGAGCTATCGAGGGATGCCGCGCCGCGAGGCACTGGAGCGGGCCGAGGCGATGCTCGCCCGGGTCGGCCTGGCCGAGCGCGCCGGCCATCGTCCGGCGGACCTTTCCGGCGGCCAGCGGCAGCGCGTCGCCATCGCTCGCGCGCTGGTCGGCGAGCCGGCGCTGATCCTCGCCGACGAACCAACCGGCAACCTCGACGCGAGCACCGCGAAAGAAGTGCTGGAGCTGCTCCTCACCCTCAACCGCGAGCGCCAGGTGACCCTGGTGGTGGTCACCCATGATCCCAGCCTGGCCGCCCGTCTCGGGCGCCAACTGACAGTGCGGCATGGCGAGGTGCACGAGGACCTGGCGGAGGCCTGCCGGTGAGCTCCAGCCCGTCGCCCCGGCAATTGCTTCACGAGGCCCTCGCCAGTCTTCGCGGGCTGGGGCGCCGCTCGCTGCTGGCGTTGCTGGGTATCGTCATGGGCTGTTCATCGGTGATCGCGATGCTGAACATCGGCAGCAACGCGACCGACGAAGCGATGAGCATCTTCAAGGACATGGGCACCGACACCCTGGTGGTGCAGTTCCCGTTCGCCCCGCAGGCGCCGATGCCGATGCCGGCGTCGCTCGACACCGAACCGCTGCTCCGCGACGTGGCCGGTCTGGAGCACCTGGCGGCGCTGGGCCTGTACTCGGCGCCGGTGACCTTTCACGGACGCACCAGCAACGCCAGTATCGTCGGCGCCAGCGCCGGGCTCGCGGCTGCCGCCAGGCTGCGGCTGCGCGAAGGACGTTTCCTCTCGCGCTTCGACGATCACGACACCTACGTGGTGGTGGGCGCGACAATCGCCGAGGCCCTGGGGGCGCCCGGCGATCCGCTGCGCCTCGGCGAGCAACTGACGGTCAACGACTATCTGTTTCGCGTGATCGGCATTCTCCAGCCGCAGGCCAGCGCCGCTCTCTTGCCGTTCGCCGCCAACGACTCGCTGTTCGTGCCGGCGCCGGGCATGCCGCGCCTGCAGCCGGCCGCCGAGGTCAGCCATGTGGTGGCGCGGGTCTCGCCGGGAGCGGACGTCTATAGCGTCGGCGCGGCCCTGGGCGCGGCCCTGACGGCGCGGTTGCCCGGCCACGAGGCGCAGGTCCAGGTCTCGCAGCAGGTGCTCGATGGACTCAAGCGGCAGACCCGGACCTTCACCTACCTGCTGGCCGGACTGGGGATCATCTCCCTGCTCGGCGGCGGCGTCGGAGTGATGAACGTGATGCTGATGAGTGTCGCCGAACGCCGCCGGGAAATCGGCGTGCGCATGGCGCTGGGCGCGCGCCAGCGGGACATCCGCAACCTGTTCCTGATCGAGGCGGTGACCCTGACCGCCGCGGGCGCGCTGTCGGGCGCGGTGCTCGGCGTGGCGGCTGCGTATCTCTACGCCAGGTTCTCCGGCTGGACCTTCTCCCTGGCCTACGCGGCCCTGCCGCTGGGGATGGGCAGTACCCTGCTGGTGGGGCTGTTCTTCGGGCTCTATCCGGCGGTCTCGGCGGCTCGCCTGCAACCGGTCGAGGCGCTGCGCGATGAATAGGTGGGGCCTGGGCGTGCTGTGGCTGGTCGCCGCTCTTCCGGTGGCGGCCAGCGTCAACCCGGCGCTGAGTCCGGACGTACCGAGCATGGCCCGCGAGCAGGGCAGGTCGGTGCTGCTCAGCGAGCAGGTGATCGACCTCAGCCTGAGCGACGCGGTCTATCTTGGCCTGCGCAACAACCGTGGAATCCGTAGCGCCTACCTGCAACGGATCGCGCAGAAGTTCGACCTGCGCGTCGCCGCCGACGCCTTCAACCCGAAGCTGGTGGTGCGCGGCGACTATCGCGCCAACCGCGCCACCGAAGACCGCACGAGGACCAGCAATGTCTCGCCCACCGCGACCCTGCTTGGCGAATATGGCACTCGCTTCAGCCTGGCCTGGGTCAAGCAGTTCCGCACCGCCGACGAGGCCGGGCGCTACCGCAGCGATGGCCTCGACCTGACCGTCGTCCAGCCGTTGCTGCGCGATGCGGGCTGGGACGTCACCACCGCGCCGCTGCGCCTGGCACGTCTCTCCGAAGACGCCAATCGCCTGCAACTCAAGGCCAGCGTGTCGCAGACCATCAGCCAGGTCATCGGCGCCTACCGGGAGCTGCTGCGCGCCCAGGAGCAGGCGCGCATCGCTCGCGAAGCCCTGGCGCGGACCCAGGAGCTGCTCGAGGTCAACCGGGCGATGATCCGCGCCGGGCGAATGGCCGAATTCGAGATCGTGCAGACCGAGGCCGACGTCGCCAGCCAGGAGCTCAATGTCGAGGAGTCCACCAACCAGGTCGACAGCGCACGCCTGGCCCTGCTGCAACTGCTGGCGCTGGACCTGTCGACGCAAATCCGCGCCAGCGATGCGCTGGCCGCCACGCCGATCGAGGTCGACCGCCAGCAGGCGATCAGGACCGCCCTGCAGCAGCAACCGGAATACCTGCAACGCCTGATCGGCAGTCGCCAGGCCGACCTCAACCTGGTGCTGGCGAAGAACCAGCGCCTGTGGGATGTCTCGCTGGTGGGCGGCGCCAGCCAGATCCGCGACCGCTACAGCGAGGGCGGTGGCGACAATTCACGCAGCTGGGACAGCTACGCCGGGGTACAGGTGGAAATTCCCATCGGCGACCTCAGCCGCCGGCAGGCCGAGGTGCGCGCCCAGGTCGACGTAGAGAACCAGAAGATCCTGATCGAGGATGCCCGGCAGACCCTGGAGCAGAACGTCATCGATGCGGTGCGCGACCTCGGCACGCGCTGGCGCCAGTACCAGATCGCCCAGCGCGCCACCGCGTTGTCGCGGCGCAAGCTGGAGATCGAACGGGAAAAGCTGCGCGTCGGGCGTTCGAGCAACTTCCAGGTGCTGAGCTTCGAGACCGACCTGCGCAACGTCGAGAACACCCAATTGAATGCCCTGATCTCGTTTCTCAATGCGCAGACGCAGCTCGACCTGATCGTCGGCATGACCCTGGATAGCTGGGAGATTTCGCTCAATGACCACTGACCGGTTTTCCTTCCTGCGCCGGCCGGCATTGTCGCTCGCCGCCGGCCTGGCGGTTGTCGCGGCGCTGGCCTGGCTGGTCCTCGCCGGCGGCACCGCGAAACGCACGGAAGGGGAGCGCTGGGTCGCCGTACGGGCGGCCCCGCTGGTGCATCAGATCGGCCTGGTCGGACGCCTGGAACCGGGGCGCGTGGTGACCCTGGCGGCGCCCTTCGCCGGCAATGTCGAGGCGCTGCTGGTGGAGCCGGGACAGCGGGTCGCGGAAGGACAGGAGCTGCTGCGCATGGACACCCGCGAGATCGCCGTGCAGGTGCGCGAGGCACAGTCGGCGTTGCTCAAGGCCCGTCGCACCCTGCAGGACCTGCGCGACTGGGAGCGTGGCGAGGACATGGCGCGGGTCCGTCGTGCCCTGCGCAGCGCGCAGCTGGCGCAGAGCAGCACCGAGCGCAAGTTGCGCGAGACCCGCGAGCTGTTCCAGCGCGGGATCGTCCCGCGCAACGAACTCGACGATCTCGAACAACAGGCCAGCCAGCAGCGCATGGACCTGGAGGCGGCCCGGCGGGAAGTGGAGTCGACCCGCGCCAAGGGGCAGGGCGAGAATCGCCAGATCGCCGAAATGGACCTGGCCAACGCCAGCGTGAAATACGAGACGCTGCAGGCCCAGCTGGATGGCCGTACGGTGCGCGCGCCCTTTGCCGGTATCGTCGTCGCGGCGCCCGGCCTGGCTGGCGAGCAGGGCAGCCGCGAACCGGTGCAGGCCGGTAGCAAGCTGGGGCAGGGCCAGGCGTTGTTCGGCCTGGCCAGCGTCGAGCGGCTGAAGGTATCTGCGAAGGTTTCCGAACTGGATATCAACCAGTTGCGCGAAGGGCAGGCGGTGGAAATCAGTGGCGACGGCTTCGAGGGCACCACGCTGGCGGGCGTCATCGCCGCCCTCGGTGGTCAGGCTCTGCCCGGCATGGCCCAGGGAGGCAGCCCGCAGTTCGAGGTGACAGTGTCGGTAGCGCCGCTTGATCCCCGCCAGTTGCAGAAGATTCGTCTGGGAATGAGCGCCAAGCTGACGGTCACCACCTATCGCAACGAACAGGCCATCGTCGTGCCGCCGGAGGCGATACGCCACGAGGGTGACCGGCTGTTCGTGGACTTTCGCCAGGCTCCCGGCGCCAGCGTGATGGCGCAACAGGTCAAGATCGGACGCTCCACGCCGGAGGGCGTGGAGGTGTTCGAGTTGCAGCCGGGTCTCGTTCGCGTGCCGTCCTCGTCCGACCGATAGTTGGCAACCTAACTTTGGGTTGGCTGGGTGGCTTCGCGAGCTGCCAATTCTGGTAGGTACGCCCCGTCATGGTGCGTTTCTTCCCGACGCGGATGTTGACAGAGGTATCAGGATTCCTTCGCGACGACGCTTCGTCCGCCCTCCACGGCATTCACCGACCTTCCTTCGGAGGGGCAACCCCCTTCTTTCGCTAGGCTTTTCCAGAGCCGCGCTGACCGTACTCTGGCTCCCGTCGTTGACTGGTCCACTGCCCCTTCGTGGTGATTGCCAGCCCTGTCAGGCCTGCGTTCGCGGAGGTCGGCCAGGTGGGCATCTCGAGGCGCGGCGGGTTGGCAAACCCTATCGGATCTTTCCGATATCCGGTCTGTCCCGGCTCGTCGTGGGGACCGTCAGCGTCGGCACCGGATAGGACTCATGAGGTAAAGCCTCTCCCGATCCCGGTACGCACGGCCAAGGCGGGTGGTGTGGTTCGCCTGGCAGGTGGATCGGACGGGAAGGCACAAGGTGGTCGTGGGGGCGGGTCGGCGACGATCCTGCCGCATGATCAAGGCTCGGCAACCGCGAGCGTTGCCAACTCACTGGAAGGATACAAAACAATGAAATCCATCAAGTCCCTGCCGTCCTTTGCTGCTCTTGCTCTCTGCCTGAGCGTTTCGTCCATGGCCAGCGCGGCCACCATCACCCCGGTCAACTCGGCCTTCACCGCACCTGGCACCATCAGCGTGAGCTCGCCGGCGTCGCTCAATCTGCCAGTGACCTGCAACATCACCTTCAAGGGCAAGACCGCCGCCGATGGTTCCTATGCCTCGATCGACAGCGTCACCGTCAGCGGCAGCAACACCCTGTGCAGCGTGCCGCAGATGACCGGCCTGCCGTGGAAGCTGACCGTTTCCAGCACCACCGCCGGCAAGGTCGATGGCGTCGGCTTCAAGATTCTCTCCTCTACCTGTGGCCCGAGCACCGTCAACGGTTCCTGGAGCAACGCCACCAATACCCTCAGCGCCAGCAATCAGTCGCTGGCAGGCAACTGCAAGATCAACAGCCTGAGCGTGAAGCCGACCCCGGCCTTCGTAGTCAACCCGTAATCCGGGCTGCCGCTGGCGCCCTCGGCGCCAGCGGTTTCGCGCTCCCGCTGCCAGGCGTCCTTCGCGGGCCGGCAGGTCCGAGGGAGTTTCCGCCGGAAGCGGCGCAGAATCTCGTTCGCACATGGAAAACGGTCTGGGGGAGGGTGTCCGCCAGGACGCTCAAGCAGGCCGACCATCGTGCCCCGTGCACTAGCAGTCCACCAGGGGTGAAACCTTGAACAACAAAAACGATATTTCCTGCCTGTTTGCCAGAAAACCATTGCCATTGCTCTGCGCCCTGATCGTCGGCGGACTGTTCGGCACGTCCCAGGCGCAAGCCGGCGGCTTCATGGTGCCGACCACCAACACGGCGGGCTGGGGCCGTGCGATGGCAGGCGGCTCGCTGTTTCCCAACGATCCGAGCGCCGCGTTCAACAACCCGGCGGCCATGGCGTTCATCGACAAGCGGATCGCCCAGTTGACGGTCAACTACGCCGATATCGACATCAAGTACAACGGCGATGCCTACGACTACCAGGGTAATCCCATGACCGGCGGCTACCAGGACGGGCCGGGCACCCCCGAGCTGGGTACCAACGATGGCGGCCAGGCCGGATTCGGCGCGTGGCTGCCGACCGGCTTCCTGGTCGTACCGATCAACGACCGCTTCGCCTTCGGTCTGAGCCAGGTCGTTCCGATGGGAATGCGCAGCACCTGGGACCCGAACTGGAAAGGCCGCGATTTCGCGGTGGACACCAAGATCGAGACGATCGGCCTGACCGGCTCCCTGTCGTTCAAGGTCAACGACAACTTCTCCCTGGGCGCCGGGGTGATCATCCAGCGCACCTCCGGCTTCGTCAGCCAGAACCTCGATCTCTATGCCTCGGCCGCCAACTCCCCGGGCATGGGCGGGATTCCGTTCCCGGCCTCGAACTCGTCCGCGCTGATGCGGGTCAAGGTGGACAACACCTCGCCCGGCTTCTTCGCCGGCGCGGTTTGGAAGCCGACCGACCGCGACACCCTGGGCTTCGCCTACCACGCGAAGATCCGCAACAAGCTGAAGGGGCACTACAACCTCTACGACCACGACGGTGGACTGACCGAGGGCGCCATCGAGGGCGGCACCCCGGGCCTGGCCTATCCGGGCCTGGACCTGCGCATGGGCGCTTCCGCCTCGGCGCGCCTGGATATCCCCGCCTACGCCTCGCTGGATTGGGTACACCAGTTCAACGACCGTCTGAGCCTGGGCGCCAGCGCCACCTGGACCGAGTGGTCGTCGTTCCAGGACCTGACCCTCAAGTCCCACGGCAACACGATCGTCTCCATCCCCTACACCTACCGGAACACCTGGACCCTGGCGGTGGGCGGCGACTACAAGGTGACCGAACAGTGGACCATGCGCGCCGGGGTCGCCTACGACCAGACGCCGACCCACAATGCCACCCGCGACCCGCGGATTCCCGACGGCGATCGCTACTTCGCCTCCCTGGGCGCCGGCTATCGCTTTCAGTCGATGCCGGAGTTGTCGATCGACGCGGCCTACTCGCGGCAATTCGTCAAGGAGGTGCCGTTGAAGACGGTCAACCAGGATCGCCTGGGCGGCGGGCGGCTGGATGGCAGGGCAACCAGCAAGGGACAGGTGTTCAGCCTGTCCGCGACCTACGACTTCTAGACCCGGCCGTAGGTAGAGGAAGGGCCTCCCCCTGGCGGGGGAGGCCCTTTCGCATCTGGCGCCGGGATGCACGCGAACGGTGCTTTCGTCGCCCTTCAACAGTGCGTGGCCCGCCCGGGAGGCAGCCTGGTTCCGGGCGCGTGCTCTGGCCCGAGCCGTTCTGGCGGACCCGGAAAGTTTCAGTTTTGCACCATAAAGATTCATCAATGCGTCATTTCGCACTTTCTAGGTGCCGCCTGGCTTGTTAGAGTCACGCGCAAAAAATTGTTCACAAAACTAGAAACCGGTGAGAAAAATGACGCAATCCGTCGACGCTTTCCTCGAGCGCCTGAAGCGGCGCGATCCCGATCAGCCCGAATTCCACCAGGCGGTGGAAGAGGTGCTGCGTTCCCTCTGGCCGTTCCTCGAGGCCAACCCGCACTACCTGGAAGCCGGCATCATCGAACGCATCGTCGAACCCGAGCGGGCGATCCTGTTCCGCGTACCCTGGGTCGACGACCAGGGCCGGGTACGGGTCAACCGTGGCTACCGGGTGCAGATGAGCAGCGCCATCGGCCCCTACAAGGGCGGCCTGCGCTTCCATCCCTCGGTCAACCTCGGGGTGCTGAAGTTCCTCGCCTTCGAGCAGGTCTTCAAGAACTCCCTGACCACTCTGCCCATGGGCGGCGGCAAGGGCGGCTCCGACTTCGATCCGAAGGGCAAGAGCGACGCCGAGGTGATGCGTTTCTGCCAGTCGTTCATGAGCGAGCTGTACCGCCACGTCGGCGCCGACCTGGACGTGCCGGCCGGCGACATCGGCGTCGGCGCGCGTGAGATCGGCTACCTGTTCGGCCAGTACAAGCGCCTGTCCAACCAGTTCACCTCGGTGCTGACCGGCAAGGGCCTGAGCTATGGCGGCAGCCTGATCCGCCCGGAGGCGACCGGCTTCGGCTGCGTCTACTTCGCCCAGGAAATGCTCAAGGATCGTGGCCGCGGCTTCGACGGCCAGCGGGTGGCGATCTCCGGCTCGGGCAACGTCGCCCAGTACGCGGCGCGCAAGGTCATGGAAATGGGCGGCAAGGTGATCTCGCTGTCCGATTCCGAAGGCACCCTGTATGCCGAGGCGGGGCTCTCCGACGAGCAGTGGGAATACCTGATGGAGCTGAAGAACGTGCGCCGCGGGCGCATCCGCGAGATGGCGGAGCAGTTTTCCCTGCAGTTTCTCGAAGGGAGCCGGCCCTGGGGCCTGGCCTGCGATATCGCGCTGCCCTGCGCGACCCAGAACGAACTGGATGCCGAGGATGCGCGGCGCCTGCTGGCCAACGGCTGCGTCTGTGTCGCCGAAGGCGCCAACATGCCCTCGACCCTGGAAGCCGTCGACCTGTTCCTCGAGGCCGGCATCCTCTACGCGCCGGGCAAGGCGTCGAACGCCGGCGGGGTGGCGGTGAGCGGCCTGGAGATGTCGCAGAACGCCATGCGCCTGCGTTGGAGCGAGGGCGAGGTGGATACCAAGCTGCACGGCATCATGCAGTCGATCCACCATGCCTGCCTGCTGTACGGCGAGGAGCAGGGGCGGGTCAACTACGTGAAGGGGGCGAACATCGCCGGCTTCGTCAAGGTCGCCGATGCGATGCTGGCGCAGGGCGTGGTCTGAGGTCGTCCCATAGAGGAAAAACGGGGCTCCAGGGGAGCCCCGTTTTTCCTTGTGGCGGTTATTCCGCGGGACGCGGCGTGGTCTCCGTGCTGGCCGGCAGCAGCGGATATTCGACGCGCGGCTGCTTGCCGCTCAGGCTGTGCAGGAAGGCGACGATGTTCTCCACGTCGTCCGGCGCCAACTGCTTGCCGAGCTGGGCGTTGCCCATGATCGCCACCGCGTCCTTGAGTTCCCAGACCTGGCCGCTGTGGAAGTACGGCGCGGTGAGGGCGACGTTGCGCAGGGGCGCGGCGCGGAATACGTACTCGTCGCTCTGGGTCTTGGTCACGGCGAAGCGGCCCTTGTCGCCGCTGGGCAGCACGCTGGCGTCGGGCTTCTTCACCAGGCCGAACGGGAAGTAGGCCTGGCCGCCCAGGTTGATGCCGTTGTGGCAGGCGCTGCAGCCACTGTCCATGAATGCCTTGAGGCCTTTCTTCTGCTGTGCGTCGAGGGCCTTGTCGTCGCCCTTGAGATACAGGTCGAAGGGCGAGTCCGGAGTCACCAGGGTCGCCTCGTAGGCCTCGATGGCCAGCGCCATGTTGTCGAAGCTGACCGGCTTGCCGGCCTTGGGGAAGGCTTGCGGAAGGCGTCCACGTATTCCGGGATGCTGCCCAGGGTCTGTTCGACCAACTGCGGGGTACTGTGCATCTCGACGCTGTTCTGGATCGGACCCTTGGCCTGCTCCCCCAGGTCCTTGGCACGGCCATCCCAGAACTGCGCGGCATTGAACACGGCGTTGAAGACCGTCGGTGAATTGCGTGGCCCCTTCTGCCAGCCGTGACCGACCGACGTCGGTACGTTGTCGGCGCCGCCGGTGCCGACGTTGTGGCAGGTGTTGCAGCTGAGCACATGGCTGCGTGACAGGCGCGGGTCGAAGAACAGTTTCTTGCCGAGTTCGCGCTGTTGCTCGCTGATGGGCTGGCCGCGTAGCTCGGTGACCTGCTCGGGGATGGGTTTGAACAGCGCGCTGGCCTGGTCGTGCAGGGCATCGGCCTGGGCGAGGGGCGTGGCGAACGACAGCAACAGGCTGCCAAGCGGGAGCAGTTGCGAGGACTGCATCTTTTTTTCTCCTTATCAGGCGTTACAACCGGTCCTGTGAGGAGAGGCCAGCGGCGCGCTGCCCGGCTTGACGTGGATCAAGCGCACCGGGATCGGTGCTGCGGATGGTTGTCGCAGCGTGCTTCAGCGCTCGCGCAAGGCCCGGGCCAACGCGCGGTCGCGGTCGCGCTGCCAATCGTCGTCGCGGTCGTCCCACTGGCGCTCCTCGAAACGCCGCCGCTCTTCGCTCCGCGCCATCGACCGGCATTGCTCGAAGCCGTCGCCCCAGCCGCTGGCGTAGATCGCCTCGCGCAGGTAGCGGGGGACGTCCTTGCGGAATTCGCCGCTGATCGAGCCGGCCGCCTGGCGGCCGCTACCGCAGCCATCGTCGAAACCGTCGGCATAGGCGGGCGGGTAGCCCTTGGCGAGCAGGTATTGGTGGGTGCTTTCGCAGCCGCCGAGCAGGGTGGCGGTGAGCAGGATCAGGGCGAGGACAAGCACGCCGAGACGCGAAGAAGACATGGCCGGGACTCCTCGACCGCCGGGATGGGGCTCCCGGAGATTCGCGCCGGGCCCGCTGGCAGGTCCGGCGCGAGTCTAGGTCGGCATTGGTGAGGAATTCGTCAAGCCGATGTGATGACGATGCGATGACCGCCGCCGTCCAGCGCCTGGTCGCCGATCCTCACCGGCAGGAAGCGTTCGATAACCCGGCGGTTGCTTTGCAGATGGGCGCTCAGCCGCGGCGTGGTGAAGCTGCCGGCGCCGGCCAGGGCCATGGGCAGCAGCAATTGGTTGGCGAGGTGCTCGTCCGCCGCGCAGCCGCTTTCCATCCAGCCGATGGCTTGCGTCGCGACCTGTTCCGCCACCCGTTCGGCGCTGACGCCGGCCTGGCCGAAGGCGCAGAAGGTCGCGCAGATGTGCTCGCAGTCGATCCGCAGCAGCAGGGCGTTGCCCGGCCCCTGGTCCTCCGCGAGGAACTCCAGCTGGCGTTCTTCGTCGCTCCAACCGAGGCGCTGGCGGACCCTCTCCAGCTCACGCTCGCCGACGTGCCCGGGAATCCCGGCGAGCAGCGCCCGCGCCTGGCGCCGCAGCGCCGCGCCGGGATGCTCCAGTTGCAGCGGCCGCCAGCGTGCCGGGCGTACCCGCGCCAGCAGCTCGCCACCGCCGGCGGGTACGAAGCCGTGGCGCAGCAGTTCCAGGTCGACTTCCGCGCCCATCCGCTGCAACAGCGGCAGCCAGCTGTCGCGGAGAAAGTCCGCCGGCGGCGCCAGTGGATTGTGGGTGCCGCCGCTGATCCTCACCCGGCTTTCGCCGTTGGCCGCGAGCAGCGCCGGCAGCAGGGTTTGCAGTACCAGCGAGCAACTGCCGGCGGAGCCGATGGCGAAGGCGTAGTCGCCGGCGCGGATCGCACCGGGCCGGAACGCCAGCTCGCGTGAGCCGAGCTCGGCACCCTCGACCTCGGCCGCGCAGATTTCCGCCGCCGCGCGCACCGCGGTGAGGTGCTGCCGCAGCAGCCCCGGACGGCTGCGCCGGCCACGGATGTTGCGGATGCGCAGCGGCTGGCCGCTGGTCATCGACAGGCTCAGGGCGCTACGCAGGATCTGCCCGCCGCCTTCGCTGCCGTCGAGTTCGATGAGGTCCTTTCTCATGAGGTTTCCCTTGTGTATTGCCATATCTTGTCGTGGAGGTAGCGATCCAGCAGTCGGCTGTCCTGGCGCGCGCCGGTTGGTTGGGTGGCCCCTCGTTCGGCCTGGAGCAACTCCGCTTCGATGAAGCGTTGCAGCGCCAGGCGCGGAGGGCCGTAGGCCGATTCGTCGCGCTGACGCTTGAGGCTCAGCAGGGCATCCAGTTCTTCGCGCAGCGACGGATCGTCCAGCGTGGCTTCCACTAGCCTCTCGAACGCCACCGGCGGCAAGCCCAGGCCTGCATCCAGCCAACGCACCGCGAACAACGGACGCAGGACGTAGAGGTATTTCTTCAGCCGGACGCTGTCGCCCTTCAGGTAGCCCCGGTAGTTCTTGCGTGCCATCGACAGGTAGTGATGGCGACTGCCTGGTACGGAGTGAAAGGCGCTGCCCAGCCAGAGCAGTTCCTCGCGCACGCCAGGCTCTTCCCGATACACCAGCGGCGAGCCGAGCCACTCCAGCAGGGCCGGGTTGGATTTGCGCATCAGGCGCAACGCCTTGCGCAGTTCCCAGCCGCTGATGTCCAGCTCGTCGCTCAGCGGACGTTCTATCACGTCGCGAGGTTCCTCGACGCGCTGATACCACTCGGGCTGATGCACATAGACGAAGCGTACGTCGTAGTCGCTGTCCGGCGAAGCGAAGCCCCAGGCCCGGCTGCCCGACTCGCAGGCGTAGAGCACGACTACGTCGTGCTCGCGTTCGATCCGTTCCAGCTCATCCAGTACCCGCTCGCGCATGGCGGCGGGGAGCGGATGGCGTTCTTCCCTGTTCATTTCGATTCTTCCCCAGCGGGCGCCACAGGGCGCCCGTCATCCTTTCACGCACACCACCTGACGCAGGGTGTGCAGCACTTCCACCAGCTCGCGCTGGGCTTCCATGACCCGGTCGATGTCCTTGTAGGCCATCGGGATCTCGTCGATCACGTCGGCGTCCTTGCGGCATTCGACGTGGGCGGTGGCGCGCGCCTGGTCGGCGACGCTGAAGACCTTCTTCGCCTTGGTCCGGCTCATGGTCCGCCCGGCGCCGTGGCTGCACGAGCAGAACGCTTCCTGGTTGCCGAGGCCGCGGACGATGAAGCTCTTCGCCCCCATCGAGCCGGGAATGATGCCGAGCTGGCCCTTCTGCGCGGACACCGCGCCTTTGCGGGTGACCAGTACCTCCTGGCCGAAGTGGCGCTCCTTCTGCACGTAGTTGTGGTGGCAATCGACCGCCTCCAGGTTGGCTTCGAACGGCTTGCGGATCACCTGGCGCGCCGCCTCGATCGCCGCGTGCATCATCAGCGCGCGGTTCTGCCGGGCGAAATCCTGGGCCCAGCCGACCGCTTCCACGTAGTCGTCGAAGTGCCGGCTGCCTTCCTCGAAGTAGGCCAGGTCCTTGTCCGGCAGGTTGGCGATGTGCTGGCGCATGTCCGCCTTGGCCAGTTCGATGAACAGGTTGCCGATGGCGTTGCCGACCCCGCGCGAACCGCTGTGCAGCATGAACCAGACGCGGTCGGCCTCGTCCAGGCAGACCTCGATGAAGTGGTTGCCGGTGCCGAGGGTTCCCAGGTGCTGGCGGTTGTTGGTCTTCTCCAGCCTCGGGTGCTTGTCGGTGATCGCCTTGAAGCGACCGGCGAGCGCCTTCCAGGCCTGGTCGGCGGCCTCCGGTACCTCGTGCCAGGCGCCGCGGTCGCGGCGGCCGAAGGTCTTGCCGTGGGGTACCGCCTGCTCGATGGCGCTGCGCAGGCCGTGCAGGTTGTCCGGCAGGTCGGCAGCGACCAGCGAGGTGCGCGCGGCGATCATTCCGCAGCCGATATCCACGCCCACCGCGGCCGGGATGATCGCGCCGAGGGTAGGGATCACGCTACCGATGGTCGAGCCCTTGCCCAGGTGTACGTCAGGCATCACCGCCAGGTGCTTGAAGATGAAGGGCATCTTCGCCGTGTTCAGCAACTGCTGGCGCGCTTCCTCCTCCACCGGGACGCCCTGGGTCCAGAGCTTGATCGGCTTGCCGCCGGCCACTTCGAGGATATTCATGTCTTTCATCGTGCTTTCCTTGTGCTCCGCGCCGTCTTGTCGACGGCGCGGCTATCGTTCGTGATCAGGCCTGCTTCAGCGTGACCAGTCCGTTCAATACCTGGTCCAGGCCACCGAATACCGAAATCCGGTCGATGCGCTCGGCCACCCGCTCCAGGGTTTCCAGTTCCTTCAGACGCAGCGCGGTCGGGTTTTCCTCCATGACCTTCGCGGTATTCAGCAGCGAGCGGGTCGCCGAGGTTTCCTCGCGGCGGCGGATCACATTGGCCTGGGCCGCCTTCTCCGCCTCCACCACCTGCGCCAGCAGGGTCTTCATTTCGCCCGGGAGGATGATGTCGCGCACGCCCAGGCCGCTCACTTCCAGGCCGCTGTCTTCCAGCTTGGCGGCCAGGTGGGCGCTGACCGCTTCGTCGATCGACTGCTTGTTCTCCAGCAGTTCGTCGAGGGTACGGGTGCCCACTGCCGCCCGCAGGCCGAACTGCAGCTCGCGGTACAGATACTCCAGCGGTTTGCTCAGCCGCGAGAAGGCGGTGAGCACGTCGCTGTAGCGCCAGTTGGCGGCGAGGTTCAGGCGCAGGCTGACCTTGTCGCGGGTGAGGATCTCCTGGCCGCTGACCTCCAGCGCCTGGATACGGGTGTCGACCAGTTCCACGCTGACTTGCCGGTTGTAGCGCCAGAAACCGTATTGTCCAGCTTGCAGCAGGCCGGCAAGGGCGCCGTCGACCTTGAGCACGCCGACCTGGAACGCCGGCACCTGGACCAGCAACACTGCGTCCAGGCCCGCCAGGGCGCGGTCGCGCAGGTTCGGCTGGTGCAACTGGGCGACCAGCGCGGCGGACAATCGATAGTCCTGGGTCAGGTCGATGCGCTCCAGGCGCTGCTCGGTCTGGCCTTTCCAGTACAGTCGGCGGCTGCCCGGTGCGAGCAACTCCACCAGCACGCCGTCCTCGTAGCGCAGGCCGGCCTCGTTGTCGCCCAGGTCCATCCGGGTGAAGTAGCGCTCCACCAGTTGCGGTTCGCTCTGCCGCAGGTAGCCGGCCAGGCGGTGTTCAAACTGCGGGGTGTTCAGGCTGAAGCTTTCCAGGCTCAGGCGGTCGTACGGATCGAAGCGGCGGTAGGTGCCCGGTTCGAGCACGGCGAGGAAGTCGCCTTCGGAATACAGCAGGCCGCGTTCGTTCTTCTTCACGATAAAGCGCTTCAGCATTTTCATCTCTTCATTCCTTTCATTCTTCCGTGGTGCCGGTGTTGCCGGCCCGTCGAGCGTCGTGGGTGGAGCGCGGAGGAGGTTGGCCTGGCGGACGTCCTGTCCATACGATCGATTCCCTCGATCCCCGGCCTGCCTTGCCCCGTGCCCGAACCGCGGGCCGGACGGGCCGGCGGCGGCTTCGGCTCCCTTGCGTTCTCCGGCCTTCCTGGCCGCTTGCGCAGTTCGCCTCGGCCACACCGGCGGGTGTTGCCATTGAGTGATTGCCGTTAAGGCAACGTTCGAGCGGGAGTCGAACCCGCGACAGACCATTTCGTGGATGGTTGCTCTACCAGGCTGAGCTATCGAACCGCGAAGCGGCATTGCCGTCATTCGCGAATGACCGTCGTTGTTGCGGGCGGCATGCACGACGCCGACACCAGGGGTGGGCTCGGGCACCGGCGGGACTGGAGTCCCGACCCGTCGGCCTGCATGGGCGATGCGGTCGAAATGGATATAGCGAGCGGCGTGCCAGGTTTTTATCGATGAGACTGTTTCTTGCTTAACTGTTTGATTTTAAAGGTGAATAAATTTTTTATTGCGCTTCGTCGGCGAATTCGATGGAGAGATGCCTGGCTATTTCTATATATTTTCATATCGATCTTTATCTTGAAGGATAAGCAGTGATGAAACGCACGGTCGCCATCGGCTTCATCGGCGCCACCCTCGACCGTCTCGGCAAGGGCGCGGCGCGCTGGCAAAAGTGGCGGCCGAGCATCGGCCTGTGCCAGCAGCCGGACCTGCTGATCGACCGCCTCGAACTGATCCACGGCAACGACGCCCGCGACCTCGGCCTGGCCGAGCGGATTCGCGCCGACATCGCCGCGGTGTCGCCGCATACCGAGGTCCGCCTGCAGCAGATGGAACTGCGCAACCCCTGGGACTTCGAGGAGGTCTATGGCGCCCTGCACGATTTCGTCAGCGCCTACCCCTTCGACACCGAGCGCGAGGACTACCTGGTGCATATCACCACCGGGACCCATGTCGCGCAGATCTGCTGGTTCCTCCTTACCGAGGCGCGCTACCTGCCGGCCCGGCTGGTGCAGACCTCGCCGTCGCGGCGCAAGGACGAGGCGCGCCATCCCGAGGGCTCGGCGACGCTGATCGACCTCGACCTGTCCCGCTACGACCGCATCGCCTCGCGGTTCCGCCGCGAACAGGAGGAAAGCCTGGCTTTTCTCAAGTCGGGAATCGCCACGCGCAATGCCGCTTTCAACCGCTCCATCGAGCAGATCGAGCGGGTCGCCGTGCGTTCGCGGGCACCCATGCTGCTGGTGGGGCCGACCGGTGCCGGCAAATCGTTCCTCGCCCGGCGCATCTATGAACTCAAGCGCAGCCGGCACCAGCTCGACGGGCGTTTCGTCGAGGTCAACTGCGCCACCTTGCGCGGCGACGGCGCGATGTCGGCACTGTTCGGTCACGTCAAGGGCGCCTTCACCGGCGCGCAGAATGCGCGCGAAGGCCTGCTGCGCGCAGCCGACGGTGGCATGCTGTTCCTCGACGAGATCGGCGAGCTGGGCGCCGACGAACAGGCGATGCTGCTCAAGGCTATCGAAGAGAAGCGCTTCTTCCCGCTGGGTTCGGACCGTGAGGTGGAGAGCGACTTCCAGCTTATCGCCGGGACCCACCGCGACTTGCGCGGACGAGTGGCCGAAGGCCTGTTCCGCGAGGACCTGTTCGCCCGCATCAACCTGTGGACCTTCGAGCTGCCGGGCCTGGCTGGACGCCGCGAGGACATCGAGCCGAACATCGACTTCGAACTGGAGCGGCACGCCCGCGAGCAAGGGCGGCAGGTGCGTTTCAACCTGGAGGCCAAGCGTCGCTACCTGGCCTTCGCCGGTTCCAGCGAAGCGCGCTGGGCCGGCAACTTCCGCGAGCTGTCGGCTTCCATCACACGGATGGCGACCCTGGCCGACAGCGGGCGGATCGACGAGGCGCTGGTCGAGGAGGAGATCCTCCGCCTGCGCCAGGCCTGGGGGCTCGATGCGGGCCGGGAGCCACTGGCCGATCTGCTGGGGCAGCGGGTGGAGGTCCTGGATCTGTTCGACCGCCTGCAACTGCAGGCGGTGCTGGAGGTGTGCCGCGGGGCTAAGACCCTTTCCGAGGCGGGACGCCGGCTGTTTGCCGTTTCGCGCCAGGACAAGCGCAACCCCAACGACGCCGACCGGCTGCGCAAGTACCTGGCGCGTTTCGGCCTGGACTGGGCGCAGATACGCGCCTGAACACCACTTCGGGATATCCTTGGCGTCTTTTCACGGGCTCCAGGGACGAATGCCGATGAGCGAGATAATGGACGTCGAGCGGCTGCGCCAGCGCTGCGCGGCCGGCGAAAGCTTCAAATACCTGTATTTCTGGGGACATCGCCCGGCGACGGATGACAAGGTCGGCAAGAGCTGTTTCAGCCAGTGGTACGAGGCTTCGTTCAAGCTCGACGGGGTGCGCTACGCCAGCGCCGAGCATTACATGATGGCGGCCAAGGCACGCTTGTTCGACGACCCTAGGTTGCTCGAGCGCATCCTGGCGGCGCGCAGCCCAGGCGAGGCGAAGGCCCTCGGCCGCGAAGTCGCCGGCTTCGACGAGGCACGCTGGAACGCCGAGCGGGTGGGAATCGTGATCGAAGGCAACCTCGGCAAGTTCGGCCAGAACGCTTCGCTGAAGAAATACCTTCTGGGCACCGCCGACCGGGTGCTGGTCGAGGCCAGCCCGGTGGACGCGATCTGGGGCATCGGCCTGGCCGCGAGCGATCCCCTGGCAGCCGAGCCGGCGACCTGGCAAGGCCTCAACCTGCTCGGCTTCGCCCTGATGGAGGTGCGCCGGAGGCTGGCTCAGTAGTAGTACCAGCGCAGCTCCAGCTTCACCTCGTTGATCGGCTTGCCGACATGGCTGAACTCGCGTTCGGCGCTCAGGCGCAGGCCGAGGTCGCGGCCCAGCTCCACCTGCTGGACGAAGCCCAGGCTGCGGCGCACTTCACCGTTGTGGAAGTAGTCGCCCTTGGCCTCCAGGGTCAGGTTGCCCAGCGGGTTGCGCCACAGCAGGCCGCTGTCGAAGCCCACCGCCGGGGCGATGGCGGCGGCGAAGTCCCTGTTGTTCTCGATCCGCGCGGTGCCCATGGCGTAGAGCAGCAGGTCGTCGCCGAACATCCAGCTGCCGCCGGCGCCGCCGTTCAGGTGGCTGACCAGGTTTTCGTCGCCGTCCTCGCCCGGCACCCGCTCCAGGCCGCCGGCGACCTGCCAGGACAGCGGCTTGAGCAACTGGTTGCGCGGGGTCAGCGAGCGGATGGTGACCAGGTCGAGATTCTGCAACTGCCAGCGGTTGCCTTCGTACTGGCGCAGCTTGAGCTGGCCGATCTCGATCTGCGCGCCGAGGGGGAAGCCATAGGCGTTATCGGCGAGGTCATGGTAGGCCATGCGCAGGCCGTACTCGGCGAAGGCGCGGTCATCGCGGCTGCCGACGCCGAACTGCCAGGTCCGTGACTCGTGGCCGTCTTCCGGCTGGCCGGGGCGCTCGACCTGGAGGTCCGGCGGCGGGTTGCGGTTGATCGCACGCAACAGGTTGTAGCTGCGCGAGGCGATGCCGCTGTCACGCGCCTGACCGGTGGCGCGGTAGCGCACCAGGCGGAAGGCGGCGTCCTGGATCAGCGCCTGGCGCGGCATCGGCAGGGCCTTGAAGTCGGGAGCGTCGAGCAGGCTGTCGTCGTCCGCCAGGCGCTTGGCCCAGTCGCGCTCGGCATGGTCGAGCGGTTCGGCGCGGGCGAGCAGTTCCTTCTCGCGCGACGGCCGGTAGTCGATGCGCTCGATCAGCCCGGCGTTCTTCACCGCGCGGACGGTGTCGGTGGGGATCGCGGTAAGCGGGAACTGCTCGGTCAGCTCGATGCCCGGGCGGGCGATCTCCATCAGTTCGAGCAGGCGGAACGAACAGTTCTCGTCGAAGAAGTAGTAGTCGAAGCGGACCTGCTTGAGTTCCCAGACGTGTTCGACCATGCGCCCGGTCTCCTCGGGCGTCAGGTTCAGCTTGTATTCCCAGAGGTCGCGGTTCTCCAGGCGGCTGTATTCGGCCAGCTTCTCCCGGTACGGGACCAGCGCGAACAGGCCGGGATAGCCGCCCATCAGGCCTTTCCAGGCATAGAGGATGCTGTTGTCCATGCCTTCGATGTAGGCGCCGAAGTTCAGCGCGTAGCTGAGCAGGGCAGTGTTGTTGCTGGTGACGTCGGCCTGGTCGATGCGCAGCAGGGTGTGGCCGAACATCGACGACGGGCTGTTCAGGTAGGCCGCGGGGAACACCAGCACCGCGCTGTGCGGGTTGATGTCGCGGTACCAGTTGTCGTATTCGCCGCACTGCGGCTGCGGCAGGTCGTCGAGTTGCAGTTGCTGGCGCAGCCAGCGGGTGCGCGCCGGGTAGACGCACTGAGCGTGCTTGTCGCCAAGGCTGGGCGAGGCATAGAGCGCCTTTAGCGTGGCCGCCAGTTCGGCGTCCGGGTGGCTCTCGCCGTTGTCGGCGAGGAAGAACCGCTCGTCGTCGACGTAGCTGCGCCAACCGCCGAGCTTGCCGCGTTCGTAGTGGCCGAGGGCGATCCAGTAGGGATCGGCGGCCAGTTGCTGGAGGCGGGCCTCGGGAACCGTGGGCGCAGCCAGAAGGGGGGAGCAGGCGCACAGCGCCATCCAGGGCAACAGGCGTTTCGGCATCGGCAAGGCTTAATGCTTGGGGAAAGGGGCCTGCCCGCGAACGGGCAGGCGGCGAGGCTCAGGCCTGCTCGGCGTACTTGGCCAGGCGGGCGTCCTGTTTCAGGATCGCCTGGGTGTTGGCATAGACGTCGGCGGCGGTGGCGTCGGTCTTGTTGAAGATCTCGGAGAAATGCTCATGGGTGACGGCGGCGAAGTGCTCGCGGTCCTGCGGTTGCACGCCCAGCACCACGGCATAGGTGGTCAGCGCTTCGCCATTGCCCTTGGCCATGTCTTCGGAGAGCTCGTCCATCATGCTGCCGAGCACCAGCAGGGGCTTGCCGCCATAGGACAGCGCGCCGTTGGTATGGCAGCCGTTGGTGCCGGTGGTCATGCCGAAGGTGTTGTTGCCGGAAGTACCGTTGGTGGTCGCCGCGACCACGTGGGTGGCCACGCCGCGCTGGCCTTTGAAGAGCATGTTGCCCCAGCCGCAGCCGGCGCCGCCGGGAGCGTCGGCGAAAGCGTTGAAGGAGGCGGCGGCGAACAGGGTACCGAGCAGAATCCGTTTCATCGTTTGTTCTCTCTTGAGGTGGATCGGAGCCATCTGGAGCGGGCCAGCGACGCCGTGAGCTTTTCGGAATGCCACCGGGGTGTCAAGGCACCGAATGGGTGGCAGCGCGCAATGCCGGGCGAAAATTGACCGGCGTCAGCGGCAATCCGCTTGGAACCGTCCAGACTTGGGAAAGTTCTGGTCGGTCTGAGCGAAACCGGCCTTGGTCAGCCGTTCCTCATGCAGGAGGTGGATATGAGCGCTTTCGACCCCGCTACCGCCCTGGAAACCCTGGCGACCGAGTACGCGGCACGCGCCGCGGCGATCCGCCGGGACCTGGCGCGCAGCCATTCGCCGGACTTTGCCGAGCAGGCGGTGCAGCGCCAGAACGACGAAGTGCTCGAAGGCCTGCTCGCCGAGGCGGAGGCGGGGATGCGCCAGGTCGGCCTGGCCCGCCTGCGCCTGGCGGAAGGTCGCTACGGCCAGTGCGAGCGCTGTGGCGAGGCTATCGAACCGGCGCGCCTGGCCGCCCTGCCTGCGGCGGAATACTGCCTGCGCTGCGCCGACCTGGTACATCGGTGAGATAGCGCCATCCGCGCCTTGTCAGTGGCGCGAGGCTGGGGGGAGAATGCGGGCGACGACACCCCGCGGCGATCTGCCGCCCGATGCAAGGATTCCCGATGCCCGATTCCGTCGCTGCCGGCCTGCGCCTGGCGCCAGAAGAACTGACCCGCCCGTTCGCTCCCGAGCAATTCGCCTTCGACACCACCGATGACCTGGAGCCCTTCCGCGGCGTGCTGGGCCAGGAGCGTGCGGTCGAGGCGCTGCAGTTCGGTGTGGCGATGCCGCGTCCGGGTTACAACGTATTCGTCATGGGCGAGCCGGGGACCGGACGCTTCTCCTTCGTCAAACGCTATCTGCAAGCCGAGGGCAAGCGCGTCGCCACGCCCTCCGACTGGGTCTACCTGAACAATTTCGACGAGCCGCGCGAACCTCGGGTGATCGAGCTGCCGCCGGGCAGCGCGACCGAATTCAGCGCCGACATCGACCGTCTGATCGACAACCTGATGTCGACCTTCCCGGCGGTCTTCGAGCATCCGGCCTACCAGCAGAAGAAGAACGCCGTCGACCGCGCTTTCAACCAGCGCTACGACCGCGCCCTGGACTCGGTGGAGCGGCGCGCCCTGGAGAAGGACGTGGCGCTGTACCGCGACAGCGCCAACGTCGCCTTCACCCCGATGAAGGACGGCAAGGCCCTCGACGAGGCCGAATTCGCCCAGTTGCCCGAAGCCGAGCGCGAGCGTTTCCACAAGGATATCGCCGCCCTCGAGGAGTACCTCAACGAGGAACTGGCGAGCCTGCCGCAGTGGAAGCGCGAGTCGAGCAACCAGTTGCGCGAGCTCAACGAGGAAACCATCACCCTGGCCCTGCAGCCCCTGCTGGCGCCTCTGGTGGAGAAGTACAACAACAACCCGGGCGTCTGCGCCTACCTGCAGGCGATGCAACTGAACCTGCTGAAGACCGTGGTCGACCAACTGGTCGACGACAGCCGCACCGACGCCCAGCGCAAGCAAGGGCTGATCGAGCAGTACGCGCCGAACCAGGCCATCGTCCACCACGCGACCAGCGGCGCGCCGGTGGTGTTCGAGTCGCACCCGACCTACGACAACCTGTTCGGCCGCATCGAGTACAGCTCGGACCAGGGGGCGCTCTACACCAGCTACCGGCAGTTGCGTCCGGGGGCGCTGCACCGGGCCAACGGCGGCTTCCTGATCCTGGAAGCGGAAAAGATGCTTGGCGAGCCGTTCGTCTGGGACGCGCTCAAGCGTGCCCTGCAGTCGCGCCAGTTGAAGATGGAGTCGCCGCTGGCCGAACTCGGCCGCCTGGCTGCGGTTTCCCTGACCCCCCAGGTGATCCCGCTGCAACTGAAGGTGATCATCATCGGCTCGCGGCAGATCTACTACACCCTGCAGGACCTCGATCCGGACTTCCAGGAGATGTTCCGGGTACTGGTGGACTTCGACGAGGACATCCCGCTGGGCGAGGACAGCCTCGAACAGTTCGCCCAGTTGCTCAAGACGCGCACCTCGGAAGAGGGCATGGCGCCCCTCAGCGGCGCGGCGGTGGCGCGACTGGCGACCTACAGCGCGCGCCTGGCCGAGCACCAGGGGCGGCTTTCGGCACGGATCGGCGATCTGTTCCAGTTGGTCAGCGAAGCCGATTTCATCCGTCAGCTGGCGAACGAGGAGGTGATCCAGCTCGGCCACATCGAGCGTGCCCTCAAGGCCAAGCAGACCCGCACCGGACGGGTGTCGGCGCGGATCCTCGACGACATGCTGGCGGGGATCATCCTGATCGACACCGCTGGCGCCGCGGTCGGCAAGTGCAACGGACTGACCGTGCTGGAGGTGGGCGACTCGGTGTTCGGCGTGCCGGCGCGGATTTCCGCGACCGTTTATCCGGGCAGCAGCGGCATCGTCGATATCGAGCGCGAAGTCAACCTCGGCCAGCCGATCCACTCCAAGGGTGTGATGATCCTTACCGGCTACCTGGGTAGCCGCTACGCCCAGGAGTTCCCCCTGGAAATCTCCGCCAGCATCGCCCTGGAACAATCCTACGGCTACGTGGACGGCGACAGCGCCTCGCTGGGCGAGGTCTGCACGCTGATCTCGGCGCTGTCGCGGACGCCCTTGAAGCAGTGCTTCGCCATTACCGGCTCGATCAACCAGTTCGGCGAGGTGCAGGCGGTCGGCGGCGTCAACGAGAAGATCGAGGGCTTCTTCCGCCTCTGCGAAGCGCGCGGCCTGACCGGCGAACAGGGTGTGATCATCCCGCGCGCCAACGTCACTACCCTGATGCTCGACGAGCGCGTGTTGCAGGCGGTGCGCGCCGGGCAGTTCCACGTCTACGCGGTGCGCGAGGTGGACGAGGCGCTGGCGCTGCTGGTGGGCAAGCCGGTCGGTGCCCAGGACGAGAAGGGACGCTTCCCGAAAGGCAGCGTGAACGATCTGGTCGTGGCGCGCTTGCAGGAGATATCCGAACTCGGCATGGAAGAGGACGACAAGGAAAAGGACAAACCGGCGGAGAAAGAGACCGTCGTGGCGAAGGACAAGGCCGCGGCGAAGAAGGACTGAGCCTGGCGCGCTGTCGGAACCTGTCGAGGGCGGGGCTGGAAAGCCCCGCCCTCGTGCGTTTCAGCCCTGTGGACAAGTTCCCGCCGGCGCTATGCGGAACCTGGCGGCAGGTGTAGGCTCAAAACTGGGAACCCCCGTGAGGATGCCGCCATGCCGCGTAACCTCTGCCTCATCCGCCCTTGTCTGGGGCTGACCACGCGAATCGAATGCGTGGTCAGGCCGCTGGCCGGAGAGAACGGACTCTGGACCCTGCTTTGCGCCGCCGGCATGTCCGGCTCCCAGCCTTCGGCGATCAAGGCCCAGGGCCCCTTCCACGGACCGCTGGTGGCCGAAGGGGTGTTGCAGGCGATTGCCGACTGCCTGGCCCAGCAAGGCTATATCGAAGCCGTCGACCCGCCGATCTGGCGCCTGCACCTGCAGGGCGAACTGCGCCGACTCAATGGCGAACGACGGCCGCATGTCGGCGACTACCTGTTTCGCCCGGAATCCTGAGCGGCGCCTGGGCAAAGCCTGAGCAATCCGGCCGAGGCCCCGTGCCATCATCGCTGGCGGGATCCATCCCGGCTCGGTGCACATATTTATCCACAGATTTTCTGGATAAAAACCGCCGGCCGCTGCGTTATACTCGCCGCCCCATTTTCCCCTGCACATACACACAAGAGACCATGGAACGCTTTTTCGAAAACGCCATGTACGCCTCGCGCTGGCTGCTGGCTCCCATCTACATGGGCCTGTCGCTGGCGCTGCTGGCGTTGACCATCAAGTTCTTCCAGGAAATATTCCACGTCATCCCGAACATCTTCGCGATGGCCGAGGCCGACCTGATCCTGGTCCTGCTCTCACTGATCGACATGGCTCTGGTTGGCGGCCTGTTGGTCATGGTGATGATCTCCGGCTACGAGAACTTCGTTTCGCAACTGGACATCGACGAAGGCAAGGAAAAGCTCAGCTGGCTGGGCAAGATGGATTCCGGCTCGCTGAAGAACAAGGTGGCCGCCTCCATCGTGGCGATCTCTTCGATCCACCTGTTGCGCATCTTCATGGACGCGAAGAATGTGCCGGACAACAAGCTGATGTGGTACGTGATCATCCACATGACCTTCGTGCTCTCGGCGTTCGCCATGGGCTACCTGGATAAGCAGACCCGTCACTGACGACCCTCTCCAGTGTTTCGCTCGCGCCGCCCGGCCGTTGTAAAACGGACGGGCGGCGGCGTTTCCGGCTTGCGTTGCCTGCCGCCTGGGCAAGACTTTCCTGTGATATCGGGCGGACGCCGGGAGCGGGCGTCCTTCGCATCGTCGGGGCCTGCCGGCCGGACGATGCCGGGAGTCGGGCCGGCGCTGTCGGGACCGAGGCGGTTGGCGGAAACCTGGAGGCTTCCGCTGCCTGCGCAACCTCGAGAGGTTCGCGATGAACATGCAGGATCTCGCCGGCCGGGTCCAGGCCGGACATATCGACGCCTTGCACCTGGTGTCGCTGGAGGGCGGCATCTATGTCCTGGAGGCGCAGATGGGCGACCGCGCCTATCCGGTGGAGGACGATCTCGGCCAGCCGGTCAGCCTGCGCTCCGTGGAGCATGCGCGCCAGGTACTGCGCGGGCTGGACAGGGTTCCGGTGGAGTTGGTGTGCGCCGATGTCGATGACGAGATGTGTGGACTCCTGGCCGAGTCGGGTTCGTTTATCGGCGGGCTGCCGCTGTCGATCCGCCAGGGTTGAGCACAAGCGGCTGCGCCGGTAGGGGGGAAGGGCCTTCTGTGCTAGGCTGGCCGCCCTTTTTCGACCCCACAGCGGAGCAGCGCCATGAGCGAACTCAACCTGACCACTGACGAAGCCCGTGTCAGCTACGGCATCGGCCGTCAACTGGGCGACCAACTGCGCGAGAATCCGGTTCCGGGCATGACCCTGGACGCAGTCCTGGCCGGCCTGTCCGATGCGTTCGCAGGTATCGACAGCCGGGTTTCCGGCGAGGCGCTGTCGGCCAGCTTCCAGGTGATCCGCGAGCGCATGCAGGCCGAAGCCCAGGCCAAGGCCGAAGCCGCCGCTGGCGAAGGCCGCGCCTACCTGGCCGAGAACGCCAAGCGCGAAGGCGTGACCGTGCTGCCCTCGGGCCTGCAGTTCGAAGTGCTGAGCACTGGCGAGGGCGCCAAGCCTTCCCGCGAGGATACCGTGCGCACCCACTACCACGGCACCCTGATCGACGGCACCGTATTCGACAGCTCCTACCAGCGTGGCCAGCCGGCCGAGTTCCCGGTGGGCGGCGTGATCGCCGGCTGGGTCGAAGCGCTGCAACTGATGAACGCCGGCTCCAAGTGGCGCCTGCACGTACCGAGCGAACTGGCCTATGGCGGCCAGGCCGTCGGCAGCATTCCCCCGCACAGCGTGCTGGTGTTCGACGTCGAACTGCTGGAAATCCTCTGAGGCGCATCGGCCCCAGGAAGGAGCGAAACGCCCCGTCGACGCATCGACGGGGCGTTTTTCATGGCGGCATCAGTAGCGGGCATCCAGCGGACGCTTGTCCTTCGGCCAGTCCTTGATCTTGTCCGGGAAGTCCGGGCGCGGCTGGTGCGAAAAGTACTCCGCGACGTCCACTGCGTCCTGGTCGCTGAGGCCGCCCTGGCCGAGCGGGAAGCGTTCCTGGAAGCCGATCGGCATGTTGTGCTTGACGAAGGCGGCAGCGGTGAAGGTCCGCGCCATGCCGGCGCCGATATTGAACGACTCGTCGCCCCACAGCGGTGGGAAGAGCATCTCGCCGGCACTGTTCCTCAGCCCCTCGCCATTCTCGCCATGACACACCGCGCATTGTCGGGCGTAGACCTTGCGGCCGTTCTCCGGGTCGGGCTTCAGCGCCGGGTCGACCTTGCCGACGCCGCGGCCGGCGACCTTGTCCTGCGGCCGGGTGTTGTTCTTCATCCAGTCGAAGTAGGCCACCATCGCCTGCATGTCGGCAGAGTCCGGCGGCAGAGGCTTACCGTTCATCGAGCGCCGGAAGCAGCCGTTGATGCGTTCCTCCAGGCCGATGACCTTGCCCGCCCGGGGCGCGTAGCTGGGGAAGAACGCCGAGACGCCGACGAAGGGCGAGCCGTCGGCTACGGTTCCGGCGTTCAGGTGGCAACTGGTGCAGTTCAACTGGTTGCCGACGTTCGCCGGCAGCAGCTCGCGGGTCTCCAGGTGCAGGCGCATGCCGCGTACCACCTGTTCGGCGTTCGGCGCCGCGAGCATGTCCGCCAGGCGTGGAGAGACGAAGGTCGTGGCCGGGCCGTTGCCGGCCTCGATCCGCTGGCGCAGTTTCTTCACCTGGCCGGCATCGATCGACGAACCCTGGTTGCCCCAACTGCTGCGGACGAAGCTGAGGATCTCGGCGATTTCGCGGTCTTCCAGCTGGGCGAAGCCGGGCATGGTGTAGACCCGCGAGTGGGTTGCGGTCTGCGCGGTTTTCCAACCGGTAAGGGTGATATGCAGTAGCGTGCTCGGGTTGGCCGAAGCGACCGTGGGGTTGCCGGCCAGCGGCGGGAACATGCCCGGGACGCCGCTGCCGTCCTTGCGGTGGCAGTCGGAGCAGAACTGCGCGTAGCCGAGACCGCCCCGCGAGCTGTACAGGTCGACCGGTGCTGCCAGTGGGCGTTCGCTGTCGGGCATGGGCAGGTCGTCCTTGCCGGCCGGCAGGGACTTCAGGTAGCTGGCGATGGCCAGCAGATCGTCGTCGCTGAAGTGCTGGGTGCTGTGGTGGATGACATCGGTCATGCTGCCGGACACCGTGGCGAAGCGGTTCTGCCCGGTCTTCAGCAACTGCACGGTGTCCTCCACCGTCCACAGGTTGCGCAGGCTCAGGGCTTGCCATTGTTCGACGGTTTCTCCGGCGAGGTAGAACTGCCCGGAACGACCGGCTTCGCTCATGGCTTTTTCCTGGAAGGCGATGCCGCGCGGAGTATGGCAGGCGCCGCAGTGGCCGAGCCCCTGTACCAGGTAGGCGCCGCGGTTGATCACCGGGTCCGCGTCGCTGGAGGGGGTGAACGGCGCGTCGTCGAGGAACGCCCAGTTCCACAGCGACAGGCCCCAGCGCTGGTTGAACGGCCAGCTCATCGCGCTCGGCGTATTCGCCTGGGTGACGGGTTGCACGCCGTGCATCAGGTAGGCGTACAGCGCACGCATGTCTTCTTCGCTGATCTTGGCGTAGGACGGGTAGGGCATCGCCGGATAGAGATTCACTCCCTCGGCGGTCACCCCCTTGCGCATGGCGCGGTCGAACTCTTCGAAGCTGTAGCGGCCGATGCCGGTCTCCCGGTCGGGAGTGATGTTGGTCGAGTAGATGGTACCCATTGGCGTCTTCAGCTCCAGGCCGCCGGCCATCGGCGCGCCCTGCGGGCCGGTATGGCAGGCGATGCAGTCGCCGAGCTGGGCCACGTAGCGGCCTTTTTCGATGAGCGCAGCGTCCGTGGTCGGTTCGCTGGCATGGAGCAGGGGAACGATGGAGCACAGTGCGCCGAGCAAGCCGAGGCGCGGGAAAGAAGCAGGCATTTCCTCATCCTTAGGCGTAGGCCTGGGGCGGTCCCCTCGGCCACGGTCCATTCTTTTTTTCGTTATGCGGCCGTCGGCAGGACGACGGTCACGCCGCTGTTGTAACGGCTTTCAGGCGAGGTCGGCTTGATGTGGATCAGGCAGGAATCCCTATCGCGGCGAGGGGCTGCCGGCGTGCTCGGGCGAGGCGTTGCGGAAAGACCGGGACATGAGGAAAGTGACTCCGGGAAGGTCGTCCGTGACCTTCCCGGAACCGGCCGGAGGCGCCTTTGCCTCCGTTCGTGCGATCCGCCTCCCGGGCAGCGGCGCACGGATGACGCGTCCTGGCGTCATCGCAAAGGCTCAGCGCAGGGCGCGGGCGTAGCAGAAGAGGAACAGGTTGCGTACCAGCTCCTTGAGGATCAGCGGTTCGCTCGAGTTCAACTCGTGCAGGTCCAGGCCGCCCTGGTCACGCAGTTCGTCCAGCGCGTCTTCTTCCAGGACTGCGCAGATTTCCCCGGTTTCCCGGTGCAGGATCCGCAGGTAGGGGTGTGGCCGATCAAGCCAGGCATCGATCAAATAAGTCATGGCGCTCATCTCCGTGACAAGACTGTGAGATGAGAATAATTCTTATTATCGTAATAGCAAGTCTTGATCGTGCCTTTCGTCGCAAAACGAAAACGCCGCCGTGAAAACGGCGGCGTTCGTCACAAGTCGAGCCCGGTTCAGTGGGTACGGGCGACAGCGAATTCGCTGAGTTCGACCAGGGCGGAGCGGTATTCGTTGTCCGGCAGCGTATCCAGGCAGGCGATGGCGCGGGCGGCGTAGTCGCGGGCGAGGTTGGCGGTATAGTCCAGGGCGCCGGCAGCCTCGACGGCGGCACAGACGCTCTCCAGGTCCTGGCTGCCGCCTTGCTGGATGGCCTTGCGTACCAGCGCGGCCTGCTCCTCGGTGCCGTCGCGCATGGTGACGATCAGCGGCAGGGTGGGCTTGCCTTCGGCGAGGTCGTCGCCGACGTTCTTGCCGAGGGTCGCGGCGTCGCCGCGGTAGTCGAGCAGGTCGTCCACCAGCTGGAAGGCGATTCCCAGGTAGTCGCCGAAGCGGCGCAGTGCCTCGGACTGTTCCTCGCCGGCCTGGCACAGCGCGGCGGCGCTGTGGGTCGAGGCCTCGAAAAGCATCGCGGTCTTGCCGCGGATCACTTCCATGTAGGTCTCTTCGGTAGTGCTGGCGTCGCGTACCTTGGACAATTGCAGCACTTCGCCCTCGGCGATCACCCGGGTGGCCTGGGATATGATGCGCATGACCGGCATGGAACCCAGCTCGACCATCATTTCGAAGGAGCGGGCATAAAGGAAGTCGCCTACCAGCACGCTCGGCGCGTTGCCCCACAGGGCATTGGCGGTGGAGCGGCCGCGGCGCAGGCCGGAGGCGTCGACGACGTCGTCGTGCAGCAGAGTGGAGGTGTGCAGGAATTCGATGGTGGCGGCCAGCAGGCAGAGGTCGTCGCCCTTGTAGCCCAGGGTCTTGCCGGCGAGCAGGACCAGCAGCGGACGCAGGCGCTTGCCGCCGGCGGAGATGATGTAGTCGCCGATCTTTTCCACCAGGGGAACGCGGGAGGTGAGTTGGCGACGGATGATCCCGTCGACGGCGGTGAAATCTTCCGCCACCACGCGGTAGAAGGCCTGGGGTTGCATCAGTGACAATAGCTCCACAAAGATTGCGCGGCATGCTAGGTGGCAGGGGGGGGACTGTCAAGGAAAGGCCCGTGGCACTTGCCTCGGCCTGGACCTTTCCGTACAATCGCGGGCCCTGAACTTCCTTGGCATACCCTGCCTTACGCAATTGCACGGGCGTCCGATCCGACCCCATGCAGCCATGCCGGCCGATTCCTACTTCTATAAAGCGTCGGGTGAGCAGGTTTAACGGAGATACACATGTACGCAGTGATTGTTACCGGTGGCAAGCAGCACAAAGTCACCGAAGGCGAATTCCTCAAGGTCGAGAAACTCGACGTCGCTACCGGCGAAGCGATCGATTTCGACCGCGTCCTGCTGGTTGCCAATGGCGAAGACGTGAAAATCGGCCTGCCGGTCGTCGAAGGTGCGAAGGTTACCGCTGAAGTGGTTTCCCACGGCCGTCACGACAAGGTCCGCATCATCAAGTTCCGCCGTCGTAAGCACCACATGAAGCGTCAGGGCCACCGCCAGTGGTTCACTGAAATCAAGATCACCGGCATTCAGGCCTAATTCCTTTCTGGAGGATATGACTCATGGCACACAAAAAAGCTGGCGGTTCTACCCGCAACGGCCGCGACTCAGAAAGTAAACGCCTTGGCGTGAAACTGTTCGGCGGCCAGGCTGTAAAGGCTGGCAACATCCTGGTTCGTCAGCGCGGCACCAAATTCCACGCCGGTTACGGCGTTGGCCTGGGCAAGGACCACACCCTGTTCGCGAAAGTGGACGGCGTGGTCAAGTTTGAGACCAAAGGCGCCTTTGGTCGCAAATACGTGAGCATCGTTGCTGCCTAAGCAATAGCTCGCTGAAAAAGCCCTGTCTCGCGACGGGGCTTTTTTGTTTCTGCGCCGGCTTCCGGCCATGCCCTGCTTTCGGGGCATCCTGTATCCTATGTTTTTTTCTGTTAACCCGCCCTCGTGGTGGGAGGCATATCCATGAAATTCGTCGATGAAGTATCAATCCACGTGAAAGCCGGTGACGGCGGCAATGGCCTCATGAGCTTTCGTCGCGAGAAGTTCATCGAAAAGGGCGGTCCCAACGGCGGCGACGGTGGCGACGGCGGTTCCATCTACCTGGAAGCCGACGTCAACCTGAACACCCTGGTCGACTATCGCTACACCCGCCGTTTCGATGCCCAGCGCGGCGAGAACGGCGGCAGCAAGGACTGCACCGGGGCCAAGGGCGACGACCTGATCCTGCCGGTGCCGGTCGGTACCACCGTGATCGACGCCAATACCCAGGAAATCATCGGCGACCTGACCGAGCCCGGTCAGCGGCTGATGGTCGCTCAGGGGGGCTGGCACGGCCTCGGTAACACCCGTTTCAAATCCAGTACCAATCGGGCGCCGCGCCAGACCACCCCGGGCAAGCCGGGTGAGGCGCGCGACCTCAAGCTGGAACTGAAGGTGCTGGCCGACGTCGGCCTGCTGGGACTGCCGAATGCCGGCAAGAGCACTTTCATCCGTGCAGTGTCCGCGGCCAAGCCGAAGGTGGCCGACTATCCGTTCACCACCCTGGTGCCGAACCTCGGCGTGGTCAGTGTCGGTCGCTACAAGAGCTTCGTGGTCGCCGACATTCCCGGCCTGATCGAAGGTGCCGCCGAAGGCGCCGGGCTGGGCATCCGCTTCCTCAAGCATCTGGCGCGGACCCGCATCCTCCTGCATCTGGTGGACATGGCGCCGCTGGACGAAAGCGATCCGGCCGATGCCGCCGAGGTCATCGTTCGCGAGCTGGGTCGCTTCAGTCCGGCGCTGACCGAGCGCGAGCGCTGGCTGGTGCTGAACAAGATGGACCAGATCCTCGATCCGGCCGAGCGCGAGGCGCGCAAGCAGGCGGTGATCGAGCGGTTGGGCTGGGAAGGCCCGGTCTATGTGATCTCCGCCCTGGAGCGCGATGGCACCGAGGCGCTCAGCCAGGACATCATGCGCTATCTCGACGAGCGTACCCTGCGCCTGGAAGAAGATCCGCAGTATGCCGAGGAACTGGCCGAACTCGACCGGCGTATCGAGGACGAGGCGCGGGCCCGTCTGCAGGCCCTGGACGATGCGCGAGCGCTGCGGCGTTCGGGTCTGAAGAACGCCGGTGCGGTGGATGACGATGATTTCGATGATGAGGAAGACGACGGCGACGGTCCGGAGATCTTCTACGTTCCCTGATGGCGTGATACCCCGCCGGGCGGGCCGGCGGGGCTGAAGAGTCGAAGCCTGGGCTTCTAAGGTTGAGGGTATGCGGGACAAGGTGACTGGCGCGCGGCGCTGGGTGGTGAAGATCGGTAGCGCCCTGCTGACGGCCGATGGCCGTGGGCTGGATCGCAATGCCATGGCCGTTTGGGTCGAGCAGATGGTGGCGCTGCATTGCGCCGGCATCGAGCTGGTGCTGGTGTCGTCCGGCGCCGTCGCCGCCGGTATGAGCCGCCTGGGCTGGGTGTCCCGACCTAGCGCGATGCACGAACTCCAGGCCGCCGCCTCGGTGGGGCAAATGGGGTTGGTGCAGGCCTGGGAGTCCAGCTTCGCCCTGCATGGCCTGCAGACCGCCCAGGTGTTGCTGACCCATGACGACCTCTCCGACCGCAAGCGCTACCTGAACGCCCGCAGCACCCTGCGGACCCTGGTCGAGCTGGGCGTGGTTCCGGTGATCAACGAGAACGACACGGTGGTCACCGACGAGATCCGCTTCGGCGACAACGACACCCTGGCGGCACTGGTGGCCAACCTGGTCGAGGCCGACCTGCTGGTGATCCTTACCGATCGCGACGGGATGTTCGACGCCGATCCGCGCAACAATCCCGATGCCCAACTGATCTACGAGGCGCGTGCCGATGATCCGCAGCTCGATGCGGTGGCCGGCGGCAGTGCCGGCGCCCTGGGGCGCGGCGGAATGCAGACCAAGCTGCGGGCGGCGCGCCTGGCGGCGCGTTCCGGCGGGCATACGGTGATCGTCGGTGGGCGTATCGAGCGTGTCCTCGACCGCCTGCGCGCCGGCGAACGCCTCGGCACCCTGTTGACCCCTGATCGCAGTCGCAAGGCGGCGCGCAAGCAATGGCTGGCCGGCCACTTGCAGATGCGCGGCACCCTGGTGCTGGACGATGGGGCGGTGAAGGCGGTGAGCCAGGATCACAAGAGCCTGTTGCCGGTTGGGGTCAAGGCGGTCCAGGGCAGCTTCCGTCGCGGCGAGATGGTGGTCTGTGTGGACCAGGGCGGGCGCGAAGTGGCGCGCGGCCTGGTCAACTACAGTGCGTTGGAGGCGCAGAAGATCCTCGGTCAGCCGACGGATGCCATCGAGGCCTTGCTTGGCTACGTGGATGGGCCGGAGCTGGTGCATCGCGACAATCTGGTTCTGGTCTGAGGAGAGGGCGAATGCGCAAGCTCGCGGGGTTGCTGGGTGGTCTGCTGCTGTTGCCGGCGCTTGCCGGGGCGGAGGAGATCGGCGAGGTTTCCACGGTGTTCAAGTGGGTCGGGCCGAACGACAAGATTGTCGTCGAGGCTTTCGACGATCCCAAGGTGCAGGGCGTGACCTGCTATCTGTCGCGCGCCAAGACCGGTGGGGTCAAGGGCGGCCTGGGGCTGGCGGAGGATCGCGCCGAGGCGTCGATCGCCTGTCGCCAGGTGGGGCCGATCCAGTTCAGTGGCGAACTCAAGGATGGCGAAGAGGTGTTCAAGCAGCGCACTTCGCTGGTGTTCAAAAGCATGCAGGTGGTGCGCTTCTTCGATCGCAAGCGCAATGCCTTGGTCTATCTGGTCTACAGCGACCGGGTGATCGAAGGTAGTCCGCAGAACGCGGTGACGGCGATTCCCCTCATGCCATGGCCGACCGCTCGCTGAAGCGAGCGAGTCGCGGGCAATAAAAAACCGGCCATTGGCCGGTTTTTTATTCGAGCAAGGCGTGCCTTAGGCGGCAGCGGTGCTGAGGGCCTTGATGTGGCCGCTCAGACGGCTCTTGTGACGAGCAGCCTTGTTCTTGTGGATGATGCCTTTGTCAGCCATGCGGTCGATCACCGGTACAGCGGCGGTGAAGGCGGCCTGGGCTTTTTCCAGGTCCTTGGCGTCGATGGCTTTCACGACGTTCTTGATGTAGGTGCGCACCATGGAGCGCAGGCTGGCGTTGTGGCTGCGACGCTTCTCAGCCTGTTTGGCGCGTTTTTTGGCGGAAGGTGTGTTGGCCACCGTCGAGCTCCTCGAAAAAAACTGGGTAAATAGCGAACAAATTAAGGCCGCGAATAATGCCGTCGCCTCCAGGGGTTGTCAAGGGGCTGCACATGCGGCCGGAAAGATCGGCGACGGATGTCGCCTGCTTTCTTGCGGGTGATTTATTCCGGCGCGCATTCTACACTCGGCGCGCCCTTGCGGACCGCCGTTCGGCGGCGAGGGCGTACTCGCGCGATGAACCGGCCCGGCCGGTCGCGGTCTTGGACAGGATCAATTTCGACATGCCGGCAGCCCGACATCCATGAATCTTCTCAAATCATTGGCGGCGGTGAGTTCCATCACCATGCTGTCGCGGGTCCTCGGTTTCGTCCGCGATACCATCCTGGCGCGGATCTTCGGTGCCGGCCTCGCCACCGACGCCTTTTTCGTCGCCTTCAAGCTGCCCAACCTGTTGCGGCGGATCTTCGCCGAAGGGGCGTTTTCCCAGGCTTTCGTGCCGATCCTGGCAGAGTACAAGAACCAGCAGGGCGAGGAGGCGACGCGGACCTTCATCGCCTACGTTTCCGGCTTGCTCACGCTGGTGCTGGCGCTGGTCACGGCGCTCGGCATCCTCGCCGCGCCCTGGGTTATCTGGGTCACCGCGCCGGGCTTCGCCGATACCCCGGAAAAGTTCGCCCTGACCACCGACCTGCTGCGGGTGACCTTTCCTTATATATTGCTGATCTCGCTGTCGTCCCTGGCCGGCGCGATCCTCAACACCTGGAACCGCTTCTCGGTGCCGGCCTTCGTGCCGACCCTGCTGAACGTCGCAATGATCGGCTTCGCGCTGTTCCTCACGCCTTATTTCGATCCGCCGGTCATGGTGCTGGGCTGGGCGGTGCTGGCCGGCGGCCTGTTGCAGCTCCTCTATCAACTGCCGCACCTGAGGAAGATCGGCATGCTCGTGCTGCCGCGCCTGAACCTCAGGGACAGCGGCGTCTGGCGGGTGATGAAGCTGATGCTGCCGGCGATCCTGGGGGTCTCGGTGAGCCAGATCTCGCTGATCATCAACACCATCTTCGCCTCGTTCCTGGCAGCCGGTTCGGTGTCTTGGATGTACTACGCCGACCGCCTGATGGAGCTGCCTTCCGGCGTATTGGGCGTGGCGCTGGGGACGATCCTCCTGCCGATGCTGGCGAAGACCTATTCGAACAAGGATCGCCATGAGTACTCGCGCCTGCTCGACTGGGGCCTGCGCCTGTGCTTCCTGCTGGTGCTGCCCTGTTCGCTGGCCCTGGCGATCCTCGCCGAACCTCTGACCGTCTCGCTGTTCCAGTACGGCAAGTTCACCACGGTGGACGCGGCGATGACCCAGCGCGCGCTGGTCGCCTACTCCGTCGGCCTGCTCGGCATCATCCTGGTCAAGGTTCTGGCGCCGGGCTTCTATGCCCAGCAGAACATCCGTACGCCAGTGAAGATCGCGCTCTTCACCCTGGTTTCCACCCAACTGATGAACCTGGCCTTCATCGGCCCGCTTCAGCATGCCGGCCTGGCCCTGTCCATCGGCCTGGCCGCCTGCCTGAATGCCGGCCTGCTCTACTGGCAACTGCGCAAGCAGCGTCTGTACCTGCCGCAACCGGGCTGGGCGAAGTTCCTGGTCAAGCTGGTGGTCGCGGTGCTGGCGATGTCGGCGGTGCTGCTGGCCACGATGCATTGGCTGCCGGCCTGGGAGCAGGGCGCCATGCTGGAGCGATTCCTGCGCCTTGGCCTGCTGGTGGTTGCCGGTCTCCTGGCCTATTTCGGTATGCTCGCGCTGCTGGGTTTCCGCCTGCGCGACTTTTCCCGCCGGGCGGTGCTGTGAAGCGCGTCCGGGCTGGCGGCGGGATCATGCCGTTTTGCCTGTTGTCCGGCGCCCGGTACGCGTATAATCGACCACTTTCTGAGCAATAAGCGTGCTATGCAGCTGCTTCGCGGACTACACAACCTGCAGCCCCTGGCCGGGGGCTGCGTCGCCACCATCGGTAACTTCGACGGCGTCCACCTCGGGCACCAGGCTATCCTGGCGCGTCTGCGCGAGCGCTCGCTGGAGCTGGGCGTACCCAGCTGCGTGGTGATTTTCGAGCCGCAGCCGCGCGAGTTCTTCTCCCCCGATTCGGCGCCGGTGCGCCTGACCCGCCTGCGCGAGAAACTCGAGTTGCTGCGTGGGCAGGGCGTCGACGTGGTGCTCTGCCTGGCCTTCAACCGCCGCTTGCGCGAGCTGTCGGCAGCCGAGTTCGTCCGCCAGGTCCTGGTCGATGGACTGGCGGTGCGGCATCTTGAAGTGGGCGACGATTTCCGTTTCGGCTGCGACCGCTCCGGTGACTTCGCCTTCCTGGTGAACGCCAGTCGCGAGCAGGGGTTCACCGTCGAGGCGGCCACCACCGTCGAACTGGACGGTGTGCGGGTGAGCAGCACGCGGGTCCGCCAGGCCCTGGCCGAGGGCGACCTGCATCTCGCCGAGCGCCTTCTGGGGCGTCCCTTCAGCCTGAGCGGACGGGTCCTGCATGGACAGAAACTCGGCCGGCAACTGGGCTCGCCCACGGCCAACATTCAACTGAAACGGC
Source organism: Pseudomonas sp. HMSC065H01 (assembly GCF_001815235.1). NCBI lineage: Bacteria > Pseudomonadati > Pseudomonadota > Gammaproteobacteria > Pseudomonadales > Pseudomonadaceae > Pseudomonas > Pseudomonas sp. HMSC065H01. The sequence continues at coordinate 25,123 of NZ_KV819863.1, read as the reverse complement.
GCAAGGCGCCGTTGAACGGGGTCTACCTGGTCAGTACGCTGGTCGATGGTCAGCGTTGCCAGGGGGTGGCGAACATCGGCACCCGCCCTTCGGTGAACGGCGACGGCCGTCCCCATCTGGAAGTGCACCTGCTCGATTTCGCCGGCGATCTATACGGCCGGCATCTGCAGGTGACCTTCCACCAGAAGCTGCGCGACGAGCAGCGTTTTGCCTCCCTGGAGGCACTCAAGGCGGCGATTCTCGCGGATATCGCCGCCGCCCGGGCCTACTGGCTGGGCCAACCGCTTGATTGAAGAGATCCTGAACAGGCCCTGAGATGACCGACTACAAAGCGACGCTAAACCTTCCGGAAACCGCCTTCCCAATGAAAGCCGGCCTGCCCCAGCGCGAGCCGGAAACCCTGAAGTTCTGGAACGACATCGGTCTGTACCAGAAGCTGCGGGCCATTGGCGGCGACCGTCCGAAGTTCGTCCTGCACGATGGCCCTCCGTACGCCAACGGCAGCATTCACATCGGTCACGCGGTCAACAAGATTCTCAAGGACATCATTGTCCGCTCCAAGACCCTGGCGGGCTACGACGCGCCCTATGTGCCGGGCTGGGATTGCCACGGCCTGCCCATCGAGCACAAGGTCGAGACCACCCACGGCAAGAATCTTCCGGCGGACAAGACCCGCGAACTGTGCCGCGAATACGCAGCCGAGCAGATCGAAGGGCAGAAGGCCGACTTCATCCGCCTGGGCGTGCTCGGCGAGTGGGACAACCCCTACAAGACCATGAATTTCGCCAACGAGGCGAACGAAATCCGCGCCCTCGCGGAAATGGTCAAGCAGGACTTCGTGTTCAAGGGCCTGAAGCCGGTCAACTGGTGCTTCGATTGTGGTTCGGCGCTGGCCGAGGCCGAGGTCGAGTACGCCGACAAGAAGTCGCCGACCATCGACGTCGGCTTCCCGGTGGCGGATGCCGACAAGCTGGCCGCGGCCTTCGGCCTGGCGGCCCTGGACAAGCCGGCGCAGATCGTCATCTGGACCACCACGCCCTGGACCATCCCGGCCAACCAGGCACTGAACGTGCATCCGGAGATCGACTACGCGCTGGTCGATGCCGGCGATCGCTACCTGGTGCTGGCCGAGGCCCTGGTCGAGTCCTGCCTGGCGCGCTACCAGCGCGAGGGCAAGGTGGTCGCCACCGCCAAGGGCGAGGCGCTGGAGCTGATCAACTTCCGCCATCCGTTCTACGAGCGTCTGTCGCCGGTGTACCTGGCCGACTACGTGGCCCTCGACGCCGGCACCGGTATTGTCCACTCATCGCCGGCCTACGGCGAAGACGACTTCTACACCTGCAAGCGCTACGGGATGAGCAACGACGACATCCTCAGCCCGGTGCAGAGCAACGGCGTCTACGTCGACTCGTTGCCGTTCTTCGGCGGTCAGTTCATCTGGAAGGCCAACCCCAACGTGGTGGCCAAGCTGGAAGAGGTCGGCAGCCTGCTGGCCCACGAAACCATCAATCACAGCTACATGCACTGCTGGCGGCACAAGACGCCGCTGATCTATCGCGCCACCGCGCAGTGGTTCGTCGGCATGGACAAGCAGCCCAGGCAGGGTGCTTCCCTGCGCGAGCGAGCGCTGGAAGCCATCACCCAGACCGAATTCGTCCCGGGCTGGGGCCAGGCGCGTCTGCACGGAATGATCGCCGGGCGTCCCGACTGGTGCATCTCGCGCCAGCGCAACTGGGGCGTACCGATCCCGTTCTTCCTGCACAAGGCCAGTGGCGAACTGCATCCACGCACCGTCGAGCTGATGGAAGAGGTCGCACAGCGAGTCGAGAAGGAAGGCATCGAAGCCTGGTTCAAGCTCGACGCCGCCGAGCTGCTCGGCGAGGAGGCCGCGCAGTACGAGAAGATCAACGACACCCTGGACGTCTGGTTCGACTCCGGCACCACCCATTGGCACGTGCTGCGTGGTTCCCACCGGATCGGCCATGCCAGCGGCCCGGTCGCCGATCTCTACCTGGAAGGTTCCGACCAGCACCGCGGCTGGTTCCACTCCTCGCTGCTGACCGGCTGCGCGATCGACAACCATGCGCCGTACCGCCAGTTGCTGACCCACGGTTTCACCGTCGACGAGTCCGGCCGCAAGATGTCCAAGTCGCTGGGCAACACCGTGGTGCCGCAGACCGTCATCGATACCCTGGGCGCCGACATCCTGCGCCTGTGGGTGGCTTCGACCGATTACTCGGGCGAGATCGCGGTATCCCAGCAGATTCTCCAGCGTAGCGCCGATGCCTACCGGCGGATCCGCAATACCACGCGCTTCCTGCTGTCCAACCTGAACGGTTTCGATCCGGCCACGGATCTGCTGCCGCCCCAGGAAATGCTGGCCCTGGATCGCTGGGCGGTCGATCGCGCCCTGCTCTTGCAGCGCGAGATCGAAGAGGCGTACCGCGAGTACCGCTTCTGGAACGTCTATTCCAAGGTGCACAACTTCTGCGTACAGGAGCTGGGCGGGTTCTACCTGGACATCATCAAGGACCGCCAGTACACCACCGGCGCCAACAGCGTCGCCCGGCGCTCCTGCCAGACCGCACTGTTCCACATCGCCGAGGCCCTCGTGCGCTGGATCGCCCCGATCCTGGCGTTCACCGCTGAGGAAGTCTGGAAGTTCCTGCCCGGCGAGCGCGCCGAGTCGGTAATGCTCGCCACCTGGTACGACGGCCTCAGCGAACTGCCGGCCGACGTGACGCTGAATCGCCAGTACTGGGAACAGGTCATGGCGGTGAAGGCCGCGGTCAACAAGGAGCTGGAGAACCAGCGCGCGGCCAAGGCCGTGGGCGGCAACCTGCAGGCCGAGGTCACCCTGTATGCGGAAGACGCGCTGCAGGCCCAATTGGCCAAGCTGGGCAACGAGCTACGCTTCGTCCTGATCACCTCGACCGCGACCCTGGCGCCGCTGTCGGCGGCTCCGGCCGACGCGGTGGACAGCGAAGTCGCCGGCCTCAAGCTGAAAGTGGTCAAGTCGACCCACGCCAAGTGCGGTCGTTGCTGGCACCATCGCGAGGACGTCGGTCAGCACGCTGCGCATCCTGACCTGTGCGGTCGCTGCATCGAGAACATCGAAGGCAGCGGCGAGGTTCGCCACTATGCCTGACGTCGATCGTTTCGGGCGCTTGCCCTGGTTGTGGATCACCGTGCTGGTGTTCGTCCTCGACCAGGTCAGCAAGGCGTTCTTCCAGGCCGAACTGAGCATGTACCAGCAGATCGTGGTGATCCCCGATCTGTTCAGCTGGACCCTGGCCTACAACACCGGTGCCGCCTTCAGCTTCCTGGCCGACAGCTCGGGCTGGCAGCGCTGGCTGTTCGCCCTGATCGCCATCGTCGTCAGCGCGATCCTGGTGGTCTGGCTGAAACGCCTGAAGAAAGGCGAGACCTGGTTGGCCATCGCCCTGGCGCTGGTGCTCGGCGGCGCCCTGGGCAACCTTTACGACCGCATGGTCCTTGGCCACGTGGTGGACTTCATCCTGGTGCACTGGCAGAACCGCTGGTACTTCCCAGCGTTCAACCTGGCCGATAGCGCCATCACCGTCGGCGCCGTCATGCTGGCGCTCGACATGTTCAGATCGAAGAAATCCGGAGAAGCCGCCCATGGCTGAGTCGACCCGCATTGGCCAGGAGAGCCGCGTCACCCTGCATTTCGCCCTCAAGCTGGAGGACGGCAACGTCGTCGACAGCACCTTCGACAAGCAGCCGGCCTCGTTCAAGGTCGGCGACGGCAACCTGCTGCCGGGCTTCGAACAGGCGCTGTTCGGCTTGAAGGCTGGCGACAAGCGCACCCTGAGCATTCTTCCCGAGCAGGGTTTCGGCCAGCCGAATCCGCAGAACGTGCAGATCATGCCGCGCGACCAGTTCCAGGACATGGAGCTGGCCGAGGGCCTGCTGGTGATCTTCAACGACGCGGCCAAGACCGAACTGCCGGGCGTGGTCAAGGCGTTCGATGAGCAGCAGGTTACCGTCGACTTCAATCATCCGCTGGCCGGCAAGACCCTGGCCTTCGAAGTCGAGATCATCGACGTCCAGCCGGCCTGAACCGTCGGTCGCTGCGCCCTTCCCAAGCGGGGAGGGCGGTAGCAAGGTTCATTCGTCCAATCACCGCGTCGCCCACGAGACCGCCATGCAAATCAAACTCGCCAATCCCCGCGGCTTCTGCGCCGGCGTGGATCGCGCCATCGAGATCGTCAACCGTGCCCTCGATGTCTTCGGTCCGCCGATCTACGTGCGTCACGAGGTGGTGCACAACAAGTTCGTCGTGGACAACCTGCGCCAGCGCGGCGCCATCTTCGTCGAGGAACTCGATCAGGTGCCGGACAACGTCATCGTCATCTTCAGCGCCCACGGCGTTTCCCAGGCGGTCCGCAAGGAAGCCGAGGGGCGCGGCCTGAAGGTTTTCGACGCGACCTGCCCGCTGGTGACCAAGGTGCACATGGAAGTGGTGCGCTACAGCCGCGACGGCCACGAATGCGTGCTGATCGGGCATGAAGGGCACCCCGAGGTGGAAGGCACCATGGGCCAGTACGATGCCAGCAACGGTGGTGCCATCTACCTGGTGGAGGACGAGGCCGACGTCGCCGCGCTGGAGGTGCGCAAGCCCGAAGCCCTGCACTACGTGACCCAGACGACCCTGTCGATGGACGACACCTCGAAGGTCATCGATGCCCTGCGCGCCAAGTTCCCGCAGATCCAGGGACCGCGCAAGAACGACATCTGCTATGCCACCCAGAACCGCCAGGATGCCGTGAAGGAACTGGCCGACCAGTGCGACATGGTCTTGGTGGTGGGCAGCCCCAACAGTTCCAACTCCAACCGCCTGCGCGAACTCGCCGAGCGGATGGGCACGCCGGCCTACCTGATCGACGGCGCCGAGGACATGCAACGCGGCTGGTTCGACGGTGTGCGTCGCATCGGAATCACCGCAGGCGCTTCCGCGCCGGAAGTGCTGGTGCGCGGCGTGATCGCCCAGCTACGCGAGTGGGGGGCGTCGGAGGAGCAGGAACTGGAGGGGCGGGAGGAGAACATTACCTTCTCGATGCCCAAGGAACTGCGGGTCAAGGCTTTGTGAACCGTGCGCAATGAAAGAGCCCCTCTCGTAGAGGGGCTCTTTCGTTTCAGCGCCAGCAGTCGTTGACGGTGCTGTTGTTGCCGGTCTTGCCGGCTGCGCCGCGTTCGCCGAGCTGATTGAGGGTCAGCTTGCCGCAGGTCTTGTCGCGGGTCTGCGAGTTGATCGGCGTGGCGGTCAGGGTATAGGTGGTGCTGGTGGGCGTCGCTATGGTGAGGTTGTACAGGTTGTTCGGCGAGTTGGCCGAACTCATGCCCAGCTTGGCCACGTCCTTGGTGTAGCCGACCCCGGGGTTCTGCGAGTAGTAGCGTTCCTGGCGCGCGGCCGCGTCCGAGAGCAGCGCCTGCCCCTCGGTGCGGTTGGAGCGGATCACGTAGTTCTGGTAACTGGGAATGGCGATGCCGAGGAGGATGCCGATCACCGCCACTACCACCACCATTTCCAGCAACGTGAAGCCCTTCTGTCTTGTCCTCATCGGGGCTGCTCCTCCCCGTCCTGGCGGGGCTGTTCTTTCTCGATCATCTCGGCCAGCTCCTGTTCGCTCATCTGTTTGTGAATGTAGATATCGGTGATGGTGGACCACGGCTGGCTGACGGTGCCAGAGTAGGACACCACGGAGCCCGGCTTGACCTGAAACAGGCTGGGCATGCCGTTCCTGACGGTGCTGTTGGGCAGGTGGTAGAGCCGGTGGTCGATGTCCACCAGGTTCTTCTCGACCTGGACTTCGAAGACCACGCCAGCGCCTTCGAAGGTCTGGGGATCTTCGGCCCAGCAGAGGCCGGGAACGGCCAGGGCCAGCAGCATAGGCAGCACTTTCATATCAGTTCTTTCCTTCGATGGGGCGCCAGTTCTGGCGGCCACGGGTGTTCGGACCGGGGTTCACGGTCAGGCATTCGCCCGAGGAGCAGACTTCCGGATTGCCCTGTTCGTTGGTGCTCAGCGTCAAGCCTCCCAGGCCTTTCTGCTCGGTACCGGATACCGCGACGTTCTGCTTGTTGTAGCTGTAGTCGGATTTCGAGTCCACGACGCCCTGGCGTGCCAGGTCGAACACGGTGAAGCTGGTGCGACCGCCGGTATAGGGATCGAGGCCATAGGTCCAGTTGCTGGCGCCGTCGGCACAGGGGTCATCGTTCGGGGTGATGGTTTGCAGCAGCACCACCTGGCCGATGGCGATCATGTCCTCGATCAGCATCTCGCCCTTCAGGGTGCCGTTGACCATGAAGTCCAGATACCAGCCGGACTGCTTGGTGCTGCCGTCATTGTTCAGCCAGTTGACCGGGTTCTGACTGGCGATGCGAATGGTGCGAGCGGTCGAGGCAAAGGTCGAGTCGGCCTGGAGGTCCAGGGTCTGCTGCTGCAGGTTGCCGCGCGTCAGTCGGGGTGTGCTGCCCGCGGCTTCGCCCTTGGTTTGCTGGTCCCAGATGCCGTAGAGCGTCTGGGCGCGGCTGGTATCGGCCCGGGCGTCGGCGTTCTCGAAATACTTGCCGGTACCGAAGATCACGATGTAGCCCTTGCGTGTCGGATGGCGAACCAGTGAGGGCGCGGCGGTGATCGCTTGCGCCGCGCCGGCGGAGTCGACCGCCGAATAGAGCGGCTGGCCACCGAAAGACACCCTGAAGCTCGAGGCCACCGCCGGGCCGTCGTTGGCTCGGCTGAACGGATCGTCCTGGTTGACCTTGCCGGCGATCAGGTCGAAGCGCCAGAGGTTGCCTTGCAGGTCGCCGGCGTAGGCGTAGTCGGCTACGCCGTCGCTGTTGTTGTCTGCCAGGCGAGGGCTGGATAGACCGTTGGGTACGCCGGTCCTGCCGGTGACTTCCAGTTTGCGGGTGATGGCCCCGGTCTCCAGGTCGATGATCAGCAGCGCGGCCTTGTCGTTCAGGCTGGAATAACCGTTTCCGGTGACCACGGCCCACTTGCCGTTGTGCAGCCGGGCGACCGTGGGTTTGGGGAAGCTGTAGCCAAGGTCGGGCTCCTGGTCCACGCCGATTTCCCAGAGCAGCTTGATGTTGGCGGGGTCGGTCACGTCGAGGGCGAACAGACCCTTGCCGCCGGCGCGCAGGCTGCCGATCAGCACGGTATGCCAGGCGCCGCCGAAGAAGGCGTCGGCGACCACCGGCGAGCCGTCGACGTAGAACTGGTGGGCGCCGCCCTGGTAGCCGCGGGCGGTCAACTTGTGGAGCTTCTCGAAGACCGCGCTTGGGATGAAGGCGAAGGTCTCGTTACCGTCGGTATCGAAACCGTGCAGCATGCCGTCGTTGGCGCCGACGTATACCCGCGGGGCACGGGTTTTCTGTGCTTCTGCGAACGTGGAGTAGTTGCCGCTGGGCTCGATCGGCTGGGCCAGGTAGGTCAGGTACTGGGCCTTGCCGACCGTCGCCGGCGAGGAGTTGATGATATCGCCGAGGATCGAGTTGCGGGTGCGGAAGTTGTCGCTGTTCTCCTTGCTGCGATCGCCACGCAGGAAGGCCACTCGGTCCTGGCCCTTGGTGTCGGCGACATCGTTGCGGTCCGGATCGCGGTTCAACTGCCGCTGCTGGTCGGCGCTGAGGCTGCCCCAGGTGAACTCCTTGAGGCCCGAGGTACCGGATCCGGCCATCATGATCTTGCGGCCAGCTCCACCGTTGGGCATCGCGTCGAGGATACTCTGCGCGCTCCACAGCTTGGTCTGCACGGTGGCCTTGTCCTGGGTGGTCAGGCTGTAGCGGGTCAGGTCGCCAGCCCAGTTCTTGTCGCTGGCGAAGCTGGTCTGGTAGGCGAAGCGGGTCAGCTTGTCGCCAGTGTCGTCTTCCTGCAGGGACGAGCTGATGGCGGGGCGGGATGCCGGCAGGTCCTTGCCCGAAATTCGGTTGAGGATGTCCTGGAAGGCCGCGACCAGTTGGTCCGGCGAGTCGGCGCTGAAGAACTCGCCCCGGGAGTTCACTGCGGCGTGCCACAGGTCATAGACGTTGTTGCTATGGTTATTCGAAGCGTTCGGCCAGCTGAGGCGCCCGGCGGCGATTTCGTCATAGCCGCCGGAGTAGGTGGAACCCTCCCACTTCGGGCTGGTGAGGCTGGTGGTCAGGCCCAGGCCCAGGGTATAGGTCACCATGTGCTGCCAGGTCGCCGGATCGTTGCGCGGATTCCAGTACTCCGCCGAGGGATTGGCCTGGTCCGGGTAGGGAATGTACGGCTTGATATTGTCGTCGATATCCGGCCGGGCATCGGTGGCCCAGTAATGGAAGGCCTGGTCGGCCAGGGTATTGGACGCAGCATCCCTGTAAGGCGTCTGGCTGCTGTAGCTCTTGCCATCGGGGAGGCTACGACTCGTGCTGTCGGCATTGCCTACGCTGGCCGAGTCGTTGTTCCAAAGACCATCGGTCATCAGAATGTGATAGCTGCCACGGCAGCTGTATTCCGGCGAGGTCTGGGTACCAGGTCGATAGGCATAGGGGCCGTTGACGCCGGTCTTCTTGAGAAACTCCCCTGCTCGAGTCATGGCCTGACGCAGCGGAGTACCACCTCCGACCGACAGGTTCTCCAGCCAGTTGAAGAAGTTCACCCGATGTTGCCCGGTGAAGTCTCTCAGGTAGTTGTTGTAACAGTTACTGGAGCCACTGCCGATCAGGCACGAGGAACTGTTCAGTAGTTGCCAACTGATCCGGGCGTTTTCAGGCAGGCTGTAGAACGCCAGGTTAGCGGCGGTCTGGGTGGCCAGGGCGCGGGTACGATAGAAGGAGTACCAGTTGGCGAAGTTCTGCTGCTGGGCCGCGCCGCTGATTTCCACACGGGTGTAGCAACTCGAAGTGGTGAGGCTGCAACCGCGGCCCCCGCTGTATTGGTAGTAGAAGGCAGGAGCCCCGTACCAGTCGATGCTGGACTCGGTGCCTGCTCCCGATCCGCCCTGGTACTGCACCGTTGGCCTGTAGTCACGGGAAAGGTTTACCCGGCCTTCCTGAGTGAAACCGTTGCGCCATGCCGCGGTGAAGCTGGGCTTGGAATAGTCCTGCACCTGGATCTGGCCATTGGAAAGGGTCACCTTTTTCGGCAGCTTGTACTGGGTATTCGGGTCGAAGTACATCGGGTTGTAGCTGTTCGACGCGAAATAGACGTTGTTGCGGCTGTTGACCAGGCTATCCGGTGCATAGGCATAAGCCATACTGCCCGAGTCGTCGAGAGTCACCAGCATGTTCGGGGCGACGCCCTGGATCAGCATCAGCGGCTGCTGGCTGACCGACAGGGCGGCGGCGTGGGTGGTCTGGGCGGAGAGCAGGACGGCGCCGCTGAGCGCGGCTGCCAGCGAGGTCTTGCCGATCTGGTGGAGTACCGATTTCATGCGAGGCTCGATCAGTTGGTATAGAGACGGGCGAGAACGGTCTGCAGGACGGTTTCGCTGTTGGTCTGGTTGCGCGCGACGCTATTTGTCTCGTAGTAGAAGGTGCCGATGCCGCGCATCAGGTTGCCGTATTCGGGGCTTTCCGCTTCGTTGACCTGGCCGCCCGAGGGAATGGGCAGGTTGTTCCACTGCACGCTGTAGAGCGTGCCCGCGGTGGTCGCGCTGCTGATGTCGCTGCCGCGGTAACTCATCCAGGTATTGGCGATGCCCTTCAGCACGCCGACCGGATTCTGGTGGGTGTCCGCCAGCTTCAGGTTCAGCGCGGCGAGGTCCAGCAGGCAGGGGCGGGCCACGTTGTCGGCCGTACAACCGGTGCCGGGCTCCGGCGGACGCAGGGTGTTGACGAAGCGCCGCTCGCCTTCGCGGAGTCCGGACTCGGCGGCGTTCTGCAAGCGAGTCTGTTCGATGACGTTGCCGGTGATGCGGCTTTCCAGTACCACTTCGCGCATGCTCGAGACCGCCAGCAGGGTGACGATCACCAGGATCGCCAGGGCGATGACCAGCGTGGCGCCGCGCTGTTGTGCAGGGAAGTTGTTCATGGCACGAGATTCCTGAGTGTCTGGCTGCCCTTGGCGATCTGGTAGAGGCGGTCCTTGTCGTTGCCTTGCAGGCTGGTCTTGGACGAGGGGTAGAGCGTGATCCAATCGTCCAGGGTCTTGCTGTCGCCCTGGCGCAGGTTCTTGTCGCTGGCCATCAGCGCGGAGTAGCGCAGGGCACGCACCGGACGGTCGGCGATGTTGGCCTGTTCGACGAAGCTTTCCACCTCGCGTTTGCCGGCCATGGTCGGGCCGACGCCGTACTCGAGCTTGAAGTCGACCAGGCCGCTGACGATCTCCTGGCCTTTTTCCTTGATTGTCTGCGCGGAGCAGGCGAGGCTGCCGGGGACATCGGCGGTCGCGGGAACGAACAGAACGCGTGCGGTGATGGCCTGGGCGGTAGCGAAGGGATCGCTAGGGGTGGTGATCGAGTTGCCTTCGCAGTCGTAGGCTTCGCCTGGCGCCGGTTGATAGCGGTAGCAGAATCCGCTCTGGCCGGCCTTGACCACGGCGGGCACCAGGGTCGAGCCGGCTTTGAATGCCTCGCAATAGGCGGTTTTCTGCTGCGCCGGGAAGGCAAACTCGTTGGGGTCGTCCGCACGCCTACGGAAACCCACCTTGGCCAGTTGCTGGTCCAGGAACATCATGGCGAAGCGTCCGTTTTCCTGGTTGCCTGCCTGGCCTTGCTGGAACAGGTAGTTGCGCTTGTTGTCCAGGTAGATCTGGGTAATCCCGAGAATCAGGAAGCTGCTGATGGCGAGGGCCACCAGTAGTTCGATCATGGACAGGCCCGATTGCCGTCGGGAGCGGTTGTTCATGCTCATGGCTCGACCCTGAGGGTGTAGTAGCAGAGGGAGGTGTCGGCGCTGCTGTCGGCGGCGTTGACGCAGGCGCCTTGCTTGCCGCGCCAGGCAAGGCGGATTTCCAGCATGGAGCCCTTGCCGTCGCAGTCGCCCGGCTTTGAGCTGCGGCAGATGTAGTAGTCGCTCTTCAGCAGGTCGCCAGCGCCTGGCAGTTCGTTCTTCACCTGTTCCGCCCAGCATCCCAGGCGGTCCTTGATCGCGTCGGGCAATGGCGTGCAGGAGGACGGCGCGGTGGGGAACGCCGACCCCTTGGCCTTGAAGAAGTCGGATTGCGTGGCCATCTGGTCCTTGACGTCGTACAGCGCCTTCGGGCTCGCCCGCATGCTTTCCAGCAGGTTGCTGCCGAGCATGGCTGCCTTGTTGCGCTCGACCGAGTCGGCGGTGTACTGGATGGTCTTGCCCTGCATGGCGATCATGCCCAGCACGCCGATGCTGATCAGCAGCAGGGCGACCAGCACTTCGATCATGCTGAAGCCGGATTGGTGCAGCGACCTGTGTCGCGATTTCAATAGCATGACTGGGGCGCCTTGGAGGAAGGTTCGAGTTGGATCCGGCCGGCCTGGCTGATGCTCAGCACGCGGCCCCCGTCGGTCTTGCCGTTCTGGCAGATGGCGAAGGTTCGTTCCGTTGGCGGTACGAGGGTACCGTTGGCCGTGAAGGTCAGATGTTCCACGGCGCTCTTTTCCTTCGCTGTCAGCGTGGCGGCACGGAAGCCGTCGTGTTTGCGCAGGGGCGCGGCGATCGAGCCGGAGGCCAGGACACCTATGCTCAGGCCCTTGCCCCAGTCCTTGTCCTTCAGCGCCTGGATGCTGATCGCGCGCCTCTGGGACACGGCTTCGCTGCGAGCGTACTGCAGCATCGCATTGAGTTCCTCGGCGGCGCTCTGCAGTTCGTTGCGTTCTGTCAGCTGCTTGAAGTTCGGAATGGCGAAGCTCGCCATGATGGCCAGCAGGACGACGATGATCAGCAACTCGATCAGGGTGAAGCCGGTCGAGTTGGAACGATATGACATGCGGTTGCTCCAGGGGGTCTACGCCTGGAAAGCATGCCAAACGGGCCTGGGAGCGTCTTGCGGTCGTTGACGGTCGGCCCGTGGGGCAGGACAACTGGTCCATGATCATCCGGAAGTGCTGCATAGCTCACGTTTCTCCCGGTTCTCCCTGGCGCTCGCGGTACGGAGCCGGCCCTGCCGGTTGAGGATCAGTTGCCAGGCAACGGTATGCCTTCCGCAGAGCAGAAACCGCCCGTTGTGAATGTTGAGCTGGCCGCTGGGGAGGAACCTGAGGCGGTTCGAACGGTTCCAGCGGAGCCTTTCCTTCTTTGCAAGCGCGCGTCCCACGAGAAGCCGTTCCCCACCGTCTTCCGCAAGCAGCCAGCCCTCTCCCCAGTCGCTGCCGCAGTGACGGCCATCGGTCGACGGACAGAGCGTCACCGGGCGCTGGTAGGCGACGGCATGGGTTCTGCCCAGCTGGATGCTCGCGCTCAGCTCGTGCAACACACTTCGCTCGCGATTGCCGTCCAGCCAGGCTGCCATCCCGGGCAGCGCCAGGCTTCCCAGTATTCCCAGCAGAACCAGCGCAAACAGCAGCTCGGTGAGCGTCAACGCTCTCTGCGACCTTTCGACCATGGCAGGCGGTCCTTTTGCTCGTATCATTCCGCGACGGTCGTATCTCGCCGGATTTTCCCCGTTGCCTCAATCAGCTGCGGGATGAGGCGTATGACCGACTTTTCTGCAACCCCTGTGTGATCGTGGAGGCCCTGGTGTCGGAAAGAGTTGTGGTAGTGGGCGCTGGCGTCATCGGCCTGTTGACCGCCCGGGAGCTGGCGCTCGCCGGACTGCGGGTGACCCTGATGGAGCGGGGCGAGAGTGGGCGTGAGGCATCCTGGGCGGGAGGCGGGATCGTCTCGCCGCTCTATCCGTGGCGCTACAGCCCGGCGGTGACCGCCCTGGCGCACTGGTCGCAGGACTTCTACCCGGCCCTGGGGCAACGTTTGCTCGACGAGACCGGGCTCGATCCCGAGGTCCATACCGTTGGCCTGTACTGGCTGGACCTGGACGACCAGACCGAGGCACTGCAGTGGGCACGCAAGCACACCCGGCCGTTGAAGGAAGTGCCGATCGAGGAGGCCTACGCGGCGGTGCCCGGGCTGGGCGCCGGCTTCCAGCGGGCGGTCTACATGTCGGGCGTGGCCAATGTGCGCAATCCTCGCCTGGCGCGCTCATTGCGGGCATCCCTGCAACAATTCGCCAATCTCGAACTGCATGAGCAGACGGAGGTGCGCGGCTGGTTGCGCGACGGCGATCGAGTGCTCGGCGTGGCGACCTCGCGTGGCGAGATCCGTGGCGACAAGGTGCTGCTGGCGGCGGGCGCCTGGAGCGGCGAGTTGTTGAAGCCGCTTGGCCTGGAACTGCCCGTGGTACCGGTGAAAGGGCAGATGATCCTCTACAAGTGCGCGGCGGATTTCCTGCCGCGCATGGTGCTGGCCAAGGGGCGCTACGCGATTCCGCGGCGCGACGGCCACATCCTGATCGGCAGCACCTTGGAACATTCGGGCTTCGACAAGACGCCGACCGACGAGGCGCTGGAAAGCCTCAGGGCGTCTGCGGCAGAACTGTTGCCGGAACTGGCGGACATGCAGCCGGTGGCCCACTGGGCAGGGTTGCGCCCGGGCTCTCCCGAAGGCATCCCCTATATCGGTCCGGTGCCTGGCTTCGACGGGCTCTGGCTGAATACCGGGCACTACCGCAACGGGCTGGTCCTGGCACCGGCGTCGTGCCGTCTGCTGGCGGATCTCATGAGCGGGCGGGAACCGATCATCGACCCGGTCCCCTACGCCCCGGCTGGTCGCCTCTGAGGAGCGAAAACCAAAAGGCCTGTCTTCGGACAGGCCTTTTCACTTTCAGTCGATGCCCAGCTTTTTCAGGCGGTAGCGCATCGAGCGGAACGTCAGGCCCAGGCGCTGGGCCGCGGCGGTGCGGTTCCAGCGGGTCTCCTCGAGTGCCTGCATGATCAGCTTGCGCTCGATGTCTTCCAGGTAGTCCTCGAGGTTGTCGATTTCGCTCAGGCTCGCGGCGCCTTCCTGGCTGGCACCCGGCGCATCGGCCAGGCGCAGGTCGTGAGGCTGGATCTGGTCGTCTTCGCACAGGGTATAGGCGCGCTCCAGCATGTTTTCCAGCTCGCGGACGTTGCCCGGGAAGCGGTAGTTCTTCAGCTTTTCCTGTGCGTCGCCGGTCAGCCTGGCGGCCGGCAGGCCGGTGTCGCCGGCCAGGCGCTTGAGGATGCGTTCGGCGAGCAGCGGGATGTCCTCGCGGCGTTCGCGCAGCGGCGGTACGCGCAGCTCGATGACGTTGAGGCGGTAGTAGAGGTCCTGGCGGAAGCGCCCGGCGCCGACTTCGGCGGCGAGGTCCTTGTGGGTGGCGCAGAGGATGCGCACGTCGACGGCGACCTCCTGCTGGCCGCCGACCGCGCGCACGGCCTTTTCCTGGATCGCCCGGAGCAGTTTGACCTGCATGGCCATCGGCAGGTCGGCGACTTCGTCGAGGAACAGAGTGCCGCCGCTGGCGGCCTGGAACAGGCCCTGCTTGTCTTCGATAGCGCCAGTGAAGCTGCCTTTCTTGTGGCCGAAGAACTCGCTTTCCATCAGTTCGGAGGGAATCGCGCCGCAGTTCACCGGCACGAACGGCCGCTCGATACGTGGCCCCTGCTCGTGGATCAGGCGCGCCACCAGCTCCTTGCCGCTACCGGACTCGCCACTGATGTAGACCGGCGCCTGGCTGCGCGCCAGCTTGCCGATCTGGTTGCGCAGGGCGCGCATCGGCGGCGACTCGCCGAGCAGGCGGTTGTCCACCGGCGCTTCCTCGGCTTCCGGGTTGCGCAAGCGCAGGGCGGTTGCCACCAGCTCCCGCAAGCGACCGAGGTCGACCGGTTTGGTGAGGAAGTCGAAGGCACCGGCCTTGAGCGCCTGGATCGCGGTGTCCAGGCTGCCGTACGCGGTGATCATGGCCACCGGGGTCTGTGGATGGCGCTGCTGGATGTACTGGACCAGATCGAGGCCGCTGCCGTCCGGCAGGCGCATGTCGGTGAGGCACAGGTCGAACGGCTCGCGGGCCAGCAACTCGCGGGCTTCCTTGACGTTGCGGGCGCTGCGGGTGTCCAGCTTCATGCGGCCGAGAGTGATTTCCAGCAGTTCGCGGATATCCGGTTCATCGTCGACGATCAGGGCTTTTTGTCGGCTCATGCGTGCGGCTTCCGTCAGCTGAGTTTGCGCGGGTGGGCGAAGGTGATGCGGAAGCAGCCGCCGCCTTCCTCGCGATTGCGGTAGTCGATCCGTGCCTGGTTGCTCTCGCAGAGCTCGCGGGAGAGATAGAGGCCCAGGCCGGTGCCTTTGCTTTCTGTAGTAAAGAAGGGTTCGAACAGGTTGTTCAGTTTGTCCGCCGGTACGCCGGGACCGTCGTCGATGATTTCCAGCACCGGCAGGTCGCTCTCCGGGTCGCGCGCGAGGCTCAGCCAGACCTGGCCGCGCCCGTGCGCCTGGGCGCTGTAGCGAAGACCGTTCTGCACCAGGTTGCTCAGCACCTGGTTCAACTGATGTGGGTCCATGCGGGTCTGGATGTCGCCGGCACCGAGCTGCAGGTGCAGTTGGCTGTCGTTGCGCAGCCTGCCGGGGTATTCGTCGACGAACCGCTGAAGCCACTCCTTCAGGTCGAGCTGCTGCGGTTCGGCCTGGCGGCGACGGGAGAGCTGCAGGACGTTCTCGATGACCAGGTTCATCCGCTTCGACTGGTCCTGGATGATCTGCGTCAGGCGTCGGTCCGGGGCATCCAGTTCCTCTGACTCCTGCAGCAGTTGGGCGGCGTGGCTGATCGCGCCCAGCGGGTTGCGGATCTCATGGGCGATGCCGGCGGTCAGGCGGCCGAGACCGGCCAGCTTCATCTGCTGCGCCTGCTGGGCGATCTGCGAAATGTCTTCGAGGAAGATCAGCACGTGCTGGTCGTCTTCGCGGTTGAGGCTGATAAAGCTGGGTTGCACCGTCGGGCCATCCGGCACCACCTTGAGCGTCGGCGGACGGAGGCTGGGATTCAGGCGCCATTGCTTCATGCAGTGCATCAGCATCGGGCTGTGGCGGCCCAGGCTGGCGCCCTGCACGTCGTCCTGCCTGAGCAGGCCGAGGGCGGCCTGGTTGGCGAGGAGGATGGCCTGACGGCTATCGACCACGAGGATGCCGGTGCGCATGCGCTGCAGGATCAATGCGTTGAGTTCCTCCAGGTTGGCGACCGTCTCGGCGCGTTCTTCGGCCAGCGTTTCGGTCTGCTCCTGGCGCCGCACCAGAGCCTGGATCACCAGCGCGGCGGCGAAGCACAGGGTGCCGAGGCCGCCGGCCTGGACGTAGTGGTTGGTGGCGTCCGGACTGCTCAGGCTGAGGAAGAAGGTCAGGTAGAGCAGGCCGAGGCTGGCCGCCGCCGCGATGACCAGGCCGATGCGCCCGCGCAGCAGGATGTTGGCAATGGCGACCGCCACCACCAGCAGGCTGCCGATGCCGCTGGGCACGCCGCCACCTGCGTAGAACAGGCCGCAAAGCATCAGCACGTCGGTGAGCGCGAGGATGAAGATCGGCAGCAATTGCCGCGACGGCGGCAGGAACAGCGCGACCAGGATGTTGAAGACCAGGTAGCACCAACTGCCGACATGGAACAGTTCAGGGTGGACGAGCTTGAGGACCTGATCTTCCAGTTCGCTGGAGATCAGCAGGACCAGTACCAGGCCGATGGTCAGGCGGTACAGGTGGTACAGACGGAGGATGCGTTGCCCCTGCTCCTCGCTCAGCCGTAGCCGTTCAGCGCGCACGGTCGCCCTGGTCCTGGCGCAGGTGCGCCTGGCTGCAATACCAGCGTTGTTCGTGGGCGAGGGCGTTGGTCTGCGGCACGTGGACGCCGCAATGGGCGCAGCGGACCATCGGCGATGCGCTCGGCTCGTCCTGCGGACGTTGCTGCTGGCGCGGAGTGGGACGGGTAAAGCGACGCCAGAGCCAGAACGCGATGGCGATCAGGGCGATCCAGAACAGGAGGCGGAAAAGGCCCATGGTGATCTCGGAGGCTGGAGAAAGCTGCAGTTTAGCCAAGCCGCCGGCTCGATCCCAGCCGGGAAGGTCCAGGCTGTGCGGCGTTTGGCGCTGGGAGAGGCATGGCGGCGGGCAAAAAGAAGGGAGGCCTGCGCCTCCCTTCGGTGTTTCGTGCGATCAGTCGAAGAGACCGAAGGTCATGTAGCTCCACCAGGAGCGGCCGGAGTCTTCGTCGTCATCGCTCTCCGGCTTCTCGTCGTCGGCGCTGTGATCCTGGTTTTCCGGCTTCAGTTCGGCGGGAATCTCCCGCTCGGCATCCTCGTACTGCTTGATCACGTCCTTGGCGGCCTGGGTTTCCATGTGCGGCGGCGGCTCGCCGCCTTCGATCAGGCCCAGGGTGGCCTTGGCCAGCCAGGAGCGGGTGTCGGCCTCGCTTTCGCGGGCGACGAACTCGCCATCCTTGAGGCTGGCGTTATCCGGATAGTTGAGCTTGAGGGTTTCCAGGCTGGTGCTGGCCAGGTCGTCGAGACCCAGGCGACGGTAGGCTTCGACCATGATCGCCAGGCCATCGCCGACGGCCGGGGTTTCCTGGAAGTTCTCTACCACGTAGCGACCGCGGTTGGCGGCGGCGACATAGGCCTGGCGCTTCAGGTAGTAGTGGCCGACGTGCACTTCGTAGGCCGCCAGCAGGTTGCGCAGGTACACCATGCGCGCCTTGGCGTCCGGGGCGTAGCGGCTGTTGGGGAAGCGGCTGGTGAGCTGGGCGAACTCGTTGAAGGAGTCGCGGGCGGCGCCCGGGTCGCGCTTGGTCATGTCCAGCGGCAGGAAGCGCGCCAGCAGGCCGCGGTCCTGGTCGAAGGAGGACAGGCCCTTGAGGTAGTAGGCGTAGTCGACGTTGGGGTGCTGCGGATGCAGGCGGATGAAGCGTTCGGCGGCGGCGCGGGCGGCTTCGGGCTCCATGTTCTTGTAGTTGGCGTAGATCAGCTCGAGCTGGGCCTGCTCGGCGTAGCGGCCGAAGGGATAGCGCGATTCGAGGGCTTTCAGCTTGGTGACGGCGCTGTTGTAGCTCTTGTTGTTGAGGTCGTCCTGCGCCTGCTGGTACAGCTGGCTCTCGCTCAGGTTCTCGTCGACAGTCTCCTTGTTCGAGGAGCAGGCTGCGGTGAGGGCGAGGATGGCGATCAGCAGCAGGTGTTTCACTTGCATGGCGGCTTGCGTCCCTGGGACGGTCGGCTTGGCCTCAACCGTCTGTTATGATTGGCGCCCCAGGCACCCCCTGGGACAAAGACCCCGTATTTAACCACAGCGCGTAGCCGATTCCAAAAGCCGCGCTGAGCATCGTCTCCTACTCATGTCCGATATGATTCAACGCGCGGCCGAGGTGCCGTTCGAGCTGGGTGGCCAGCGTCTCGACCAGATCGCCGCCCAGCTTTTTCCCGAACACTCCCGCTCCCGTCTGGCCGGCTGGATCAAGGACGGACGCCTGACCGTCGACGGCGCCGTGCTGCGCCCGCGCGACATCGTCCACAGCGGCGCGCAACTCGTCCTGGAGGCCGAGCAGGAAGCCCAGGGCGAGTGGCTCGCACAGGACATCGAGCTGGAAATCGTCTACGAGGACGAGCACATCCTGGTGATCGACAAGCCCGCCGGCCTGGTGGTCCATCCGGCTGCCGGCCATCAGGACGGCACCCTGCTGAATGCCTTGCTCTACCATGTCCCGGACATCGCCAATGTGCCGCGCGCCGGGATCGTCCACCGCCTGGACAAGGACACGACCGGCCTGATGGTGGTGGCCAAGACGCTGGAGGCCCACACCAAGCTGGTGGCGCAACTGCAGGCACGGTCGGTCAGCCGCATCTACGAGGCGATCGTGATCGGCGTGATCACCTCCGGTGGCACCATCGATGCGCCGATCGGACGGCATGGCGTGCAGCGGCAGAAGATGGCGGTGGTCGACGCCGGCAAGGTGGCGGTCAGCCATTACCGCGTGCTGGAACGCTTCCGTGCGCACACCCATACCCGGGTCAAGCTGGAGACCGGGCGTACCCACCAGATCCGCGTGCACATGAGCCATATCGGCTATCCCCTGGTCGGCGATCCGGTCTACGGTGGGCGCTTCAGGATTCCCCCGGTGGCCAGCCAGACCCTGGTCCAGACTCTTCGCGAGTTCCCCCGGCAGGCGCTGCACGCGCGCTTCCTCGAACTGGATCACCCGGCCACCGGCGTGCGCATGAAGTGGGAGTCGCCGCTGCCGGAAGACTTCCTCTGGCTGCTCAGCCTGTTGCGCCAGGATCGCGAGGCGTTCGTCGGATGAACGCCTGGCTGACCCCCGACTGGCCGGCGCCGGCCCGTGTGCGGGCCTGCGTGACCACGCGCAGTGGCGGGGTCAGCCAGGCACCCTTCGACAGTCTGAACCTTGGCGCCCACGTCGACGACGATCCGCGCGCCGTGGAAGAAAACCGCCGACGCCTGACCGAGCGTCTGGAATGCCGGCCGAGCTGGTTGGACCAGGTGCACGGAGTGACGGTGGTGGAGGCCGACCCGAGCCGGGTGCTCAGGGCCGACGCCAGCTGGAGCGCGATGCCGGGCGTCGCCTGTACGATCATGACCGCCGACTGCCTGCCGGCGTTGTTCTGCGACCGCTCGGGCACCCGCGTGGCGGCGGCCCATGCCGGCTGGCGCGGGCTGGCGGCGGGCGTGCTGGAGGCGACGGTGGACAGCCTGGGCGTGCCCGGCGACGAACTGCTGGTCTGGCTGGGGCCGGCGATCGGCCCGCAGGCCTTCGAGGTCGGCGGCGAGGTCCGCGATGCATTCGTCGCTGCGCACGCCGAGGCGCGCTCGGCTTTCGTACCTAGCGCCAATCCGGGCCGCTTCATGGCCGACATCTACCGACTCGCGCGGATCCGCCTGGGCGCCCATGGCGTCACCGCCGTGCATGGCGGTGGCTTCTGCACCTTCAGCGATACCGCGCGCTTCTATTCCTACCGCCGCTCGTCGCGTACCGGCCGTTTTGCCAGCCTGGTCTGGCTCCAGGACTAGGCCCGCGCAGGTTATCCGGCGGCAACTGACCGATGTCACGGTCCGGTCGCTTGAACCGCGGAAAATCGCCCTTATCTACTGAGTCATCTCGGCGGGCTTTTCTTCATCAGGGACACCCATCGTTCCGGCCCGCTCTATAGAAGGAAGGACGACCCATGCGAATAGACCGTTTGACCAGCAAGCTGCAACTGGCGCTCTCCGACGCCCAGTCCCTGGCCGTTGGCCATGACCATCCGGCCATCGAGCCGGTGCACCTGCTTTCCGCCCTGCTCGAGCAGCAAGGCGGTTCGATCAAGCCCCTGCTGATGCAGGTCGGCTTCGATATCGCCGCCCTGCGCAGCGGCCTCAACAAAGAACTCGACGCGCTGCCGAAGATCCAGAGCCCGACCGGCGACGTGAACCTGTCCCAGGATCTCGCACGCCTGCTCAACCAGGCTGACCGCCTGGCCCAGCAGAAGGGCGACCAGTTCATCTCCAGCGAGCTGGTATTGCTGGCCGCGATGGACGAGAACACCAGGCTCGGCAAGCTGCTGCTCGGCCAGGGCGTGTCGCGCAAGGCGCTGGAGAATGCCGTGGCCAACCTGCGTGGCGGCGAAGCGGTGAACGACCCGAACGTCGAGGAGTCGCGCCAGGCGCTGGACAAGTACACCGTCGACATGACCAAGCGCGCCGAGGAAGGCAAGCTCGACCCGGTGATCGGTCGCGACGACGAGATCCGCCGGACCATCCAGGTCCTGCAGCGGCGGACCAAGAACAACCCGGTGCTGATCGGCGAACCCGGCGTCGGCAAGACCGCCATCGTCGAGGGCCTGGCCCAGCGCATCATCAACGGCGAAGTGCCGGACGGCCTCAAGGACAAGCGCCTGCTGGCCCTGGACATGGGGGCGCTGATCGCCGGTGCCAAGTTCCGCGGCGAGTTCGAGGAACGCCTGAAGGCGGTCCTCAACGAACTGGGCAAGCAGGAAGGCCGGGTCATCCTGTTCATCGACGAACTGCACACCATGGTCGGCGCCGGCAAGGCGGAAGGCGCCATGGACGCCGGCAACATGCTCAAGCCGGCTCTGGCGCGCGGCGAGCTGCACTGCGTCGGTGCTACTACCCTCGACGAGTATCGCCAGTACATCGAGAAGGATGCCGCGCTGGAGCGCCGCTTCCAGAAGGTGCTGGTGGACGAACCGAGCGAGGAAGACACCATCGCCATCCTCCGTGGCCTCAAGGAACGCTATGAAGTGCACCACGGGGTGAGCATCACCGACGGCGCGATCATCGCCGCGGCCAAGCTGTCGCACCGCTACATCACCGATCGGCAACTGCCGGACAAGGCCATCGACCTGATCGACGAGGCCGCCAGCCGCATCCGCATGGAGATCGACTCCAAGCCGGAGGAACTGGATCGTCTCGACCGTCGCCTGATCCAGCTGAAGATCGAGCGCGAGGCGCTGAAGAAGGAAGACGACGAAGCCACCAGGAAGCGCCTGGCCAAGCTGGAGGAGGATATCGTCAAGCTCGAGCGCGAATACGCCGACCTCGAGGAGATCTGGAAGTCCGAGAAGGCCGAGGTGCAGGGCTCGGCGCAGATCCAGCAGAAGATCGAGCAGGCCAAGCAGGAGATGGAGGCGGCGCGGCGCAAGGGCGACCTCGAGAGCATGGCGCGCATCCAGTACCAGACCATCCCGGACCTGGAACGCAGCCTGCAGATGGTCGACCAGCACGGCAAGACCGAGAACCAGTTGCTGCGCAACAAGGTGACCGACGAGGAAATCGCCGAAGTGGTTTCCAAGTGGACCGGTATCCCGGTGTCGAAGATGCTCGAGGGCGAGCGCGAGAAGCTGCTGCGCATGGAGCAGGAGCTGCATCGGCGAGTGATCGGCCAGGACGAGGCGGTAGTCGCCGTGTCCAACGCCGTGCGCCGTTCGCGCGCCGGCCTCGCCGATCCGAACCGGCCGAGCGGCTCGTTCCTCTTCCTCGGCCCGACCGGGGTGGGCAAGACCGAGTTGTGCAAGGCGCTGGCCGAGTTCCTCTTCGATACCGAGGAGGCGCTGGTGCGGATCGATATGTCCGAGTTCATGGAGAAACACTCGGTGGCCCGCCTGATCGGCGCGCCTCCGGGCTACGTCGGCTTCGAGGAAGGCGGCTACCTGACCGAGGCGATCCGCCGCAAGCCTTACTCGGTGGTGCTGCTGGACGAGGTGGAGAAGGCCCATCCGGATGTATTCAACATTCTCCTCCAGGTGCTCGAGGACGGACGCCTGACCGACAGTCACGGGCGTACGGTGGACTTCCGCAACACCGTGGTGGTGATGACCTCCAACCTCGGTTCGGCACAGATCCAGGAGCTGGCCGGCGACCGCGAGGCGCAACGTGCCGCAGTGATGGACGCGGTCAATGCGCACTTCCGTCCGGAATTCATCAACCGGATCGACGAAGTGGTGGTATTCGAGCCGCTGGCTCGCGAGCAGATCGCCGGCATCGCCGAGATCCAGCTCGGTCGCCTGCGCAAGCGCCTGGCCGAGCGCGAGCTGAGCCTGGAACTGAGCCAGGAGGCGCTGGACAAGCTGATCGCCGTCGGCTTCGACCCGGTCTATGGCGCACGCCCGCTGAAGCGGGCCATCCAGCGCTGGATCGAGAACCCGCTGGCGCAACTGATCCTGGCCGGCAAATTCGCGCCGGGTGCCAGTATCTCGGCGAAGGTGGAAGGCGACGAGATCGTCTTCGCCTGACCTCTTCGTGGACGGACAGGGAAAGCCCCGCTTCGGCGGGGCTTTTTCATGGGCGTCCGGTAGGAGCGAGAGCGCTGCCGCATGCAGTGGAAGGGCCGTTTTGCCGCTCGTGGAAAAAGAAGAAAAACTTTTTGGATCAGAGGGTTGACATGCCCGCGCGCATCCGTAAAATGGCGCGCCTCTGAGACGCGAATCCAGCAACACCGGAAGCGTCCAGGGTTGGAAGAAAGACGTTCCGCGATAGCTCAGTCGGTAGAGCAAATGACTGTTAATCATTGGGTCCCTGGTTCGAGTCCAGGTCGCGGAGCCAACTTCCAATCGGGGTATAGCGCAGTCCGGTAGCGCGCCTGCTTTGGGAGCAGGATGTCGGGAGTTCGAATCTCTCTACCCCGACCACCTCATACTTGGGTCGTTAGCTCAGTCGGTAGAGCAGTTGGCTTTTAACCAATTGGTCGTAGGTTCGAATCCTACACGACCCACCATTTTCGAGGGGCGAGTTGCACAGGCCTAGGAAGGGGTGTTGCACCTTTTACTTGTCCAGCAGCCGTCTGGGCCGAACATTAGGCCCGCATTGACGTGATGTCAATATGGAATAGCCCGCCTTTTTAGGTGGGCTTTTCTGTTTCTAAGATCCTGAAACCATTCTGCAGGCGTAGCAATGCGCCCCCGACGTAATCAGCGATTACGGGGGGGGGTACTGCGGTGTTGGCCTTGAAATGGCGCGGCTCTGCCAGCATTGGAATCCAGGCGCTCTCGGTATTTCCAGATGTTTCCTACAGGCCTAGCGATCTGCTGGGAGGCGCAGCTACCTTTCGTCCGGTAGCCGGCCCCTCAGTATCGGTATCGCTAGGCGGGACTGCTTCGGGCGGTAGATCCCCATCCACCAGATCCGCTTGTTGCGGTGGAAGCCGCGGAGGCCGTGGCGGCACGGTTCGATAGGTGTTGAGCCATCAGAGTGAACAGCACTCTTTGCTCGAAGGTGTCAGGTGGCTGTGGTAGCGCTTCTTCCCACGCGGTTGCATCTCCCTGAATGCCTGTCCCTGGTGTGTGCTCCCTTGGTTCTGCAGGTTCTGTCCTAGCCTCCTGTGGCGGCGCTTCACCCATTCGAGCGAGAGGTTGCCCGCATGGCTTCGGTTTGGCAGAGGCTTGCGGGGAGCCGCTGTAATCCACCTTCCTGACGTTCTCCAGCGCTCCTTGGGCCAGGCTTCTGGCATGCAGCACGGCACGCATGTGGTCGTAGTCGGCCTCGATGTAGCTCATCGTGGTCTGGATATTCGAGTGGTTGAGCAGGCACTTCGTGAGGTGGATGTTCCGCTCGGGTGCCTTCATCAAGTCGGTGGCCAGGGTGTGCCGGAAACGGTGCGGGGTCATCCGCACCGCAACCTTCTCGGTCAACTTCCGGTACATGGCTTCGACCTGGTCGGAGTTCATCACCTTGCTCTTGTAGTGCGGTGAGAACCGGTTGACGTTGAACAACTGGTCGTCATCGGCGAATCCGGCTCTATCGGCCTCCTGCAGGAGCCGCGATAGGTGAGGCACAAGCCCCTCCGTTATTGGCACTACGAACTCTTTATGAGTTTTCTCTGTCTCGCCGCGGATGAGGATCAGTTGATTATCCCAGTCGATGTCGCGCTTGCGGATGCACAGCAGCGCGTTCAACCGGATGCCGGTGTAGTAGAAGACCTCAAACGTGCAAAGCCAGAACCAGGCGGGAGTGATGCGTGCGCGATCGCCGGTGCAGCGCTCGGCGCCGACCTGCATGTTGAGCCAACTGCGGGCGCGCAGGATGGCTTCGGCTGCGACGGTTTTGCTTGCTCGCCTGGGGGGGATGACGGTGGTCTTTCTGAACGGGT
The DNA here is from genome assembly GCF_001815235.1 of Pseudomonas sp. HMSC065H01. Taxonomy (NCBI): domain Bacteria; kingdom Pseudomonadati; phylum Pseudomonadota; class Gammaproteobacteria; order Pseudomonadales; family Pseudomonadaceae; genus Pseudomonas; species Pseudomonas sp. HMSC065H01. Next base: position 573 of record NZ_KV819863.1, on the reverse strand, counting down.
TGACTTGGGAGTGCGTCACCAGCTCGTGCTCGATGGCATAGCCCCAGATCGTTCGCAGATGATTCGAGTACGTGTTCCAGCTCCGCTTCGATAGGCCTTGTTCCAGTACCTTGCGCCGCCAACCCAGGACAGCCCGGTGGTCCACGTCATGTACGGTTGCCGTAGGACCGAAGTGCTTGAGCAGCGCCTTGGTCGCGGCGCGGTAGATCTTCGCGCTGGCTTCCCGGAGATCGTGCGCGAAGATGTACTCCTCGGTGAGCTGCTGCGGCGTCATTCCACACCTCCTTCGGCATCGGTGATAACCGTGAGGCTTGGGTTGTCCAGAGGCTGCTCAGGGAACAGCAATTTGGGATCCTGGAGTAGGTAGGCCTTGAGCTCTTTCGTTTTACGAGGGCCTGAGACTTTGATGGTCCAGATGTTCAGGCTCTTACTGGTCTTCCGGTGAAGCCCTTGTTTCTCGAACGCGCGCTGCACCAGCTTCCAGCCGGTCGTCTCCTTGGCCTGGGCCAGCTTTTCGAGCTCTGGATGCTCCTGGACATAACGCTTGAAGATTCCTGGCGTGACCAGCATGGC